>CAZEWN010000002.1:0-246252 GCA_964516135.1 uncultured Erythrobacter sp. | reverse complement strand
AGCCCAGGCGGCGATAGCCGAACCGGCGACGCTCCGCCGCCAGCTCGCGCAACCGTTGCCGCAGTGCCCCGTCATCCGGCCTCGTCGGCTCGTAACGGATCACCCTGCGGCTCACGCCAACCAGACTACACGCCCGACGCTCGCTCAGCCCGTGCTGTTCACGGGCATGGGCGACGGCTTCCCGCTTCGCGACGGGCGTTACCATTTTTTTGATGCCAGATCCTTCAGCACAACATTGTCGAGCATCGCCTCGGCCAGCAGCTTCTTGAGCCGACTGTTCTCCTGCTCGAGCGTGCGCAGCCGCCGAGCATCGGATACCTCCAGCCCGCCGAACTTCGACTTCCATTTGTAGAACGTGGCGGAGCTGATCCCGTGACGGCGGCACACCTCCGTCGTCGCCATGCCAGCCTCCTGTTCCTTCAAAACCGCGATGATCTGCTCTTCGCTGAACCTGCTTCGTTTCATTGTCGTCCGACTCCTTTGCGTCGGACTCTACCAAAAACCGGTCACATTTCAGGGGAGCACGTCAGATGAGATAAAGCGCCTTTGGCAAACGACGACATGTTATTCGTAGTGACAGGTGAAAGGAGCGTCGGCCGTTTTTGGGCCGATCAGAAGGCGAAACGCCAGGTCATGCGATCGGGAAGTGGATGGTCGCCGGATGCAGTTTTTTCAGGACGGCGATGCGTTGCCGCAGGCTGAGTCTGAATAAGGAGCCGAGGCAATCCAGCGGCCAAAATGCAAAATTCGAGCATCATCTTCGGAATTCGTCGCCTTTGATATGTTGGGTGCCTGCTTCCTCATGCTTATCCCTGTGCGCATCGCGAAGGATATCGATCCCGCCATACAGGGCGATGCCAGCAACCGCGATCCCAACCACGAGATCCGGCCAATTTGCGCCTGTAAGCATAACGATGATCCCGGCGACGATGATACCGCCGTTCGATATGAAATCGTTGAAGCTAAACGTGGTCGCTGCGCGCAGATTGACATCCTTTTGCTGAAGCTTCTGGAGCATGCGCAGGCATATGAGGTTCACCACCGCCGCGATGGCCGCTATGGCGATCATCATCAGGCCGCCCGGCTCGGAGCCTTCGATGAAACGCCTGACGGCATCGGCGATAACGCCTCCGGCGAAGACTAGGAGCATAATGCCTGAGAAACGCGCGGCCCCTCGTTTCCAGGATTGCGAACGGGTGAGAGCCAGAAGACTGAGCGCGTAGACAAATGCATCGGATGAATTGTCGAGCCCGTTGGCCAAGAGCGCGTTCGAGTCCGCAAAATAGGCAACGACAAAGAAACCAACCGCGATTGCGACGTTGAGCCACAATACGATCCACAATGTGCGTCGCTTGCCCGCCGAATCCAGATCGAAGTCATCGTTGCAGCTCATACTGGCTTCTCCGCTATGTCTTTTGCGCTGCCCTTCTCTTTATACGCCAGAAGGCGAAGCGCATTGGCGACCACGATTAGCGTTGATCCCTCGTGAACCGCGACAGCGGGGCCTATCCCGAGACCGAAAATGGTTGCCGGGATGAGCACGACAACAATTCCGAGACTGACGATCATGTTCTGCCGGATGATTGACCGGGTTTGTCGGCTCAGATCGACGGCGAAAGGCAGTCGGGCGAGATCATCGGCCATCAGCGCGACATCGGCTGTCTCCAATGCAACGTCCGAGCCGGCAGCCCCCATTGCTATTCCGACCGTTGCGTTCGCCATGGCCGGAGCGTCATTAACCCCGTCTCCGACCATCGCAACCTTGTCCTGGCCGGCAAGCTTGCGGATGGCCTTGACCTTGTCGTCGGGCATGAGATTGCCCCAGGCCTCGTCGAGGCCGACTTCCTTTCCAACCGCATCGGCCACTCTTTGGTCGTCGCCCGAGATCATGATCATTCGGGTGATCCCGAGGCCGCGCAACGCTTCGAGCGTCGCCTTTGCCGCCGCGCGCGGCGTGTCGAGCAAGCCGATCGCTCCGAGATCGCGCGTTTCCGAGCGAACGCCCATCGTCGTTCGCCCGCGCTCGCGCATGGACTCTATAGCATCCGACAGTTCGGCACTGAGCGCAGGGACCCCGTCTTGCCCGAACATTTCGAGCTTTCCGATCCACACCCGCTCACCGTCGACAAGCGCGGTGATGCCCTTGCCTGTGAAGCTTTCGAGATTGGTTGCTTCGGGCAGAGTCTCATCGCCAAGCCGCTGCTTGCCGTCCCTTACAATCGCCTGTGCCAGGGGATGATCGCTCAGATTTTCAGCCGCCGAGGCAATCGCAAGCAGTTCGTTTTCAGATACGCCCTGCGCGGGTTGGACATCGGTAATGCGGGGTTCGCCTTCGGTAAGAGTACCGGTCTTGTCGAACGCGATGGCCTTGAGCGCACCGAGATCTTCGAGCGGCGCGCCGCCCTTTACCAGAATGCCGCTGCGCGCTGCTCTGGCCACTCCGGACAAGACCGCGCTCGGGGTCGCGATCGCCAAAGCGCAGGGGCTCGCAGCCACAAGCACCGCCATCGCCCGGTAGAAACTGTCGCGGAAGGGTTCGTCGATGACGACCCATGCGAAAAGGAGCAGGCCGGCCAGAGCGAGCACGGCAGGCACGAAAATTCGCTCGAAGCGCTGCGTGAAGCGCTGGGTCGGAGATTGCTGAGCCTCGGCTTCGCTCACCATTTGGACGACCTTGGCTAGGGTCGTATCGCTCGATCGCCGGGTCACTTCCACTTCGAGCGCGCCCGATCCGTTGATCGTCCCCGCGAAGACGCGATTGACATCCGCAAGATTGTCAGGGTTGGCGCGCGCAGAAGCAACATCCGAAACCGCGCTCTTGTCGACCGGCACGCTTTCGCCGGTCACCGGAGCCTGATTGATGGCACTGACGCCGACCAGGATGAAGCCATCAGCCGGAAGGCGTTCGTTCGGACGCACGATTACCACGTCGCCTAGCGCAAGCTCCTCGACCGGGATCTCAACTACGTCAGTTCCGCGCTTTACCCGTGCGGTGTCCGGGGCAAGCCCGGCGAGCGCTTCGATAGCTTTCTTCGCGCGCCCCATCGCGTAGTGTTCGAGCGCGTGGCCGAAACTGAACAGGAACAGCAGTAGCGCGCCTTCGGCCCATTCCCCGAGAAAGGCGGCGCCCGCAGCGGCGACAAGCATGAGGCTGTCGATTTCGAACCGGCGGAGGCGCAAATTGTCCCACGCCTCTCGGAGAGTGAAGAAACCTCCGAAGAAATATGCCACTATATAACAAGCGAACGGCAGCCAGACCGGATGCCCGTCCCATAGCTTCTCGATCCCGAAGCCGATGGCGAGAAATGCGCCCGAAGCGAGCGAGAAAAAGAGTTCAGTATTAGCGCCGAAGATGCCGCCGTGACTGTGCCCGGAATGATCTTTATCGTCATGGCGGTGTTCTTCAGCATCTCTGGCATTTGCGGCGATTTTGTCGGCCTTGATTGAAACCCCCAGTTCTTGCAGCGCATTGGCAATCGCGGTCTCATCGGTACGCCGGCGGTCGAACTCGGCGACCAGCTTTCCGCTCGCATCGGCATTTGCTTCAAGTACGCCGGATTCGCGGGCTACCAGTTCTGCGACTGTCTGCGCCCGGCGCACCGAATTAATGCCCTCGGTTTGCCACACAACATGCCCGTAGCGCCCGGAAATTTCCGCTCCTGCTACGTGCGCGAGTTCTCTGATCCGCGCGATCGTGAGACGATCGGGATCGTAAGATATTGCAAGCTGGGCAGGTGCACTGTTCGATCCTTCAACGACCTCAGCCGCCAGAGCTTCGAGCCGTTCTTTTGCACGAGGAGGAATAATCCCTCCCCATCCGCAAGCTTGTATGGACGCTCAGCCGCCTTCGCTTTTTTGATCTGAATCTCACTCAAGGCCATTGGGGGTATCGCTCCTTTTCGCTACCCCCGGAAAATACCCCCAAAATACCCCCACACCAAATCCGGCTTCAAGCGAATGCATGCGCACGCAAGCGGACGCGAATCACTCACATCATTCTGTTTTAATTGAGTTTTACGGATATATGCGGAAGCAAGCGAACCCATGCGGATTCGAGATTGGTAGCGGAGGAGGGACTCGAACCCCCGACACGCGGATTATGATTCCGCTGCTCTAACCGGCTGAGCTACTCCGCCCCGAGGGGAAGCCGCCGCCGTGGCGGGGCAGGCGGCGCGTTTAGTGTGGCAGGGCGGCGCGGTCAACCGGGGAAACGCGCCTTGGATCACCCTGCCGGATTCTCGCTGGCGAACTGGTTCATCCGCACGACTTTGGCCGCCAGGCCGCGATTGAGCGCGCCATCGAGAGCATGACCGATGTCGGGCACAGATCGGGCAAGCTGGGCGAGCGCGTCACGGTCCAACACCGCGATACGCATTGGCTCCGCCGCCGTCACGGTGGCGGTTGCCTTTTCGCCGGTGACGAGGCTCATTTCGCCGACGAAGTCGCCCGCGCCACACGTGCCGACATCGCGGCCTTGATGGCTGATCGCCGCGCTGCCGCTGGCGATATAGGCAAGTGGCGGGCTTGCCTGCCCCTGCCGCATCAGCACCTCGCCAGTTGGCACGTCGCGCCAGCGCAGCAATCCAAGCAGGCGTCGCTGGCTCGCCGGTTCCTGGACTTGCAGGACGTGCTCCAGCAACGCGCGTTCCTCACGGCGCAGATCGCCCGTGCGGGAACGGTGCAGCAGCACCGCGAGCTGGCAAGCGTTGACAGCGATGAACAGGAGCAGCCACCCATGGAACGCCGCAAACGCACCTTCGATCGCGGCATGCCCGACCGCCGCGAGCCCCGCAGCCAGCGCCAGCCAACGCAGGCGTCGCATCGAGGTCATCAGCATGGCCACCACAAGCAGCGCGGCGGCGAAATGCAGCATCACCATACCAGGGCCGGTCAGCGTGTCGGCAACTTCAATCATGCCCCCCTCCCCTCGCCCCGCGGAAGGCGAAGTCGCGCACATGGTCCCACGGTCCGCCGCGATAACGGTACAACGCGAGGCCAGGGAAGGCAAAGTCACGCGGAACGGCGACCGGACCGAGCTGGGCCTGCAAGGCCCTGGCGGCGTCAACCGAAACCTTGTTCTGCACCGTGACGTGAAGGCGCGGGCGATGCGAATCCTGCGCGGTAAGCAATCCATGAAACCGCCCCGCAAGGCGATCGCGCAGTGCCAGCAGCGGCGCGCTCGAAAGGCGCAGCGCGGTTCCCCGGCCGAGCGACATCACGCCTTCCAACCGCGCGGCCAAGGGGACGTTCGCCGCAGCCTCGGCCTTGAGCGCCGCCAACACCTCCGCCTCTGCCGAGGGCGGGAGTGCGTGAAACAGGGTAACGTGCGCTTCGAGATAATTGCGCTCTGCCGGAAAATGCCGGGTTCTGAGGTCTGTCGCCCACCGATGGAGGTCCGGGGGCAGCGTGGCAGTTACGATCAACGGTGCGGGAAGCGGCGCGCCGGTCACATCTCGCCACGCTCGCGCCGCAGCGCAAACCATTTGTCGACCGCGCGCTGGTGAGAGGCATAATCTTTGTTGAACTCATGGCCGCCGGTGCCGTCGGCAACCATGTAAAGCGCGTCGGTTTTTGCCGGGTTGAGGACCGCCGCGATGCTTTCGCGCCCGGGATTGGTGATCGGACCCTTTGGCAGGCCAGCCATGGAATAGGTATTGTAATCATTGATCGCGGCAATTTCCGACTGGCGGATGCGGCGGCCAAGCGGCTTGCCCTTGGTGATCGGATAGATGATCGTCGGGTCGGCCTGGAGAAACATCCCCTGCTTCACCCGGTTGGAGTAAAGCCCGGCCACCATGCGCCGCTCGCGCGCGACGCCGGTTTCCTTCTCCACGATCGAGGCGAGGATCACCGCGTCGCGCACGTTCGCCACTGCGATGTCGGCGCCGCGCTTGGGCCAGGCTTCGGCAAGGTAGTTCTGCATCGCCGCCTGCATCCGCGCAAGCACCGCCGTGCGCGCCTCACCGCGCTCGAAATCGTATGTGTCGGGCAGGATCGAACCCTCGACCGGGATCGGGATTTCCCCCGTCAGGTGCTCCTCCGCCATGAGTTTCTCGTGAACCAGGATCGAAGGCATGCCTTCGGGAACGGTCACGAAACGGCGGATTACATCGCCCGACTGGAACGCTTCGAGGATCGCGCCCTGACCCATGTCGGGCGTCAGCAGAAACTCTCCCGCCTGGATCGGGGCCGATCCACCAATCAGCTGCGCCCGTAGCAGGAACGCGTCGGCGGAACTGATCAGCCCTTCGTCTTCCAGCTTCCGCGCGACCGACGTTAGCGAAGAGCCGGACGGCACGGTGAAAGAGGTATCCTCCTCAATCGTCGCGGCGCCCAGAGCCCCGCTCAAAGTGACGACCGCGAGCAGCGCCATGACGGCGATCAGGACGACCGCGAAGCGGCGCATGTCAGTCGACCTTCTTCATCACCAGCGATGCGTTGGTGCCGCCGAAGCCGAAGCTGTTGTTGAGCACCGCGCTGACTTCGCGCTTGCGCGCGGTATGCGGGACCAGGTCGACGCCTTCGGTGCCTTCGTCTGGATCGTCGAGGTTCAGCGTCGGCGGCACGATCTGGTCGCGAATGGCGAGAATGCAGAAGATCGCCTCGACCGCGCCCGCGCCGCCCAACAGGTGGCCGATGGCGGACTTGGTGCTGCTCATCGATGCGCCGCCCAGATCGTCGCCGAGCACGCGCTTGACCGCGGCTAGCTCGATAGTGTCGGCCATCGTTGAGGTGCCGTGGGCGTTGACATAGTCGATATCGCCAGGCTCCAGCCCGGCCTTCTTCAACGCCATCCGCATCGCAAGCTCGGCGCCCTTGCCATCGGGATGCGGGGCGGTGACGTGGTACGCATCGCCTGAAAGGCCATAGCCAACCACCTCGGCATAAATCTTGGCGCCGCGTGCCTTGGCATGCTCGTATTCCTCCAGCACCACAACGCCAGCGCCTTCGCCCATGACAAAGCCATCCCGGCCTTTGTCGTAGGGGCGGCTCGCCTGTGTTGGGCGATCGTTCATGCTCATGTTGAGCGCGCGTGCTTGGGCGAAACCGGCCACGCCGAGCGGGTTCACGGTCGATTCCGCGCCGCCCGCCAGCATTACGTCGGCATCCCCGTCCTTGATCATCCGCGCGGCGTCACCAATCGAGTGCGCGCCGGTCGAACACGCGGTAACGACCGCATGGTTAGGGCCCATCAGGCCGTACTTGATAGAAACTTGGCCGCTAATGAGGTTGATCAGCCGCCCGTGGACGAAGTGGGGGCTGACGCGGCCCGGGCCGCGTTCCTTCAGCACGATCGACTCGCTCTCGATCCCCGGCAGGCCGCCGATGCCCGACCCGATCGAGCAGCCGGTCCGCTCCTTTAGCGCCTGGTCCATTTCAGCAAGGCCCGCATCCTCCAGCGCCTGGCCCGCGGCATCGATGCCATAGACGATGAACGGATCGACCTGACGCTGAACCTTGTGGTCGACACGCTTGTCAGGATCGAACCCCCACTCGTGATCCTTCGGCTTCACCTCGCAGGCGATCGTGCACTTGTGATCGGTGGTGTCGAAACGGGTGATCTGGCTCGCGCCGCTCTTGCCGGCGATCAGGTTGGCCCAGGTGGTTTCGACATCGCCGCCCAGCGGGGTGACGAGGCCGAGACCAGTTACGACGACACGACGCATGGAACTCTCCGTAAAAAGACAACAGGCCCGGCCCGCTTCCGGGTCGAGCCTGTCACTTCCCGCCGGCTTGCCGCGCGGCGAGCACGGCGGGTCGGGCAATCAGCCCTTGTGCTCTTCGATATACTTGGTCGCGTCGCCCACAGTGGTGATCTTTTCCGCCGCATCGTCGGGGATCTCGACGCCGAATTCTTCCTCGAACGCCATGACCAGCTCGACAATGTCGAGACTGTCCGCGCCCAGGTCGTCGATGAAGCTGGCTTCCTGGTTCACCTTGTCGGCTTCGACGCCGAGATGCTCGACGACGATCTTCTGAACGCGTTCGGCGGTATCGCTCATATTATTCCCTCTAGTGTCTGGGGGTTTCAAAGTTGGCTTTCGCCCTAATGAACGGCGCGGGCGCTGGCAAGGGGGATGGCACCGAGGCCACGGACCCCGGCCGAGCGGAAAATTGGCGCGCCATTGGCACAAATCAAGACCAAGGCCGTTGGCCAGCTATCTGCAATATCTGGCAAAAGGGACGCAACCCGATGAGTACCACCGTTTTCAAGTCGCTGGTCGACACTACCTTCGATTCAGTCGAGGGATATCGCAGAGCCGCGGAGAAGGCACATAGTCCCGCGCTCAAGTCCGCGCTCGCTGATCGCCTGGAAAAACGCCAACAGACCCTCGCAACGCTGAACGCCGAGCTTCTGCGGCAGGGCGAGGAACTGGTCACGAAGGGCACCACTGCCGGGGCAGCGCACCGCCTCTGGACCGACATCACCGACATGTTTGAAAACGGCGATGAAGCCGCTGCCGAACGCGTGGAGGAAGGCGAGGATTATCTCGCGGGGAAATTCCGCGAAGCGCTGGAGCATGCCGATCTCGATCCGCAGGAACGCGCGATCGTGCAGCAATGCTATGCGGAAATCGCCGAGGGTGAGCGCTTTGGCGACATGATCGAAAAACAGTACGACTGACCATTCCGATCGAAACGAAAGGGCGCGGGGGGAATTAACCCCGCGCCCTTTTTGCCCTGTTGACGACCCTACTGGTCCGGCTTGGGCGGCTCGATCGTGCGAATGTGGACTTCGCGCAGCGCCTGCGGCGTAACTTGCGATGGCGCACCCATCATGAGGTCCTGCGCCTTCTGATTAAGCGGGAAGGCGATCACCTCGCGTATGTTCGGCTCGTCGGCCAACAGCATCACAATCCGGTCGATCCCCGGTGCAGAGCCGCCGTGCGGCGGCGCGCCCAACTTGAAAGCCTCGATCATGCCACTGAAATTGGCATCGACATCGGCCTGCGAATATCCGGCAATCTCGAACGCCTTGTACATGATCTCGGGCTTGTGGTTCCGGATGGCGCCGCTTGACAGTTCATAACCGTTGCAAACGATGTCGTACTGCCACGCCTTGATTTCGAGCGGGTCCTGTGTCTCCAGCGCCTCCAACTCACCCTGTGGCATTGAAAACGGGTTGTGGCTGAAATCGACTTTCTTCGCATCCTCGTCATATTCGAACATCGGGAAGTCGACGATCCAGCAGAATTTGAAGCACCCCTCCTCGATCAGGCCGAGCTGCTCGGCAACGCGGGTGCGCGCCGTTCCCGCGAGCTTGACCGCTTCCCTTTCCTTGCCCGCGGCGAAAAACAGACCGTCGTTCTCGCCAAGCCCCATGTGGGCGTAAAGCGCTGCCATGCCTTCCTCGCCGTGGTTCTTGGCGATCGGACCGCCGAACTCTCCGTTCTTGCGCGTGACATACCCGAGACCCGCAAAACCTTCCTTGCGCGCCCAATCGTTCATGTCGTCGAAGAACTTGCGGCTCTTGTCTGCGGTCGCGGGCGCCGGGATGGCGCGAACACGGCCACCACTCCCCACGATCTTTTCGAACAGGCCAAAGCCGCTAGTCGTGAAGTGTTCGGTAACATCGCTGATGATCAGCGGATTGCGCAGATCGGGCTTGTCGCTGCCGTACTTGAGCATCGCCTCGGCATAGGGAATGCGCGGGAAGCTGCCCGCCGGGGTTACGCTTTTGCCACCGGAGAACTCCTCGAACACGCCCGCAAGTACCGGTTCCAGCGCCTGGAATACGTCTTCCTGGGTGACAAAGCTCATCTCCAGATCGAGCTGGTAGAACTCGGGGCTGCGGTCGGCGCGCAAATCCTCGTCACGGAAACACGGCGCGATCTGGAAATAGCGGTCGAAACCGGCGACCATCAGCAGCTGCTTGAACATCTGCGGCGCCTGGGGCAGCGCGTAGAAGCGCCCCGGGTGAAGGCGGCTGGGCACGAGATAATCACGCGCGCCCTCGGGGCTCGAGGCGCCCAGGATCGGGGTCTGGAATTCGGTGAATCCCTGCTCCACCATCCGACGCCGGATCGAGGCGATCACCTGGCTGCGCAGCACGATGTTGCGGTGCAGCCGTTCGCGCCGCAGATCGACAAACCGATACTTGAGCCGCGTTTCCTCGGGGTAATCCTCCGCCGAGTTGACGATCAGTGGCAGATCCGAGGCAACACTCTGCACCGTTACCATGCGCGCAAACACCTCGATCGCGCCGGTCGGCAGGTTCGGGTTCACGGCCGCGTCGGCGCGGGCCTTGACCGTGCCCTCGATCGTCACCACCGATTCCAGCCGCAACTTGTCAAGCACCGGCAGCGCCGCGCTATCGCTATCGGCCACCACCTGGGTGATCCCGTAATGGTCGCGCAGGTCCACGAACAGTACGCCTCCGTGATCACGCTTGTTATGTACCCAGCCCGACAGGCGGACGGTTTCGCCGACATGCGCGCTCGTCAGCGCGGCGCAGGTGTGGGTACGATAGGCGTGCATCTAAACTCTTTCCAATTTTGGAGCTATGGCGCTAGGGCGAGGGCGCGCTGCCCTTAGCAGGAATCGCGCGCGCTAACAGGGGATGCTGTCTGCTTTGTCAAGCAGCGCGCCTGTGGGAATGGCCCCGAGCGGCGGTACTCCGCCCGCAACCAGAACAGAAACGATGAAAATCCACGACCTGATCACCACCACCGCCGCGCTCGAAGAGCTCTGCAACCGTCTCGCCCAATCCGACTTCGTGTGCGTCGACACCGAATTCATGCGCGAGAATACCTACTGGCCCGAGCTGTGCCTGGTCCAGATCGGCAACACCGAAGAAGCCGCCGCGATTGATCCCATGGCCGAAGGCATCGACCTGGCTCCCTTGCTCGAACTGCTGTGCGACAATGAGGACGTGCTAAAGGTTTTTCACGCCGGCGGGCAGGACGTGGAAATCATCTACAACCTGACCGGAACCACCCCGCACCCGATCTTCGACACGCAGATCGCAATGATGGCGGTCAGCCAGAGCGAACAGATCGGCTATGCGAACCTTGTCGAAAGCTGGCTCGGCCTCACGATCGACAAGGGCGCGCGCTTCACCGACTGGAGGCGGCGTCCCCTGACTGAACGGCAAGTGGAATACGCCATCGGCGATGTCACGCACCTCGCCAAGATTTTTCCCAAGATTCTCAAGAAGCTGATCAAGACCGGGCGCGGTGACTGGCTCGACGCTGAAATGGAAAAACTCGCCGATCCCGATAATTATCGCACCGATCCCGATAGCGCATGGAAGCGTATTCGCGCGGCCGGTCGCAACCCCCAGGTTCTCGGGCGGCTCAAGGCACTGGCCGCCTGGCGCGAACAGGAAGCCCAGCACAAGGACATTCCGCGCGGCCGCATCATGCGCGACGAAACCCTGGCTGACCTCGCCAGCCATCCGCCCAAACAGCAGGCCGATCTTGCCAAGGTCCGCGGCCTCTCCAACGCCTGGCGCGACAACGACATTGGCAAGCGTTTGATGAAGGTACTCGAAAAGGCTGTCCCGCTCGGCCCGGAAGAGATGCCACCGAAGGAAAAGCGCGGCGCCCCGCTGGGCAAAGAGGGCGCGCTCGTGGCCGACTTGCTCAAGCTGCTGCTCAAGATCCGCAGTCGCGAAATCGATGTCGCCTCCCGCCTGCTAACCCGTTCGGACGAGATGGAGGCGCTGGCCGCGGGCGCTCGCGACCTTCCGGTGCTCGACGGCTGGCGGTTCGAGGTATTCGGCCGCGACGCGCTCGAACTGGTCGAAGGCAAGCTCGGCTTTGCGGTAAAGCGCGGAAAGCTGGCGATGACCCGGCTCGAAACCGCGCCAGTCGACGAAAGCGAAGCCCAGGCCGCGCTATGAGCACGATGGCGTGAGCACCTACCTGCCCACCATTAAGCAGCTTCAATATCTGGTGGCGTTGCACCAGCACGGGCACTTCGGCCGTGCGGCAGATGCCAGCTTCGTGTCGCAATCCACGCTGTCGGCGGGCATTCGCGAACTGGAAACGTTACTGGGCGTGACCCTGGTGGAGCGGAGCCGCCGGGTTGTCCGCTTCACCACCCTAGGCGAGCAAGTGGTGGCCAAGGCGCATCGGCTGCTACGCGAGGCCGAAGAACTGGCGGACCTCGTCCAGGCAAGCGGGACACCATTATCCGGATCGCTCCGAATGAGCGTGATCCCGACAATCGCACCGTTCATGCTGCCGCGCATCCTGCCGCGCCTGCGGCGCGAGCGGCCCGACCTCAAGTTGTTCCTGCGGGAGGAAACGAGCCATGACGCGGTCGAAAGCCTGCACCACGGGCGGGTCGATTGCGTACTTCTCGCCCTCCCCTTCGCCACAGGCGAGGTGGAGATGGCGCACATCGCCGACGACGCACTATACGTCGCCTTTCCCAAGGACGATCCCCGCGATCCGCCCGCGCTTGTGCCAACATCAATGATCGACCCGATGATCGAAGGCGGCAGGTTGCTGCTGCTGGAAGATGGGCACTGCCTGAAGGACCATGCGCTCGCCGCGTGCAACCGGTCTGAACTGCGGGGATCAGCGACGATGATTGGCACCTCGTTACACACGCTGGTGCAAATGGTGGACAACGACCTGGGGCTTACAATGCTGCCCAGGATGGCAATCGATGCCGGAATATTGAACGGTACGGATGTCGTCGCCCGCCCGCTCAAGGCACGAGCCGCCAAGCGCGAGATCGCACTGATCTGGCGCAAGAATTCCCCCCGGGCGGATGATTTTCGCCTGCTTGCCGAGGAATTGCGCGCGGGCTAGCTCAATCCATGTGCTTCAGCCCGACGCGCAGGTAATCCCACCCCGTCACCAGCGTCAGGATTGCAGCCGCCCACAAGGTTGTAAGGCCGACCGTGTGTGGCACGTTCGCGTTGACGTTGCCAAGCATCACCGTCCAGCCGGGGAGCCCCTGGCCCAGGATCAGCGAACCAAGCGCGACAAGCTGGAACGTGGTCTTCCATTTTGCCAGCTTCGACACCGGTACCGAAACCTGCAGTCCGCCCAGGAACTCTCTCAGGCCAGAAACCGCGATCTCGCGCACAAGAATGATAAGGCCGGCGATCACGTGCACGTCGCCCACATAGGGTCCACGCAGGACGTTCTGCGCTGCCAGAACCAGGATGACCGCAGCGACCATTATCTTGTCGGCGATCGGATCAAGGAAGATGCCCAGCTTCGATACCGCCCCACTCGACCGCGCGAGATAGCCGTCGACATAGTCGGTGAAGCCCATCAGGCAATACAGTGCGAAGGCAAGGAGATACCCCGCCTCCCATCCCGGCCACCACAACAGGTAAGCAAGCAGCGGTAGCGCGACGATGCGCGACAAGGTGAGTATGTTGGGAAGGCTGAGCATCGCGAACCCGTCCTAGCCTCAAACTCCACGTCGCAAAAGCCGCGCGCGCCCCTTGTCCGCCGCAGCGGGCACGCTACATCGGGCCGCACAATGGCAGGGGCGCGTTTCGTTTCATGAGCACCACGACGCACATCTTGCGCCGCCGCCGCTTTCTGCCGCTGTTCGTCACACAGCTTTTCAACGCCTTCAACGACAACCTTTACAAGACAGCCATGGTGCTGTTCGTCGTTTACAGCATCTACAATTCCGAAGCCGACGAGGCGATGTTCAGCGCCGTTGCTTCGGGCGTGTTCATCCTGCCGTTCTTCATCCTTTCGGCGCTCGCCGGGCAGCTGGCGGACATGCGCGACAAGGCACGAATCATCCGGATCGTGAAGGCATGCGAAATCGGGATCATGATCGTGGGCGGCGCTGGCCTGTTTATTGCCTGGCAGGCGCTGGAGTGCGCGACCGCGGCCGACCGTTGCCTCGCGGCCCCGCATCCCTTGGCGGCACAGGCGGCGATCCCGCTGCTGCTGGCGGCGCTGTTCGCGATGGGGGTTCATTCCACCTTCTTCGGCCCGATCAAGTACGCCATCCTGCCGCAGCACCTGCGCCAGCGCGAGGTGTTGGCGGGAACCGGACTGGTCGAGGCGGGAACCTACATCGCTATCCTGTTCGGCACGATCCTGGCCGGATGGATCCCTGTGGAGGCGGCAGCAGTGCTCGTGCTGGTCGTCGCGGTAGCGGGTTATCTCACCGCGCGTCACGTGCCCGATGCGCCGCCGCAAGGTGAGCAGGAGCCGATCGACTTCAATGTGCTGCGATCCTCGTGGGTACTGGTCCGAAACACCATGCACGACCAGCGCGTTTTCCTGGCCATCATGGCGATCAGCTTCTTCTGGACGATCGGCGCTGTCCTGTTCATCCAGTTCCCGCCGCTGGCCAAAAACGTGCTAACCGCAAGCAAGGAAGTCGCGAGCTTGTTCCTGGTCATCTTCTCGATCGGCGTTGCGATCGGATCGGTATCGGTAAACGCGCTGCTAAGGGGGACGGTATCGGCGCGTTATTCGCCCGTGTCGGTTCTGGTGATGGGACTGTTCGTGGTCGCATTCTATCTGGTCTGCCGCGCGTGGACGCCGCTGCCGGGCGAACAGTTGTTCGACGTGGCCGGCTTCATGGCACGCCCGCTGGCGATTCCCCTGTTGCTCAGCCTCCTGGGCATCGCGGTGGCAGGCGGCATGTTCGTGGTGCCGCTCTATGCCTTCCTGACCACCTTCGTCCCCAAGACCCAGACCGCGCGCACGATAGCGGCGAACAATATCGTCAATTCCGGAGCGATGGTGGCCGGGTCGTTGCTCGCTACTGGGCTGAGCGCGGGGGGAGTGGCGATCGTCGACCAGGTCTTGCTGAGCGCGGCGATGTGCCTTTTTTCGGCGTGGCTGGGGCAGCGGCTGCTGCTGGCGGAACGCGCGGCCGCCTGATCCGGTCGCTAGGCGATGAGGATCAGGATGACGATCAGACTTGCGCAGTAGGCAGCAAAAAAGCGCCTGGCATCGCCGGGTGCGATTTCCCAGCGGCTGCGTGCGGCGCGCGGCGTACCGGCGGACCTGACGTGCGGGGGAAGACTGGCGCGGAACGGGTGCCGCGCGGTTTCATCTGTTAGAACAAGCGACCTTCTCATGTGCTCGGCACTAACCCAATCGTGTCGCCCCCGCGCGGGCTGAAACCGGGTAGTCGCATCGTGGGACAAACCCGGTCGATCATGGTAAAGTCATTCACCCGCCAGCTTCAGGACCGTGCGCCACTCGGCCGGTGTTACCTCGCTCACTGACAGGCGCGACTGACGGACCAGCTCCATGTCGGCGAGGCGCGGTTCGGCCTTCACTTGCTTCAACGTGACAGGGCGCTCCAGCTTGCGGACCGGCTTCAGCTTTACTGCTGCCCACTTGCCTTCCGGATCGGTGGGATCGGTGATCCCGGACACGGAAATTTCCGCAATTCCGACGATCTCGAGCCCGATGTTGGAGTGGTAGAAGAACGCCTGGTCCCCCGGTCGCATCGCCGCGAGATTGTTCTTCGCGCGGTGGTTGCGTACGCCGTCCCAGGTGCCCTCGCCCTCAGCCACGAGTTCGTCCCAGCCATAGACGTCGGGTTCGGATTTCATCAGCCAATAGCGCGCCACTTCGGTCTCCTGCTGGATAGATCGATAGCGACCCAGGGTGCGCCAGTTAACCGCTTTTTCAGCAACAAGTGCGATATCGGGCGCGGTCGCTTTCAATGGGGCAGGGCTGCGTATGCAGTCGCGGGGTGGAACGGCGCGTTGGACACTGCATCGGATCGTGAAATGAAGAGCGCCGACCGCGACCTAGTTGCGCTCGGCGTTGCCTCTGCCGCGATCCTCATGTTCGTGGGCACGGGCAGTTCGGTCCTGCCGCAAGTATTTCGCAGCTGGGCAGGCGTCGGCGAAGGGCCGGATGCCCTGCTCGTCAACGCGCTCCTGCTCAATATCGCGCTTATCATCTTTGGCTGGCGCCGTTACAACGAGTTGCTGCGCGAGATCGAACAGCGCAAACTTGCCGAGGAGCAGGCACGAAAGCTCGCTGAAACCGATCCTCTGACTGGCTGCCTCAACCGGCGCACCATCGCGGCGGCCACCGACGCCCTGATTTCCGCCCAGCGCGAACGCTCTCAGGGCGTGGTGTTCCTGATGATCGACCTCGACAACTTCAAGCAGGTGAACGACCTGTATGGCCATGTTGCGGGCGATCAGGTCTTGCGCGCCGCTGCCGAACGCATCCACGCGCTGATCCCACATGGTGGGTTGGTCGCGCGCCTGGGCGGTGACGAGTTCGCCTGCGTGCTGCCCTATGCGCCTAATGGCGGTGAAGAAATCGACCATTTCGCCGCGCGCCTGATCGAACGTGTCGCCGCGCCGACCGCCGTCGATGGCACATCGGTCGAGGTGACCGTGTCGGTGGGCATCGCGAGCAACTGGCGAACCAGGTCGGACGACGGTTCCCAGTGCGACGCCAAGGTGCTGATGCACAAATCCGACATCGCGATGTATCACGCCAAAAAGCGGGGGAAGAACCGGTTCTTCTGGTTTGAGCCGCAGATGGAAAGCGAACTTCGGTTCCGTCACAGGCTCGAAAGGGCGGTCCGGCGCGGCGTTCAGCGCAGGGAATTCGTTCCGTTCTACGAACAGCAAGTCGATCTTGAAACCGGCGAGTTGGTCGGGTTCGAGATGCTGGCCCGCTGGACGTGTGCTGAAATGGGCAGCCTTGGCCCGAGCGTATTCATTCCGGTGGCCGAGGAAATCGGCCTGATCGCGGAACTTTCGGAACAGCTGATCGCGCAGGCGCTCGACGACGCAAAGGATTGGGACGCCTCGCTCCGCCTGGCGGTAAACATTTCTCCAGTGCAATTGCGCGACCCCTGGTTCGCCCAGCGACTTTTGAAGCTGCTGGTGACGCACAATTTTCCCGCAAACCGGCTGGAAATCGAAATTACCGAAAGCTGCCTGCATGAAAATCTCACCGTGGTGCGATCGCTGATCACCAGTCTTCGCAACCAAGGTGTGCGGATCAGCCTCGACGATTTTGGCACCGGCTATTCCAGCTTGTCGCAACTCCGCAGCCTGCCATTCGATCAGCTCAAGATCGATCGCACCTTTGTCAGCGAATTACGCGAACATGGCGCGGGTGCGAAAATCCTAGACGCGATTGTGCGGCTGGGCGACGGGCTGAAGCTGCCGATCACCGCCGAAGGGATCGAGGATGCGGCGATCCTGCACGAGTTGACGGGTTTCAAGAGCCTGAAGGGCCAGGGCTATCACTATGGCAGGCCGGAAGATGCGGCCGCCGTGCGCGAGCGGCTCGGTTCGATGGGGCGGCTCGCCCCGGCCGCTGCCATCGCCACCGACGCTGATGCCAACACCGAAGCGATCGCGGGCGCCGACGCGGCGCGTCTCCGCGAGGCCTGAAATCACGGCCTGACATACTGGACGCGCGCAGTCCCGCGCCCTAGATGCCGGGCCGATGCGCGTTCCCTTCGTCAAGATGCATGGCCTCGGCAACGATTTCGTCGTCATTGATGCGCGCGCGCAATCCTTGCCACCAATCGGCCGGGCGATGGCCGCGCGGCTCGCCGACCGGCACACCGGCATCGGTTGCGACCAGCTGATCCTGCTCCAACCGTCGAACGACGCTGATTTCGCCATGCGGATCTTCAACGCCGATGGCGGCGAGGTCGAGGCCTGCGGTAACGCAAGCCGCGCGATTGCGCTGTTGCACGGCGAAAAGGCGGTGGTGGAAACGGTCGGCGGGCTCATCGGCCTGCACCCGGTCGATGGCGGCGCCACAGTGGACATGGGTGTGCCGCGATTCGAATGGGATGCGATCCCGCTTGCCCACGCCGCCGATACGCGCGAACTGCCGGTCGGCTGGGACGAACTCGAACGGCCGGCAGCGGTCAGCGTCGGCAACCCCCACGCGGTGTTCTTCGTACCCGACTGCGACGCGGTGGCGCTCGACAGGCTCGGGCCGCAGATCGAGCACGACCCGCTGTTTCCGGAGCGCGTCAACGTGAACGTCGCCAGCATTGAGCACGGCGCGATCCGTCTCAGGGTATGGGAACGCGGCGTCGGGCTTACCAGCGCGTGCGGCACCGGCGCTTGCGCCACCGCCGTCGCCGCGATCCGGCGCAAACTCGTCGATTCACCGGTCGCAGTCGACTTGCCCGGTGGGCGGTTGACGATCGCATGGGACGGTGCGGGCCCGATCCTGATGACCGGCCCAGCGGCCGAAAGCTATCGCGGCAGCTTTGCATGGGGCGACTTCGCGTGAGCGGAGCCGAGGTGATCTCGCTCGGTTGTCGGCTGAACCTGGCCGAAAGCGAACGGCTGCGCGCGCTGTTCGCGGATGAACGCGATCTCGTGGTGGTCAACAGCTGCGCGGTCACCAGCGAAGCGGTGCGTCAGACCCGCCAGGCCATTCGCCGCGCCCGCCGCGAACGGCCCGATGCACGGCTACTTGTGACGGGCTGCGCGGCGGAGGTGGAACGTGACGCGCTCGCGGCAATGCCCGAAGTCGACGGCCTGGTCGCCAATGCGTCCAAGCTCGATCCGCGCGAATGGAACGTGGCTCTGCCCTCCATGGTGCCGGAATCGCGGCATACCCGCTCTTTCATCGCGGTGCAGAATGGCTGCGACCATGCCTGCACATTCTGCATCATTCCGCGGGGCCGTGGGCCGAGCCGGTCTCTGCCGATCGCCGAGGTGCTGCGTGAGATCGAACGCGATATCGCAGTCGGCGCGACAGAAGTGGTGCTGACCGGGGTCGATCTGACGTCTTGGGGCCACGACCTGCCTGGCGCCCCCCGGCTCGGCGCCTTGGTTCACGCGATCCTCGCAGCGTTTCCCGCGCTCGAGCGACTGCGCCTCTCCTCGCTCGATGGGGTCGAAATCGATCCCGACCTGTTCGACCTTCTCGCGGGCGATATCCGCGTGATGCCGCACGTCCACCTTTCGCTCCAGCATGGAAACGACCTCATCCTCAAACGTATGAAACGGCGCCACCTGCGCGCCGACGCGGTGGCTCTGGTGTCGCGGCTAAACGCCCGGCGTCCCGACATTGCCATCGGTGCCGATCTCATCGCAGGGTTCCCGACGGAGGACGAAACAGGCCACGCCGATAACCTGTCCATCATTTCTGAACTCGACGTGGTCCACGGCCACGTCTTTCCTTACTCCCCTCGTCCCGACACCCCCGCAGCGCGCATGCCACAGGTCGATTCTGCAACTATCCGCCGCCGGGCCGCAGAATTGCGCGGGGCAGTCGCCGACCGGCGCGCGGCATGGCTGAAACGCCACCTCGGGCAGCCGCACACGGTTCTCGCGGAACGTGATGGGACTGGCTACACGCCCGGCTACGCCCGCGTCGCACTGCCGCTTGGCATTGTGCCCGGAACCCTGGTTTCCGTGACCCCGACACGGGTTGAGCAGGGTCTCCTCGCATGAATACGACAAGCTGGACGCAGCGGCTGTTTGGCGGCCTGCGCAAGACATCCGAACGGCTGGGCGAGAACCTCGCAGCAGTGGTCACGAAGGCGCGACTCGACGATGCGACGCTGGACGATGTCGAAGATGCGCTGATCATGTCCGATCTTGGCCCCAGCGCCGCCGCACGCATCCGCGAACGTCTCCGGGAGAAACGGTTCGGCCTGGAAATCTCGGAGCAGGAACTGAAAGAAGCCGTGGCCGAGGAAATCGCCGCGATCCTGCGCCCGGTTGCCCGGCCGCTCGAAATCACAGCTTTTCCGCGCCCGCAGGTTGTGCTGGTGATCGGCGTGAACGGCAGCGGCAAGACCACCACCATCGCCAAGCTCGCGCACCTGTTCCAGGAAGACGATTACGGCGTCATGCTGGCGGCGGGCGACACTTTCCGCGCCGCCGCGATCGGCCAGCTGGCCACCTGGGCACAGCGGGTCGGCGTTCCGATCGTGCGCGGCCCGGAAGGTGGCGATCCCGCCAGCATCGTGTTCGACGGCGTCAAGGCGGCCACGGAGCGCGGGACTGACGTGCTGATCGTCGACACCGCCGGGCGCCTTCAGAACAAGCGCGAGCTGATGGACGAGCTGGAGAAGATCCGCCGCGTCCTCGGCCGCCTCAACCCCGAGGCGCCGCACGACGTGGTGCTGGTGCTTGACGCCACCAATGGCCAGAACGCGCTCGCCCAGATCGATGTGTTTAAGGAAGTCGCGGGCGTTACCGGCCTCATCATGACCAAGCTCGACGGCACCGCGCGCGGCGGCGTGCTGGTCGCTGCGGCAGAGCAGTACGGTCTGCCGATCCACGCAATCGGCGTGGGGGAGAAAATGGACGACCTGCGCCCGTTCGATCCTGACCTCGTGGCGCGGGTCATTGCCGGAGTCGCATGATGAACAACCCCGCACCCGCCGCTGAAAAGAAGCCGACCGGCTGGCTGAACATCCTGGTCGACTACGGCCCGCTGCTGGTGTTCCTCGGCGTTTACAAGTTCTATTCGCCCGAGGAGCCCGGCCCGTTGGGCGAAATTGCCGCGGTGGTTCGCGGCACGATCGCCTTCATGATCGCCGCGGTGGCAGCGCTGGCCTTTTCGAAATGGAAATTTGGCCGCGTTTCACCAATGTTGATGCTGTCGACCGCGCTGATCGTCGGCTTCGGCGCACTGACTATCTGGCTGCGCGACGAAGCCTTCATCCAGATCAAGCCGACCGCGATCTACGTATTTTTCGGACTCGTCCTGCTCGCCGGGTGGCTCAAGGGCCGTGCGTTTCTCCAGACCCTGCTCGAAGCGGCATTCGATGGGCTGAGCCAGGAAGGCTGGCTAAAGCTGTCACGCAACTGGGGTTTCTTCTTTCTTGCGCTAGCGGGCCTCAATGAAGTGCTGCGCCAGACCATGACCTTTGAAAGCTGGCTGTGGGCCAAGCTATGGGTGTTCATGCCGCTCAGCTTCCTGTTCACCTTCAGCCAGATCCCGATGCTGCTCAAGCACGGACTGGCGCTGGAAGACAAGGACGAGGTAGCAAAGGACGAACCGCCGACGGCTTGATTGTGAGAGATGTTTCATGAGCCCACAAGGACACCGCAGAACTGACGAACATGAAATGCAGAAATGGGCGAGGGATAGCGTGTACCCGCCTCACATAATCGATGTCCCTGTATCGATTAAGATAAAAAGTTCCGACCAGATTTTAGCTCTAGCTCCGTACATAGACGAGATTATCGCAAAAACAGCGATTGAGTTTGCCGAATGCAGGGAAGGCTACTTATCAACCACGGCGATCGATTGCGCTGTCGTGAATACGTTTATGAACCAAATGATGAAACAGCTTCAGGACGCATGGGCAGAATCGCATCAAGGCGAGCGACCGCACTGGCTGATGACATACGACCAGAAGAAGAACGCAGGGCCACCGGCAGCTTCGGCGCGGTGACGCGGAAATTAGCTAGATTTCCAGCTGGCTGCCCAGTTCGACCACTCGATTGCTGGGCAGACGGAAGAATTCCATCGCCGTTGCCGAATTCCGCAGCATCCAGGCGAAGATTTTCTCGCGCCACAACGCCATGCCGGGCTTCTCGCTGGCTAGAAGCGTCTGGCGGCTGAGGAAAAAGCTGGTCTGCATCATGTCGAACGGGCCGCCGCACATATCCGCCTGGCGCAGCGCGGCCGGGACATCGGTTTCCTCGACAAAGCCATAGCGCAGGATCATGCGATAGAAGCCCTGCCCCAGGTCGCGCATTTCCACCCGCCGCGCCGGCTCCACGATCGGTTCGTCCTGGATCGCCACGGTCAGCACCACCACGCGTTCGTGCAGCACCTTGTTATGCTTGATATTGTGAAGCAACGCCGATGGCACCCCGTCGGACGATGATGCCATGAAAATCGCCGTACCGGGCACCCGCGCGGCACTATTGTGCGCACTCTTGGCGAAAATCTCGATCGGGATCGACCCTTCCGCCATCGACGCTCGCATCAGCCCCCGCCCCTTGGACCAGGTCGTCAGTGCGGTGAAGATCACCAGGCCAATCACCAGCGGCACCCAGCCGCCATCGGGTACCTTGATCAAGTTCGCACCGAGATAGGCCATGTCGACTACGATGAACACCGCGATCAGCGGCAGCGCCCTCCACGCGGGCCAGCGCCATAGCGCCATCAGCACCGCCGCCATCAGGATCGTGTCAATGAACATCGCCCCGGTGACCGCGATGCCATAGGCGGCGGCCAGATTGCTCGACGACTGGAAGAACAGTACGAGAAGGATCACGCTGACCATCAACGCCCAGTTGACAACGGGGATGTAAATTTGCCCTGCGGCCGAGGCGCTGGTGTGCTTGATCTGCATCCGCGGGATGAAGCCAAGCTGGATCGCCTGCTGGGTCAGCGAGAACGCGCCGGAGATGACCGCCTGGCTCGCGATAATCGTGGCCGCCAGCGCCAGGAAGATCACCGGGATGCGAACCATGTCGGGGATCATCAGGAAGAACGGATCACGGATCAGCGCCTCCGCATCGGCCCCCGGCGCCAGCACCATCGCGCCCTGCCCCATGTAGTTGAGCATCAGCGCGGGCAACACAAAGCACATCCATGACAGACCGATCGGCTTGCGCCCGAAATGGCCCATGTCGGCATAGAGCGCCTCCGCGCCCGTCACCGCCAGCACCACCGCGCCCATCGCCACGAAGGCGCGGAAGCCATCGGTGATGTAGAAATTGACCGCGTTCCAGGGGTTCAGCGTCTCGAGGATAATCGAGGGCATCGCGACGATGTACATCAGACCCAGCGTGGCCAGGGTGCCGAAATAGACCATCATGATCGGCCCGAACAATCGGCCGACCTTGGCTGTGCCACGCGATTGCAACGCGAACAGGGCGACGAGAATGCCGATCGCCAGCGGGATGATCCAGTCCTTGAAACCGGGGTGAACGTACTGCAATCCCTCGGTCGCGGACAGCACCGACATCGCCGGGGTAATCATCGAATCGCCGTAAAACAGCGCGGTTGCGAAGACGCCCAGCAGCACCAGTGGCCCGGTCCATTGCACGCGATGGGACCGCCGACTGATCAGCGCGAGCAGTGCCAGACTACCGCCCTCACCCTTGTTGTCAGCCTTCATGATGGTCATGACGTACTTGAACGTCACCACGATCATCATCGACCAGAACACCAGGCTGAGCACGCCGTAGATGTGCACCGGATCGACCTGAATGCCCGGCACGTCGCCATGCGAGGCGAACGTTTCGCGGAACGCGTAAAGTGGACTGGTGCCGATATCGCCGAACACCACCCCGATCGCGCCTACCGCCAATGCCGCAGTGGATGCCTTGGGGCGGTGATGCGCGCCGGGGTGTCCTGCGGCGACGGTGGGATTGGCACTCATGGAGCGGGTTGTCCTGGACTGGTCCGGCGGTTGCCCTGATGCCGAAGGCGGCGGCGCTTACCAGCATCGGCGGGCGGTCGCAATGCTTGGCTAGCGCGCTTCCTGCGGTGGTGCGATGCCGAGCAGGGCATCGAGCTGGAGCAGCCGCTCGCGCATAGCGGGCAACCACGGCGCATCGGCGGGCGCGGCGGATATCAGCTCGCTCCAGATCGCTCGTGTTTCCTGGGGTCTGTCGGCGCGCAACATCGCGATACCAAGAAAATAGGCCGCGCCTGGATGGCGCGGATCGGCGATTTCGGCGCGGGAATAGGCATAGAGCGCGGCCGGGGTAGGCGCGCCGTCGGTATGTTCGATCAGCGCATTGCCGAGCGCAAGCCACGCCTCGGTGTCGCGCGGATTCTGTTTGACCGCGCCCAGCAGGATGCCCGCCGCGTCATCGTACTGCCTGCGGCGGGCGAAGCCGTCGGCAACCGTCACGAAGCGCGACGGGGGCTGGTTCGGGTCGAACAGTGCGCGCCGGGCGGTGATCATCGCCTCACCGCTCTCGCTCGCAACCGGGGCGGCATCCTTGGGCGCGCCGGCCATGCCCGGATCACCTTGCAGCGCGTAGCCCGCCAGCCCGAACAGCAAGGCCGCCCCGAACAAGGCCCAGCCGGTGCGCGGCAGGCGCAGCAGCAATGCCGCAGTCGCGAACGCTGCACCCGCGAGCAACATCATCGGAATCCAGTTCACGCGGGGTTCCTCAACCGGAGCCGTCGCCAAAGCACCGCAAGCGCTGCGAGCAGTAGCGCCAGCGGGATCGCAAACAGCGGCCACGTCTTTGCGCTGACTGTCGGCGCGTAGCTGACGTAATCGCCATACCGCGCGACCAGCCACGCTCGGATTGCCTCCGGCTCCTCACCCGCCCGGATGCGGGTGCGGACCTGATGGCGCATATCCCCCGCCATCGGCGCGTCGCTGTCCGCAATCGACTGGCTCTGGCACTTGAGGCAGCGCAACGTCTCCATCAACGCCTGCGCCTCGGCCTCCTGCGCCGGGTCGTCGAGCTGTTGGTAGGCATAGGGTGCCGGCGGCATGGATTGCTGTGCACCGATGGGAGCAGCGCACACCAACGTGGCGACCAAAATGGCCGTCACCGCGAACGTGACGCTCCCCCACGAGCCTGCACGGCGCGGCACCCGGTTCCGACGTTCGCTCGCCTCATGGACGGCAGGATTGCTCACCGCGCTTTCTCCAACTCGGCCAGCAGGACTGGCACGTCGCTGGCACGAATGTCGCCCATGTGCTGATAAGTGATCACGCCGTTGCCATCGATCACGAAGGTTTCGGGCACGCCCTGGGAGCCGATCGCCAGCATCACCTCGGACAGATCGTCGGCACCAATGCGTACATAGGGATTGCCATGCCTGGCAAGAAAATCGGCCACGTCCTCGGGCCGGTCCCGGATGGCCACACCCACGATTTCTACCCCTGCGTCGCGCAATCGTTCCAGCTGAGGCGCCTCGGCAATACACGGCAGGCACCAACTCGCCCAGACATTGAGGAGGCGCGGTGTACCGTCGCGAAAGTCATCGGCGGCAACGCCGGGCAATTCGGGTACGGATGGCTTCAGCGCGAACTGCGGCAACCGTTCACCGATCATCGCGCTACGAACGAAATCATCCTTCGGCTGCGTAAGCTGATAGGCCGCCACGCCGACGAAACCGGCAAACAGCAGCAGGGGAATCCACCACCAGCGCATTACCCGCTTGCCCCGGCGCGACGCTCTGCCACCCGCAAGCGCACGGTGCGACGCTTCAGGTCGTCGCGCACCCGTCCGACCAGTGCTAGCAGGCCGCCAAGCGAGATGAGCAGGCCGCCGTACCAGATCAGCGTCACCCACGGTTTCCACCACAGGCGCAGCTGCCAGCGACCGTCGGCCGCCTGATTGCCGATCACGGCATAGAGCTGCCCGTTCCAGCGTGTCGCCAGCTCGCTTTCAGTGGTCTCCTGCACAGGCGCCCAGAAACTTCGCGCTTGGGGCCCGAGCTCGATGGGTCTGCCGCCATCATAGCTGGCGGAAAGCCGACCTTCGATCGCCGTCCAGTTGGGACCGGCGATCGGATCGACACTTGCCAGCGTTACGGTCCAAGGGCCGACATCGGTGCTCTGGCCTACCGCCACCGCTGCAAGCTTTTCCTGCGAGAAGGTCGTTTCGCTGGCCATGCCGAACAATGCCACGGCGATTCCGAAATGCGCTATGACCATGCCCCATACCGCGATCGGCAGGCGGCGCAGGTTGCGGCCGCGCAGCGGCAGGAAACTTGCCACGGCGAGCCCCCCCGCCAGTGCGAGACCAATGATCGGCAGGATGCCCTGGGCGCCCGCGACCACCGCCGCGGCCAGCGCGAGCAGCGTTAACCCGCCTGCCAGCATGACCGATGCCCTAACCCGGGCCAGACTGTCGCGACGCCACCGCAGCAGTGGCCCGACCGCCATGACCGCCAGCATGGGAAAGACAAATATCGCGCCCACCGGGTTGAAGTAGGGCGGACCGACCGAAACCCGCACATCAAAGGCTTCCGTGAGCAGGGGATACAGTGTGCCGACAAGAACCACCCCAAGGATGGCGCTGAGCATGACGTTGTTGAACACAAGCGCGCCTTCGCGACTGGTCGCGGAGAAGCGCTCCCCCTCGGAAACTGCGCCGGCGCGCATTGCGAACAGTACCAGGGCGCCGCCAATATAAAGCACCAGCAGCCCCAGGATGAACGATCCGCGCTTGGGATCCACCGCAAAGGCGTGGACGCTGGTGAGAATGCCCGAACGGACCAGGAATGTTCCGACCATACTCATCGAAAATGCAACAACGCCCAGCATGATGGTCCAGGCGCGCAAGGCGTCGCGCGCGGCCAACACGCTCGCGGAATGGAGCAGTGCAGTTGCGGCCAGCCACGGCATCAGACTGGCATTCTCGACCGGATCCCAGAACCACCAGCCACCCCAGCCGAGCTCGTAATAGGCCCAGTACGATCCGGCCGTGATGCCGAGGGTGAGAAAAATCCATGCGCCCAGCACCCACGGCCGCATCGCGCGCGCAAATTCCGGCGTCACCTGCCGGGTCACCATCGCGCCCACGGCGAAACTGAAAGCGACCGAAAGGCCTACGTATCCGAAATAGAGCGTGGGGGGATGAAACGCGAGACCGATGTCCTGCAGCAGAGGGTTGAGGCCCATCCCCTCCATTGCGGGCATCGGCAAGCGCTCAAACGGATTGGAGCTGAACAACAGAAAGGCGTAGAAGCCGAGCCCGACGAACGCCTGCGCCGCCAGCGTTGCCAGCATGGTCCTTTCGGGCAAGCGCCGTTCGACGAAACCGATCAGGCCGCCTGCCATCGCCATCACCGTGATCCACAGCAGCATGGATCCCTCGTGATTGCCCCAAGCACCCGACAGCTTGAAAATCATGGGTTTGGCCGAATGCGAATTGGTCGCGACCAGCTTCACCGACAAATCAGTGATGGCGAACAGCCAAAGCAGCATTGCGAAAGCAAAGGCGCACAAGATGCCTTGGATCACGGCGGCGGGGCGCACCAACGCGCCCAGTTCCGTACTTGCGCTACGAACCGCCAATACGCCGGCCACCAGCTGCAATGCGGCGAGCGCCGCGGCCAGCCACAGCGCCGCGAGCCCCAATTCAGCGATCATGGCCGCCCTCCGGCCTCAGCAACGACATCGCGCTTCTGGTGCTCGGTCATTTCCTGCAATTCGCGCGGGACATAGTTCTCATCGTGCTTGGCCAGCAGGTTGTCGGCAACGAAAACACCGTCGGCCCCCAACTTGCCCTCCGCCACCACACCCGATCCCTCGACGAACAGGTCGGGCACGATGCCGCTGAACCGCACCGGCACGGTTGCCTTGCCATCGCCCACGACGAAGGCGACTGTCACCCCGTCGGCGAGGAGTTCGATGCTCCCATCCTGCACCATCCCGCCCAACCGAACGCCGCGATCGGATTCGGGCGGAGCCGCAACCATTTGCTCGGGCACGTAGAAATAGCTCGCCTGGCTGCGTAGCGCCCAAGCAGCGAGCAGCCCCGCACCGATCAGCACGGCCAGTGCGACGACCAGCAGCACGAGCCGCTGATGCTTGGGTTTGAACGTGTTCACGGCCGCCGCGTCTCCTCCCGTCGCCGCTCGGCGCGGATCATCGCGAGCCAGCTCCACGCAACCATTGCCAGTGTGCCCGCCAGCCCGACCGCATAAGCCGCGACCACGAAATCCCACTGGTCGAGCGCCTCACGCATGGGCTGCCTCGCTCGCCCGTCGGCGCAGCCGCGCCTCCGCCTGCAAATCGGCCAGCAACGCCCGCATTCGCGCCAGCACTACCCCGCCGAACAGCAGCGAGAAGCCGAGGACGCACACCAGCAACGGCGCCAGGAACACGCCATCGATCGCGCTTCCACCGGTGGTGATACTGGGCGGTTGGTGAAGCGAATTCCACCACACCACCGACCGGTTGATGATGGGGATGTTGACCGCGCCCACAAGCCCGAAAATCGCCGGAATGCGCGCGGAGACCCCTTCGCGCGCGGCGGCCTGCGCCAACGCAATATAGCCGAAGTAAAGGAACAACAGCACCAGCATGCTCGTCAGCCGCCCATCCCAAACCCACCAGGTTCCCCAGGTCGGGCGGCCCCAGATTGAGCCAGTGGCCAGGCAGATTGCGGTGAAGACCATGCCCGGCACCGCCGCTCCCCGCGCGGCGAGCGCGGCGAGCGGGTGGCGCCAGACGAGATAGACAAGGCTCGAAATCGCAATCGCCGTCCACCCGCCCATGCCCAGCCATGCGGTCGGGACATGGAGGAAGAGGATCCGCACTGTTTCGCCCATCAGCCGGTCAGGCGGGACCAAGAAGAGACCCCACGCCAGCCCCACGCCTGCGAGCGCCAGCCCGCCGAGCATAAGCAGCGGCGTCAGCCAGCGGGCGAGCGACAGGAAGCGCTTGGGATTGGCGAAACCATGCATGAAACCGTCCGACCCCGCTTTGGCAGGGGGTCGAGCGGCTATCAAGGAAATGCGTCAGCGACCGATCAGTTTCTGCGCCATCCTGTCGGCAACGACATCGGGTGAAATCCCGGTCGCGTCGCTTTCCTTCCAAATCTGCTCGAGGCGCCCGGGAATTTGCGCGATCCGCTTCCTCACCTCGTTGATGTCGCACGGTTCGCCTTGGCTGCGGCACAGGTATTCGAGCGTGACCGAGATGATGCCGCCCGCATTGATCACATAGTCCGGCGCGTACAGGATACCGCGCTCGGCGAGCTGCGCGCCGTGATGGGCGCGGGCAAGCTGGTTGTTCGCCCCGCCCGCAACGATCGGCGCCTCGAGTCTTGCTATGCCCTCGTCATCCAAAATCGCGCCGAGCGCATTGGGGCTGAATACGTCGCATGCGACGCTCATGATCGCGTCGGGCGCGATTGCCTCGCCGCCAAGTTCGTCGGCGAGCGCTTCGGCGCGGTCCTCGTGGATGTCGGACAAGGTCAGCTTCGCGCCATCCTTGGCCAGCAGCCGTGCGACCCCACCGCCGACGCTACCAGTGCCCTGGATCGCGACGTGCACGCCCTTGACACTGTCCCTGCCCAGCTTGTGGCGCACCGCCGCCTTGATGCCATGGTATATGCCCATTGCAGTGAACGGCCCCGGATCGCCACCGGCAGCACCTTCCTCCACCGGAAGGCCCGAGACGTAACCAGTGTGCTGCGACACGACGACCATATCGGCTTCGCTGATCCCGACATCTTCGGCGGTCACGTAGCGACCGCCCAGCGCCTCGACCGCGCGGCCGAAGGCGGCGAGCATCTCAGGCGTCTTGTGCCGGGCATTGTCGGCAAGGATTACGGCCTTGCCCCCGCCCATCGGCAATCCCGCCATCGCGTTCTTGTAGCTCATGCCCCGGGAAAGGCGGAGCGCATCGCGCATCGCGCCAGCGGGGTCGGCATAGTGCCAAAAGCGCGTGCCGCCCGCTCCAGGGCCCAAGTGGGTGGAATGAAGCGCGATGATCGCGGTGAGCCCCGATTTTGGATCACGCACGAACTGCACCAACTCGTGGTCGTCGTAATCCGCCTCGGTCCAGAAAGCCGTCATCGCGTGCACGCCCCGTCTCGCATGGCGCGGAAAAAACGGGGAAAATGGGGCGATCGAGGGGTCTCGAACCCCCGACCTCCGGTACCACAAACCGGCGCTCTAACCAACTGAGCTACGATCGCCACAAGCCCCGGCCCACCCGCCGGGCAGCCGCGCAAGCGGGGCTGATACGCACTCGCGCAGGACGGTCAAGGACCCTTCTGCGCGGGTGCGCGCCTGTTGCATGGCGCGGAGCATTTGGGAAGCGAAAATTATGCCGCTGCCACGATAACGCAACAAAATTTCGCGGCTTGTCTCCTGCTTCCTGCCACGACACAAAACCGGCATGGCAGATGCTTGCGAATCCAGTGCGAAACGATTGCTCGCGCGCAAGGGCATGCAACGCGTGCCAAGCGACAAAGCGGATGTCTTCCAGCTACGCAACTTCCTGCCTGCGACGATTTGTGCCGAGCTTATCGCGTTGATCGAAGCCGATCGCCGCCCCTCGACCATCGCCGATGACAATGGGGACCGATACTTTCGAACCAGTGAAACCTGCGACCTGTCCGCCGAAGCGTCCGTCGTGCGCGATCTTGAGGCGCAACTGACCGATCTTTCGGGCATCGCGCCCCACTTCGGCGAGCCGCTCCAAGGGCAGCGGTACGCGGTTGGCCAGGAATTCAAACCGCACACCGATTACTTTGCTCCCGATGGCGCGGATTACGCGCGCTACTGCGCAGTGGCCGGGCAACGCACCTGGACATTCATGATATATCTGAACGATGTGATCGCTGGGGGTGGCACGCGCTTCAAGGCGCTGAACAAGATCTTTCAACCCGAAGCGGGCAAGCTGCTCGCATGGAACAACCGGCGCCCCGATGGCCGCGTCAATCCCAACACGCTCCATCATGGCATGAAGGTGCGGCGCGGCTTCAAGTACGTGATTACCAAATGGTATCGCGAACAAGAATGGGGCTAAAACGAAGGGAAAACGAAAAGGGCGGCCCCGCAGCACCGCCCCGTTTCGAATGACCGCGACGCGCGCGAAAGGTCAGCCCTTCTTGAGGCTGAGCCCGCCGAACCGCTTGTTGAAAGCAGCCACGCGGCCACCTTCCTGAAGCTGTTGCTTGCCGCCAGTCCAGGCGGGATGGCTTGTCGGGTCGATTTCCAGCGCCAGCGTGTCGCCTTCTTTGCCCCAGGTCGAGCGGGTCTGGAATTCGGTGCCGTCGGTCATCTTGACCGTGATCATGTGGTACTCGGGATGTCCTTCGGCCTTCATGGCAAATGTCCTTCATAGCTTCGGAACGGTTCCGACCGGTCCAGCTGTGTGTTGGAAAGGCGCGCGCATAGAGTGGCGCGGCGGGTTTGGCAAGCGTCAGTCGTCAGCAGGCGGATCCGCGATCATGGCGGTAAACTCCACCTCGCAAGTGGTTTTGCCCTCCACGCTCGCGCGGCCTTTGAACTTGTACACGCGGCTGCGCTTCTGAACGAATTCGACCTCGAGATCGAGCAAGCATCCGGGCGTAACGGGGGCGCGGAACTTTGCGTTCTCGATGCCCATGAAATAGACCAGCTTGCCGGTTCCGGCGAGCTCCAGCGTCTCGATCCCCAAGATTGCGGCGGCCTGGGCCATAGCCTCGATCTGGAGCACGCCCGGCATGATCGGCGCACCGGGAAAATGCCCCTGGAAGAACTCCTCATTAAAGGTCACGGCTTTCACCGCGTGAATCCGTTCGCCCAGCTCGATCGACCTAACCCGGTCGACCAGCAGCAAGGGGTAACGATGCGGCAGAGCCTTGAGCACCTTGCGGATATCGTAAGCGGGCGCGCCGCTCGCGTCACTCATGGCCCTGCCCCCAATCTCGCCGTCAGCGACCCTGCGGCGCTTGCGCGGGCTGCTGCGCCTGCTGCTGCTGCTGCTGCTGCTGCTGCAGTGCCTGTTGCTGGGCGGCGGCAAGCAGGATCTGCTGGACGGCCTGATGCGTCTGCACAGTCTCGCGGCGCGGTTGCCAGTTGGCAGGCGGCGTGGTGCTGACCGTGGGCAGGCGCTGATTTACGGCTGCGAGAATGTCGTTGGTGACATTGAAGTTGTCGGGCGCATATTGAATGGCGTCAGGCGCGATCAGCACCTGGATGCGCTTCTGCTGCAGCACCTGATTCTGCGCGTTCTGGTAATCGTTGATGATCTGCTCGATCACGTAATACTGCGCCAGCGCGATGGGCTGGCTGATCTGCGCGATCTGCTGTTCCTTCTGCTGGATCTGTTGCACGACCCCGGGGTTCGCCTGCACCTCCTGTTCGGTCAGGTTGTTGTCGCGGTTTGTGTCAAGCGACTGCTGCAACGTGTTGGCTTCCTGGCGCACCGTCCGGATTTGAGCGATCTGTGCGGCATAGGTCTGGTCGATCTGGTTGTAGCCGGCCACACGGGCGGCGGCGCGAACGATCACGGCCTCGGGGCTGGCAGTTGCCATGCCATTGACCTGAGCCGAGACCGGCATGGCGGCCATGACGGCGGTGGCGGCACCCGCGATGGCGAGCGTGGAAAGGAAGCGGTTCATCAGAATTGGGTTCCTACATTGAAAGTAAAGCGCTTGGTGTCATCCCCCGGCTGCGTACGCAGCGCGTGGGCAAAGTCGATCCGGAATGGGCCGAAGGGCGAGTTCCAGTTGACGCCAATGCCGATCGAAACACGCGGACTTGCGGAATCGCCCAGGAAAACTTCGCGGAAAGCTCGGGAGGTGTCGAACGCCGGTGCATTGGCAGTGCCGTTTGGCGCCGTAGGGCTCGTCACCAGCGTGGAGGTCGGTTGACCCTGATCGTTCGTGCCAAGCTGGATGAACAGAGGCAGGCCCGTGGTCGGATCGACCTGGCGGATACCATTGGGGAAATCCTGCAATACCGGCTGGGTCACTTTGAACAGTGCACCGACATCAATAAACGCGGACGGTCGCAGGCCCAGCTCGCTGGCGCCGCTGCCAAGCGGAATCTCCAGTTCGGCACGACCCAGGTAATAGGCCCGACCGCCGATCGCATCGTCGATCAGCGTGCGCGCCTCGCGCGCTTCGTCGAGTGTCTGGAGCACCGGCGGGGTGGTGGCATCATCATCGTCGTCGATGTAGTTGAGGCGCACCACACGAGGGCCGACGCCGCGGATGTCGAAACCGCGGAAATCCGGTTCGCCCAGGAAGAAGCGGTCGTTCAGGCGCACCTCGTCGACGCCGGGACCTGTCCGATCCTCGAACCCCTTGATGAAGCCGCCCTCGCCCCGGACCGAGAATATGAAGCCGTTCAGGACACGCCAGTACTTGGCGCCGCGCGCACGAAAACGCGCATACTTGGTGTCGCCGCCCAGCCCGGCGAATTCAGTGGTCAAGGACAGCGATTGGCCGCGTGTGGGACGCAGACGGCTATCGGTCGAATCGTATGCCAGCGTCAGGCCCAGGATCGAACTCGTCCGCTCGCCCAACGCCTCGCACAGGTAGCGACCAGCCAACAAGGGATCGCATGTCCGCACACCGTCGCCGTCGGAATCGGAGAAATACTCATCACCAAGCGAAATGTCGTCATAGTTGAGGGTGTAGCTGCCGACCGCCGAAATATATTCGGTCAGCGGCACGCCCGCACGAACAGAGAAACCAGTGGTGGCCTGCTCAAACGTGTTGTTGCGGCTGCTGTTTGCAAAGTTGAAGCTGCGATAATCGCGACGGTAGACGTCGACACCTGCCGAAATGTTCCGGTCGAACACATAGGGTTCGGCAAAACTAAGGTTAAAGGAGCGCGAATAGCGTGAATAGTTTACGCCCGCGCCAACCGTCTGGCCGCGCCCGCGGAAATTGCGCTGCCGGATCGAGGCGGCGAGGATGAAGCTTTCCAGCGACGAAAAACCGGCCGAAAGTTGCAGCTCGCCAGTCGGCTGTTCTTCCACGTTTGCTTCAAGCACGATCCGGTCGGGCGCGCTGCCCTCCTTTTGCTCGATCTCGAAGTTTTCCTGGAAGTATCCGAGCGACTTGATGCGGTTGGTGGAGCGCGCGACTTGCAGCGAATTGAACGCGTCGCCTTCGGCAATGCGGAATTCGCGCCGCACCACCTTGTCCTGCGTAAGCGTGTTGCCGTTGATGTCGACCCGCTCGACATAGACGCGGGGCGCCTCGCGAATTTGATAGGTCACGTCCATCGTCAGGTCTTCGCGATTGCGACGGAACTGCGGCTGAACGTCGGCAAAGGCATAGCCGAACGTACCGGCCAGCTCGTTCATCTGCTCGACCGTGTCTTCTACCGCCTTGGCATTGTACCAGTCGCCCGATTTCATGGTCAGGTTCGCGGTCATCCCGTCGCTGTCGAAATCGCGCAGCTGGCTGTCCACGGTAACTTCGCCGAACTTGTAGCGCTCCCCCTCTTCGACCACGTAGGTGATGATGAAGTCACGCTTGTCCGGGGTCAGCTCCGCCACGGCCGATACAACGCGAAAATCGGCATAACCCTCGGTCAGATAGAACTGGCGCAGCTTCTGCTGATCGAACGCCAGACGATCGGGGTCGTAGCTGGTGTTCGAGCTGAAGAAGCGCGTGAAGCGGGCTTCCTTGGTGACCATCTCACCCTTCAGGTCGCCGTCGCTGAACTCCTCGTTGCCGATGATGTTGATCTGGCGAACCTTGGACTTGGGCCCTTCACTGATCTCGTAAACGATATCGACCCGGTTCTGGCTGAGCTGGACCAGCTTGGGTTCGACCGTGGCGGCGAAGCGGCCCTGCCGCTTGTATAGCTCGATGATGCGGGCTGTATCCGCGCGGACCTTGGACCGGGTAAATATCTGGCGCGGGGCCAGCTTGATCTCGGGCAAGATCTTGTCGTTCTTGATCCGCTTGTTGCCTTCGAGGACGATCCGGTTGACGACTGGATTTTCGGTCACCTCGATAACAACGTCACCGCCATTGTTGCGGACGCTGGCACTGGCGAACAATTCAGTGGCGTAAAGATCCTTGATCGCCTGGTCGGCGGCGGCCTGGGTATAAGCATCGCCGGGGCGGAGGCGGATGTAGGAGAGGATTGTCTGGGGCTCGAGTCGCTCGGCACCCGTTACAATGATCGTGCGGACGATGTCCTGCTGGACCGGCGCCGCGATAACCGGTGGCGCCGTCGGCGGGCCGGCATTTTGCGCCAGCGCCGCTACGGGCATTCCCGCCAGCATCGTGCCACCGAGCAGCGCGAGCGCCAAGGGCCGGGCGCATGCTGCGGCCAGGCCGCGTGAATTTTCGCTATTCGTCATCGACACGGTGATCCCGTCCAAAGTCTGTTCCACGCGCCCCCACCGCCCGATTGACGAGCCCCGCGCGACAATCGCCGCCCTGTGCCCGATGCCATGCCCCCGATCAAGCGGTGGAAGACGCCAACCCCCGTGCTTTTTCCCATCCGTCGCGGTCAGCCGGTGAAGATCGGCAGAGACACGACATCGTTCACGGTCACGAACACCATCAGCACCAGCACCAGCGCGATGCCGGTGCGAAATGCCAGCTCCTGCCCCCGTGCGCCGACCGGTTTGCGGCGTACCGCCTCAGCCGCATAGAACGCCAGGTGTCCGCCATCCAGGGCGGGGATTGGCAACAGGTTGATGAATGCCAAATTAATTGAAATCAGCGCCATAAACTCGACAAACGCCAGCGGACCGAGGCTGAACTGTTCGCCCGAATACTTGGCGATCTTGATCGGTCCGCCAAGCTCGCTCACCGAACGATCGCCGCTGACGATCTGGACGAGACCGGTCACCATCATGTCGACCAAATGGACGCTGCGCTCCGCGCCAAGCGCCACGCTCGCGAGCAATCCCTGCGGTGCGAAGGCAAATTCGACGCCCATTGGACGCACGCCGATCAGCCCTATGCGCGAGCTGTTTCCGAACCCGTCCTCGACCTGCGTGCTGCCAGCCGTAACGCGCACCACACGTTGGGTTCCGTCGCGATCGATCCCGATGGCAAACGTCCTGCCCGGGTGCAGCATGATCGTCTGCTGCACCGCGCGAAAGTCGTTCATTACCTGACCGTCGATCGATACTATCCGGTCACCCGCGTTGATCCCCGCCTGCTCGGCGGGTGAACCGGGTGTCACCTCCGCAACGGTCAGTTGACTGTCCGCTGCTACCGGCACGGGTTTGCCCACCACCATGAAGAAGGCGGCAAAGATTGCTATCGCGACGATCAGGTTGGTCGCTGGCCCGGCAAATACGATCAACGCGCGCTGCCACAGGGGCTTGAAATGAAAAGCGTCTGCTCTTTCACTCGCGGGAATCGCGGCAAGCGCCTCCCCATCGGGAATGCTGGCGGGGTTCATGTCGCCCTTGAACTGGACATAGCCGCCCAGGGGTAGAGCGCTGAGTTTCCACCGCGTACCGCGCCGGTCGGTAAAGCCGACCAATTCCTTGCCGAAGCCGATCGAAAACGCTTCGGCCTTCACTCCGAACCAGCGACCGACCAGGTAATGGCCAAACTCGTGTACCGTGATCAGCGGCCCCAGCACCAGCAGAAAGCCGGCGATGTACATCCAGAAAGGTGGGCTCTCGAACAACTCAGGCGGTCTCCAGCATTTCCGTGGCCCTGGCCCGTGCCTCGGCGTCGATCGCCAGGACGGCGTCGAGCGCATGGGGCGCGGATGGGCTATAGCGGTTGAGGGTCTCTTCGACCACTGCCGCGATGCGGGTGAATGCAAGCTGTCCCGCGAGGAAGCGCGCGACTGCGACTTCGTTGGCCGCGTTCAGCACAGCCGCGGCCGCACCACCTGCGTGCGCCGCCTCGCGGGCGAGGCGCGTCGCGGGGAAACGGTCCTCGTCGGGCGCCTCGAACGTGAGCTGGCCCAGCGCGGGCAAGTCGAGCGGGTCGCATGGCGTATCCATTCGCGCGGGATAGGCCAGGCATGATGCAATCGGCACGCGCATGTCGCTTGGGCCCAGCTGTGCCAATGTCGAGCCGTCGCGGTATTCCACCATGGAGTGGATCACACTTTGCGGATGGACGACGATGCGTAGTTTATCGAGGCCGACGGGAAATAGGTGATGCGCTTCGATGAACTCCAATCCCTTGTTCATCATCGTGGCGGAATCGACACTGATCTTTGCGCCCATGTCCCAATTGGGATGAGCGACCGCCTGCTTTGGCGTGGCAGCATCGAGCTGGGCGCGGGTCCAGGTGCGGAAGGGCCCTCCGCTGGCGGTAAGTGTGATGTTGCGAACGTCCTCGATGCGTCCGCCCTGGAGGCACTGGAAGATCGCGTTGTGTTCGCTGTCGGTCGGCAACAGCGTCGCGCCGTGGCGCTGCACCGCCGCCATTAGCACCTCGCCCGCGGCGACAAGCGCTTCCTTGTTCGCGAGCGCGATCGTGCCGCCGCGCTCGACCGCGGCCATGACCGGGGCAAGCCCCGCGCAGCCGACGATCGCAGCCACGGTCATATCGACCGGCCGCGCCGCCGCTTCGACCAGCGCCCGCGCGCCGGCTGCGGCTTCGATACCAGATCCGGCAAGGGCCTCGCGCAAGGCGGGCAGGCAGCCCCCGTCGCCGCACACCGCGATCTCGGCCTTGAACTCGCGCGCGAGTTTCGCGAGTTCCGCGACATTGCCGTTGGCCGTCAGCGCAACCACCCGCCACTCATCCTGCTCGCGCCGGATCAGGTCGAGGGTCGAGGCGCCGATCGAACCGGTCGCGCCGAGGATGGTGACCGATCGGGTCATGCGGGGTGGAGCATCCACAGCGGCAAGGCGACGATGGCGACCGGCAGCAGCCCGTCGACCCGGTCGAATACGCCGCCGTGACCGGGGATCAGGTTGGACGAATCCTTCACATGCGCGCGCCGTTTCAGCCAGCTTTCGAAGAAATCCCCCGCCTGCGCCACCACCGCCAGAACCGCGCCGATGGCGAAGGCGACGAAGGTCATCGCTGAGAACCGTATCTCACCGACGTTGAACAGGAAGAAAGTGACCGAAACCAGCCCCGCCGCGATCATCCCGCCGATCAGCCCCGCCCAGGTCTTGGACGGGCTGATGGCAGGTGCGATCTTGGGTCCGCCGATCGTGCGCCCGCTGAAATAGGCGCCGGTGTCGGTCGCGATCACAACCGCAATCACTCCGATAACCACGGCGACCGATAACTGGATCAGCGCCACCGCTGCCAGCCCGATGTAGAGCGCTCCCGCCACCATCGCGAGCCAGCGCCCCGCTCCTCCCTCGATCCGCAATATCAGCCGCGCGAACTCGTAGTAGCACGCCAACGCCACGAGCGCGATGAATGCATCGAGCCATACGCCGCCCAGCCATAGCGCCGCGCCCGCAACCGCCAGCATCACTGCCGCCGACGCCACCCGCACCGGCAGGTCGCTGGTTCTCACCGCCAGCGGGATCGGCTCAACGTTATCGTCCGCCATATCGCCGTTCCCGATCGCCAAACTGGTCGAGCGCGGTTCGCAGATGCGTGGGCGTGAAATCCGGCCACAGCGTATCGACGAACATCATTTCGGCGTAGGCGCATTGCCATAGCAGGAAATTCGACAGCCGAACCTCGCCGCTGGTGCGGATCAGCAGGTCGAGCGGCGGAAGGTCCGCGGTGTCGAGGTATCCTGCGATCGTTTCCGCGGTCACCTCGCCCACCGCCGCCGCCTTGGCCGCCGCGCGCGCAATTTCCTGCTGCGAGCCGTAATTGAGCGCCACCGCCAGCGTCCGCTTGCCCCCGGCGGTCCGCGCCAAGGCATCCTCGAGCATCTCGACAATGTCGGGCGCAAGCCCTTGCCAATCGCCAATGATCTTCAGTTTGACGTCGTTGGCGATGAATTCGGGCAAGTCCGATTTCACGAACTTGCGCATCAGGTTCATCAAGTCGTCGACCTCGTCCTCGGGTCGTTTCCAGTTCTCGCTGCTGAACGCGTAGAGCGTCAGGCACTCAATCCCGGTGCCTTCCAACCCGCGCACCAGGTTCCGCACCGCCTCGACACCGCGCTGGTGGCCGATCGCGCGCGGCAAGTGCTTGCGCTTGGCCCATCGCCCGTTGCCATCCATGATAATGGCAACGTGGCGGGCGGTCGATCGTTCGCTGCTCATGGCCCCTCCCCTTTAAGGGAGGGATGGGGGCGGGGGAAGTAAGGGCGGCATGGGCCGTAACAGCCCCCACCCCCGGCCCCTCCCCTCGAGGGGAGGAGTGAAATCACTGGGTCAGGATTTCCTTGACCTTGGCCGCAACGGCCGCGTCCGTATCGGCGACGAACCTGTCGGTCATCTTCTGGACCTCCCCCTCGCCGCGCTTGCGCTCGTCCTCGGAGATGTCCTTCTTCTTCTCGTCGTCCTTCAAGGCCTCGTTGGCATCGCGGCGCACGTTGCGGATCGCGATCTTGCCCTTCTCCCCATATTCGCCGGCCAGCTTCGCGAGTTCCTTGCGCCGTTCCTCGGTGAGATCGGGCAGAGGCAGGCGAACGGTCTGGCCGTCGGTCATCGGGTTGAGGCCCAGGTTCGCCTTGGCAATACCCTTCTCAACCTGCGTGACGTTGGCCTTGTCCCACACCTGCACGCTGAGCATCCGGGGCTCGGGAGCGGAGACGGTCGCCACCTGGCTCAGCGGCATCATCGCGCCATAGACCTCGACCACCACGGGATCGAGCAGGGTCACGTTGGCGCGGCCCGTGCGCAGGCCGCCGAGATCACTCTTCAGGCTCTCGACCGCGCCTTGCATCCGGCGCTCCACATCGTTCTTGTCGTATTTGGCCATTGTCAGGCTTCCTCTTGCACTATCGTCTGGACACCTTCGCCCGCGAGCACGCGCGCAAGATTGCCCTTTTCGCGGATCGAGAAAACCACGATCGGGATTCCGTTGTCGCGGCACAACGCCACCGCGGAAGCGTCCATCACCTTGAGATTATCTGCCAGCACTTTGTCATAAGTGACCATATCGAAACGCTTCGCGTTGGCATTCTTCTTCGGGTCGCTATCGTAGACACCATCGACGCTGGTGCCCTTGAACAAGGCATCGCACTTCATCTCCGCTGCCCGCAATGCAGCGCCGGAATCGGTCGTGAAGTACGGCGCGCCCACGCCTGCCGCGAAGATCACGACCCGGCCCTTCTCAAGATGCCGTTCGGCCCGGCGACGGATCACTGGCTCGCACACCGCGTCCATCTGGACCGCGGACTGCACGCGCGTCTGCACCCCGATCTGTTCGAGCGCGTTCTGCATCGCCAGCGCGTTCATGACCGTGGCAAGCATGCCCATGTAATCCGCCTGCGCCCGGTCCATGCCCTGCGCCGCGCCGGCCATCCCGCGAAAGATGTTGCCGCCGCCGATTACGAGGCAGATTTCGAGCCCGGTGTCCTTTGCCGCCTTCACTTCCCTGGCCAGCTCGGCGACGAAGGAGGGGTCGATACCGAACTGTTGGTCCCCCATCAGCACTTCGCCCGACAGCTTGAGCAGTATGCGCTTGTATTGCGGGGCTTTCATAAAGCGGCAGAATCCGATTCAATGCGGGCGTCGCGCGCGTCCTTAGCCGCCCATCGTTAGAGTGGCAAAGAGAAAGCCCTTGATCCCCCTGGTGCTGCAGCCGGCAGTTCACGTCCGTCCTTTTCACGATTTGGCGGGGCAGCGATCATGTAGTACCCATTGATTCGGTAACGGGTCGGTTGCTCAGGAGGATGGATGTCGCAATCGTCTTCTCTATCGATCGGGATGGCCGCAACGTTGCTGCTTGCGTGCCCCGCGGTTGCACAATCTCCCGTCCCGGTTCCGGCAATGGACTCCCAACAGGCCCTGCAGCTGTTTTCCGAGGCCGGCTTTGCCCTGGACAATATCAGGCCCGTGAACCGGTGCGGCAAACCGGCCAACCCGAGGGTCGCGTTCATTGATCTCAATGGCGACGGAACAGCCGAAGCCCATGTCGCCGATGTCGACCCATCATGCTACGGCAAGCCGGGGGCATACTTCGCTATCCTTGCGCGGCACGCTGACGGAAACTGGCGGCGGGTCATCGCGGAAGATGGCATCGTCGGGTTCGAGCGCGGCCGAAGCGCGGGCTGGAACAATCTCAGGCTCACAGCGCGCGATTCCGGCTGCCCCGGAACGAGGCGCCACAACGGCACGGACTATGGCACGGTAACTAGGTGCGGCGCGGCCGCCGCGGCCTTTATCGAGGGTTCACGGGCGCTCGTATCGGCTACGCCAGCGGCTGCGAACCCGGCTGTCCAATCCACCCTCACTGGCTCCCGCGTGGAGCGGCTGGCGCAGCTGCTTCGCAACACCGTAATTGCCAGTCAGACGCGAACTTGGGATGCCGCCCTGGCCGCATTCCCGGGCGCTCGATGGCAACCGCGCAAACGTCAGCCAGCCGACTGGTCGGGCACGACCCATACGCAAAGCGGAACGATCGACCTTGGCGGTGCGGTCTACACGGTCGCCGTGAATGGCGTAGCTGATCGGGTCAAAGTGATCGAATTGTCATCGCCTCCAGACGACAACCTCGACTGGACCCCGATCGAACGTGCGGTGCGTGCACAGGGGGCCGCGTCTCAAACGATTGGTTGCATGGGCCCGACGGGCTTCGGCTTCGTTCGCTTGACCGCGGGCAGGCACCAAGCCGTCATGCACAAGTTCGTCAACTACGGCTCGGGCGTACCGTCGGTGGATTTCTACGCTTTTTGGTTGGACGATCCGTTTCAGGGACAATCCGAAGCGCAGGTCGCATCCGACCGCAGCCTGTGCTGAGCATCCTGTCCTGACGAAATCGGCCGCCGAACCCCGATACGAGCGGGGGTCCGACGGCCGCTGATTACGTCGAGGGATAGAGCTCAGCCGGCGACAGCCGCGGCCACTTCTGCCGCGAAGTCGGTTTCTTCCTTCTCGATGCCTTCGCCGAGCTGAAAGCGGACGTAGTCCTTGAGGACGATGGCCGTGCCGGCATCCTTGCCCGCCTTGGCAACGACCTCGGCGATCGGGGTCTTGTTGTCCATGACGAACACCTGGCTCAGCAGGGCGTTCTCCTTGGCGAACTTCGACACCGCGCCATCGACCATCTTGGCCTGCACGTCCGCCGGCTTGCCGCTTTCGGCGGCCTTTTCGGCGGCGATCTTGCGCTCGCGCTCGATCACTTCGGCGTCGAGACCCTCGGCATTGAGCGCCTGCGGGAACGCGGCGGCGATATGCATAGCGAGCTGCTTGCCGAGCGGTTCGAGCACGTCGGCGCCGGCCTCGCTCTCGAGCGCCACGAGCACACCGATCTTGCCGAGGTTCGCGGCGGCGGCGTTGTGCATGTAAGGCACGACCAGGCCGCTGCCGATCGAAACGGTCTTCATCCGGCGAACCTGCTGGTTCTCGCCGATCGTCGCGACGTTGTCGGTCAGCTTCTCACCCACGGTGCCGCCATCGGGATAGGCCGCGGCCTTTAGCGCCTCGACGTCGTCACCCGAAACGCCCAGCGCGACTTCCGTGGTCTTGCGGACGAAATCCTGGAACTTGTCGTTCTTGGCGACGAAGTCGGTTTCCGAGTTCACTTCAACGGCCACACCCTTGGTGCCCGAAACGGCAACGCCGACGAGACCCTCGGCCGCGGTGCGGCTCGACTTCTTCTGAGCGGTGGCGAGGCCTTTGGCGCGCAGCGCGTCGACCGCGGCCTCGATGTCCCCGCCGGTCTGCTCGAGTGCCTTCTTCGCGTCCATCATGCCCGCGCCGGTCTTCTCGCGCAGAGCCTTCACGTCAGCGGCAGTGAATGCAGCCATGGTGATTTCCTTTATCTGTAATCGGGGCGCCGGACCCCTCGAGAGGATGGCCCGGCGCGATAGGGGGTAAATGTGACGGGCCGGTGGCGGCCCGACGGGATCAGGCGTCCGCTTCGACCGGCGGCTGCTCCATCGCACCGATATCGGCACCCGAATCGGCAACCTTGCCGCCGCGCCCGGTCGTCGCCGCATCGCGAACGGCATCGCAATAAAGGCGCACGGCGCGGGCCGCGTCGTCGTTGCCGGGAACAGGAAACGCGATACCGCTGGGATCGACATTAGTGTCGAGGATCGCGACGACCGGAATGCCGAGCACGTTGGCTTCCTTGATCGCCAGGTCTTCCTTGTTCGCGTCGATCACGAACATGACGTCGGGAATGCCGCCCATGTCGCGGATGCCGCCAAGCGACAGTTCCAGCTTGTCACGCTCGCGGGTGAGCTGGAGCACTTCCTTCTTGGTCAGGCCCGAAGTTTCACCCGAAAGCTGCTCTTCCAGAGTCTTGAGGCGCTTGATCGAACCGGAAATGGTCTTCCAGTTGGTCAGCATTCCGCCAAGCCAGCGGTGGTTGACGAAGTGCTGGCCCGACGCGCGCGCGGCCTGGGCAATCGGCTCCTGCGCCTGGCGCTTGGTGCCGACGAACAGGACCTTGCCGCCCGAACGGACGGTCGCTTCGATGAAGTCGAGCGCGCGCGCGAACAGCGGCACGGTCTGCGACAAGTCGATGATGTGGACGCCGTTGCGCGCGCCGAAGATGTACGGCTTCATGCGCGGATTCCAGCGATGGGTCTGGTGGCCGAAATGCGAGCCAGCTTCGATAAGCTGCTGCATGGTGACGGTAGGTGCCGCCATGATACGTGTTCCTTTCCGGTTGTGCCTCTGGGAAGCTGGAACCGCTGCGGAGATCCCGCTGGCGGCACCGGTATGGGCGCTTCCCATGTGGATTTTCTCGTGAGGACAGACGCCGGATGGCGCCTGAATCGCATCGAGGCAGGCCGCCTAGCCTACCCCGAGCCAAAACGCTACCCTCAATTCACCGACAAAATCGGGCGTTTCACCACAAATCCGGCTTGACGCCGTAGAACAAAAAGAGAACATAGGTGTGTCGGTGGAACGTTAGCTTGCCGACAAACGTTAGCGACCCGATTTCCACAGGTCATCAACAGCCTTGTGGACATATCCAAGGGATCATTGTGATGCTTGCAATTGTGCTCATGGCTCTGTTCATCACCATCACCACCCTCTCGATCGTAGTATTGGCCGACAGCGGCTTACGTGCGGTGGCAGCCGCGTGTCGGCTACGCGCCCTGCTGCGAGCCCTTGATGTTGACCCGGCGCCTGTACGCCAGGCAGAGGTCGTGGTTATGCGGGTGGCACGATGCCGTCAGGTCATGCCGCTTGCGCTTCCCGTGCTTCGCGCTGCCGCTTGACCCTGGCGTAACGGACGATCCCCAATGGCATGAGCGCCAAATAGCCGATGCAGATCACCGCCAGCGTCCACCACGGTTCTAGCAGTAGCGCCGCGAACAAGATCCCGGCAAAGGCGATCAGTTCGAGCCGGACATTGCGTCGCGGGCGGATCGAGGTCCAACTGAGCGTAGCCAGATTTGAGATCATCAGGAACGCGATCAACCCCATCCACAGCGCGCACAGGATCGGTTCGCGGAATTCTTCCCGCCCGGTGGCCATCCACAGGTAAAACGGCAGGAATGCCAGTCCGGCTCCCACCGGCGCGGGAACGCCGGTTAGGAAACCCGCCGACTTGTGCGGCTGATCATCGACATCAATTTGCGCGTTGAACCGAGCCAACCTCAGCGCGCAGCAAATCGCGAACGCCAGTGCGGCAAACCAGCCCAGGCGCGGCAAATCCTGTAATGTCCACATGTAGAAGATGAGCGCTGGCGCCATCCCGAAAGACAGCGAATCCGCAAGGCTGTCGAGTTCCGCGCCAAAACGTGATTGCGCCTTGAGCAGGCGGGCAATGCGTCCGTCGATCCCGTCGAGCAATCCCGCCAGAATGACGGCAAGGATCGCGAAACTCCAATTATCCGAGATTGCGAACCTGATGCCTGTCAGCCCAGAGCAAAGCGCTGCGGCCGTGATGGCATTCGGGATAACCGCCCGCAGCGAAAGTCCACGCCCCTGCGCCTGGGTCTCGATGGACTCATCCACGGCCGACGCCGGGCCGAGGCGCGGCGCATCCTCGTTCACTGCGCCACCCCTTCGATCAGCGCTTGCTGGCCCAATTCGGCCAGAATTGTCTCACCGGCGATAACCTTCTGGCCGATCAGGACTTTCGAACCGGTTCCGGCGGGAAGATACACGTCAACCCTGCTGCCGAACCGGATCAAACCGACCCGCTGGCCAACAGCCAGGGTGTCCCCGGGCTTGATGAACGGAACGATCCGCCGTGCGACCAGGCCGGCAATTTGAGTGAACCCGATCGCGGCACCATCAGCCCGTTCAATCAGGATGTGCTGACGCTCGTTCTCGTCACTCGCCTTGTCCAGGTCGGCGTTCATGAATTTGCCTGGAATATAGACCACCCGCCGGACCGTGCCGCCGATCGGCGCGCGATTTATGTGGACATCGAACACGCTCATGAAAATTGAAACGCGGGTTACTGGTCCGGTGGCAAGCCCCGGATTTCCGCCATCGTCTCCTCGCAGTTCGGCAGGAGGTTCGACCTGGGTGATCAACGAAACGAGGCCATCGGCCGGCGACACCACGTAGCGGTCGCCCTGCGGCACGACGCGTTCGGGATCGCGAAAGAACGCGAACACCCCGAGCGACAGAAACGCCATTGGCCAAGCAATCGTTTCCCACGCCATGAATGCCGCGAACAGGCTGATGCCGACCGCGATTAATCCGAATTTGCGACCTTCGGGATGAATTGCCGGCCATTGCCAGCCCGCATCACCCCGACCCTTGTTGTCCATCAGTTCGCCAGCCATCCGAACCATCTAGGGCTATCGGCCTGGGCATACAAGGCAGTGTGGGACCGGCGGTAGGAGGGTGTTAACCAAACCGGTCTATCGCGCGATGGCATGAACGAGGTGGCCGACCCGATCCGTGCGCCGACCCGCGCCAACGCCGCCTTGCTGGCGCGCGCGCTGCTGGCGGACTTGCCTTTTCACGTCCTGGCCGCCCTGATCTTCGCTTCGTGCGCGGTCGTTTTCGCTGTGTTTGGCCAGGCGCTCGATATGGGCGCGATTGCCGTAAACGCCCAGCTTTATGCCGCGGGCGGCATCACGCTGATACTGTTCGATGTCTGCGCCACCCTTGCGCGCGAGCGGCCCCGGCAACCCACCCGCTACCTGTTCGACCATTACCGCGATCGCGTGTGCGACCCGGGCTTTATCACGGCGTTGCTCGCACTGGCGGTGCTGATTGCGTTCATGCCGTTCTTCTCCGCGCTCAAGTCCATGATCCCGCGCTTGAACGCTTTCACTTGGGACGCGACCTTCATTGCCTGGGACCGAACGCTGTTTCTTGGCCAAGATGCGTGGCGGGTCATCCAGCCACTATTTGGCTACCCCCTGGTGACGGCAGCATTGGCCTATCTCTATCATGCCTGGATCCTGCTCATCTATCTTGGCACCCTTTGCTTGCTGTTCTGGCGGGCGGCAGTGCCAGTGCGGCGGCAATACATGGTGGGGTTTCTCCTTGTCTGGAGCGTGATCGGCGGTTGCATGGCGATTGCCTTTGCCTCGGTAGGCCCGTGCTTTGTCGGCCCGATCCTTGGCGATCAGACGTTCGCGGATCAAATGGAGTATCTCGAAGCCGCCAACCGTGAGGTCCCGATCCTGACCTTGCCGGTCCAGCAAATGCTGCTCGACTGGCATCTGTCGGACACGCCGGGCCTGGGAAGCGGCATCACCGCAATGCCATCCATGCATGTCGCAATGGCGACGCTGTTCTGGCTCGCCATGCGCCGCGTCCACCGTTTGGCCGGGCGCTTCTTCCTGGGATTCCTGCTCGTGATATGGATCGGATCGGTCCACCTGGCATATCATTACGCGGTCGACGGGCTAGTGTCGGTGTTCGCGGCCCTTGTGCTCTGGCATCTTGCGAACCAGGCAATCGCCTGGTGGGACGGTCAAGCCTTCTTGCGCACGAACACGGTGCCGGCCGAGTAGCCCGCACCAAAGCTGCAAATCAGGCCGATGTCGCCGGCAACCAGGTCATCACTGTGCAGGTGGAAAGCGATGATCGATCCCGCGCTCGAGGTGTTGCCATAAGTGTCGAGCACCGTCGGGCTTTCATCCTCGTTCGCCTCGTGCCCAAGCACCCGCTGGGCGATCAAGCGGTTCATGCCGGCATTTGCCTGGTGCAACCACAGGCGGCGCAGCGTCTGCGGGTCGATCCCAAGGCGATCGGCCTCGTCAGTGATCATCTGCGCGACCATCGGCACCACTTCCTTGAACACCTTGCGCCCTTCCTGGACGAACAGCTTGTCCGCCGCGCCTGCGCTTTCCGGATGGGCGCGATTCAAGAAGCCAAAGTTGTTGCGGATGTTGTTCGAAAACACCGTCTTGAGCCGGGTGCCGACAATATCCCAGTGCGCCGCCGGAGCAATCGACGCATCCTCCACCAGCACGGCCGTCGCCACGTCGCCAAAGATGAAGTGGCTGTCGCGGTCGCGCCAGTTGAGATGGCCGCTGGTGATCTCGGGGCTGACCACCAGCACGCTGCGTGCGTTACCGGCGCGTATGTAGTCCGCCGCGGTCTGGATGCCGAACGTCGCGGACGAACACGCGACATTCATGTCGAAGCCGAACCCCTCGATCCCGAGAGCCTGCTGGATCTCGATCGCCATCGCTGGATATGGCCGCTCCATGTTTGAGGCGGCGCAGAGCACAGCGTCGACATCACCCGGGTCGCGCCCTGCTCGCTCCAGCGCATCACGCGCGGCGGCAACGCCGATTTCAGCCAGGATCGACAGCTCTTCATTACCGCGTTCGGGCCAGCGCGGCGCCATTGTGCCGGGATCGAGAATGGGCGCCTTGGCCATGACGTGGCGCGCCTTGATGCCGCTCGCCTTTTCGATGAACTCGACTGAACTCGGTTCCAGCGGCCTGACCTGGCCTGCCGCTATGGCTTCGGCGTGTTCGGCATTGTAGCGCGCAACATAGGTGTTGAAGCTATCGACCAATTCGGCGTTGGTGATCGTTTCCGAAGGCGTGAAAAGCCCGGTAGCGGAGATGACGGGGCAACCAGTGTCGTGCATCGCGGCTGATTAGGCTGGCAGGGCCGACTGGGCAAGAAGCCGGTGGTGGACAGGGCTGGATTCGAACCAGCGTACGCTTGCGCGGGCAGATTTACAGTCTGCTGCCTTTAACCACTCGGCCACCTGTCCACACGGGCCTGTCTCGAAAGAGATTTGCGAGGGACCAACTGGGGGTCCCCGTGCCGAGAGGCGCCCCTTTGGCGAAGCGGCGCTTGCGTGTCAATGGGGCCGCTGGCATGGCCCGCGCCACTTCGCAATGCAGGGATTTTCGACATGGCCAAGCAAGGCAAGCGCGCGCTTCGCGGGCGCGCCGGCAGGATGCAGGGTGGCCGCGGCAGCGGCCGGGCGAGCACCGGCAATGTACGGCTGTGGGGTCGGCATGCGGTCGAGGCGGCGCTCAAGAACCCTGATCGCGTTCACCGCAAGCTGTGGGCGACACGCGAGGGTGTCGCTTCGCTTGATGGCGAGCTGCCCGCCGACTTCCCCATCGAGTATGCCGATGTGGCCGATCTTGCCCGCCTGGTCGCGCGCGACGCGCCGCACCAGGGCTTGGTGCTCGAATGCCTCGCGCTGGAAGATGTATTCCTCGACGAGGTGGCCGATGGCGAGCGGCCGGTCGTGGTGCTCGACCAGGTGACCGACCCGCACAACGTCGGCGCGATCATGCGTTCGGCGGCAGCGTTCGGAGCGGCGGCGATCGTCACGCAGGATCGACACGCGCCGCCGGAATCAGGGGTGGTCGCAAAGTCAGCCTCGGGTGCGCTCGAGACCGTACCCTGGGTCCGCGTCGTCAACCTGGCCCGTGCGCTGGAAGAGCTGGCGGAGGCCGGTTACTGGCGCATCGGCATGTCCGGCGAGGCCGAAACGACCTTGGCCGAGGCTTTACCCGCGGGGCCCGTCACGCTGGTGCTGGGGGCCGAGGGCGACGGGATGCGTCACAATATCGCGCAACATTGCGACGCGCTGGCGCGATTGCCGATCGCCAGCGCCATCGAGAGCCTCAATGTTTCAAACGCGGCGGCGATCGCGCTTTACGCGATCGCGACGCGAAAGGTCAGTTGACCGAATCCTTGAGGCCCTTGCCGGCCTTGAACTTGGGCTAATTGGACGCCTTGATCGGCATCGGTTCGCCGGTACGCGGGTTGCGACCCATTGAGGCCTTGCGCTTGGCGACCGCGAACGTCCCGAACCCTACCAAGCGGACCTCGTCGCCCTTCGACAGCGCGCGCGTGATGGTGTCGAACACCGCCTCCACCGCACTGGAGGAATCGCTCTTCGACAATCCGCTGGCATCGGCGACGGCGCTGATCAGGTCGTTCTTGTTCATGCTGGAAATCCCCTCGACTGCACTTATTGCCGCGCGAGCGCGAGTCGCCGCGCCGAAGGGGGCGGAGTTGAACGCAATTTCGCCCCCGGTGTCAAAGCGAAATCCCGCAAGGCTCTGCCATTCCGCGTTTTTTTGCTCATGAATACGACGAGTCGAGCGCAAACCGGCTCGGTTGTCCCATTACGTTACGGCGCAGCGACATTGCCGAAGCCCGAGTCGCCCCGCCGCAGCAACCCTAATGCGCGGTGTGCGAACCCCCTCCAGGCGTCGCGGCTGGTGCCGGTTGACTGGCCAGATCGTCGGCTTCGGTCCAGTCGATCGCGGTGGTTTGCTCGGTCAAGGCGTGGGTCAGTACCTCATCGACGTGGCTCACCGGGACGATCTTCAGGCCGTCCTTCACGTTTGCCGGAATCTCGGCGAGATCCTTCACGTTTTCCTCAGGGATGAGGACGGTAGTGATGCCGCCGCGCAGCGCCGCGAGCAATTTCTCCTTGAGCCCGCCGATGGCAAGCACTCTGCCTCGCAACGTGACTTCGCCGGTCATCGCCACGTCGGGCCGCACCGCGATCCCGGTCAGCGCCGAAACGATCGAAGTCACCATGCCCACACCCGCGCTCGGCCCATCCTTGGGCACCGCCCCTTCGGGCAGGTGGATGTGGATGTTACGCCGGTGGAAGATCGAGGGCTTGATGCCATATGCCGGCGCCCGCGCCTTGACGAAGCTGAACGCCGCGGCAACGCTTTCGTTCATCACGTCGCCCAGCTTGCCGGTGGTCTTGACCTCGCCCTTGCCAGGCGTGGTGACACTCTCGATCGTCAGCAGCTCGCCGCCGACCTCGGTCCAGGCGAGCCCGGTGACCGCACCCACCTGCGCCTCGTCCTCGCCCATGCCGTGCTTGTACTTGCGCACACCGGCGAACTCGCCAAGGTTTTCTGGCGTCACCGTCACGCTCTCGCACTTGCCTTCCAGGATGCGGCGCAGGCTCTTGCGTGCCAGCCGCGCGATCTCGCGCTCCAGCGTGCGGACGCCCGCCTCGCGGGTGTAGTAGCGGATGAGGTTACGAAGGCCCGCCTCGGTCAGCTCGAATTCGCCCGGCTTCAGGCCGTGTTCCTTGACCTGCTTGGGCAACAGATGGCGGGTCGCGATCTCGACCTTCTCGTCCTCGGTATAGCCTTCCAGCCGGATGATCTCCATCCGGTCGAGCAGAGGCTGCGGCAGGTTGAGGCTGTTGGCGGTGGTAACGAACATGATCTCCGACAGGTCAAGGTCGAGCTCGAGGTAGTGATCCTGGAACTTGCTGTTCTGTTCAGGGTCCAGCACCTCGAGCAGCGCGCTGGCCGGATCGCCGCGGAAGTCCTGGCCCAGCTTGTCGATTTCGTCGAGCAGGAACAGCGGATTGCTCGCACCGGCCTTTTTGAGGTTGGTGACGATCTTGCCCGGCAGCGAGCCGATGTAGGTGCGGCGGTGGCCCCTAATCTCGGCCTCGTCGCGCACGCCGCCCAGAGACTGGCGCACGAACTCGCGCCCGGTTGCCTTGGCGATTGACTTCCCGAGGCTGGTCTTGCCGACGCCGGGCGGGCCGACGAGGCACAGGATCGGGCCTTTCAGCTTGTTGGTCCGCGCCTGCACCGCGAGGTATTCGACGATCCGATCCTTCACTTTCTCCAACCCGAAGTGATCGGCGTCGAGCACGTCCTGCGCCTTGGCGATGTCTTTCTTGACCTTGCTTTTCTTGCCCCATGGCAGGCCAAGCAGCACATCGAGGTAGTTGCGGATGACAGTCGCTTCCGCGCTCATCGGCTGCATCGACTTTAGCTTCTTCAGCTCAGCTTCCGCCTTGGCACGCGCTTCCTTGCTCAGCTTGGTCTTGGCGATCTTTTCGACCAGTTCGGCGATTTCGTCGCCATCTTCGCCGCCGCCGCCCAGCTCATTCTGGATCGCCTTCAACTGCTCGTTGAGGTAGTATTCGCGCTGGGTCTTTTCCATCTGCCGCTTCACGCGACCGCGGATCTTGCGCTCCACCTGCAGCACCGACAGCTCGCCTTCCATGAAGGCAAGAACCATTTCCAGCCGCCGCAGTGGGTTGCCTTCAGTCAGCAGGCCCTGCTTGTCCGAAACCTTGATCGTGATCGCCGCTGCGACCGCATCGGCAAGCTGCCCCGCATCGTCGATTTCGGACAGTTCGTCACCCGCATCATCGCCCAGCTTCTTGCTGAGCTTGGCGTAGTCGCCGAACTGCGCCACGACCTGGCGCATGGTCGCGGTCACCTCGCTGCCCGTCGCCGTCTCCGGCTCGATCATCGCCACCTCGGCGGCAACGTAGTCCGCCTCTGTCCGCAGGCCTTCCAGCCGTGCGCGCGCACCACCCTCGACCAGCACACGCACGGTGCCGTCAGGCAACTTGAGCAGTTGCACCACGCGCGCGACGACGCCGACATCATAGAGATCGGACTGATCCGGATCGTCGCAAGCGGGGTCAAGCTGCGCGAGCAGGTAGATGTCGCGGCTCGATTCCATCGCCGCCTCAAGCGCGGCCACCGATTTGTCGCGTCCCACAAACAGCGGCACGACCATGCCGGGAAACACCACGATATCGCGCAAGGGGAGGAGGGGGTAGGTCTCGTTCATGGCAACATTCCGTCGATCGGGCGCTGCGCCCGGTCGCGCGCCGCTTCAGGCCGGATATGGGAACGGCCACCCCGCCCTGCAATCCCGTTCATGGGCAAAGCTGTGGACGTGAATGGCGAACGGGCCATGTCACACTTGTCACACTGTCCAGGTGCAATTCGCGGCACCTTTCCCGGCGCGGTGAGACCGGGCCGCGAAAGGTGCCGCCTTGCCCGCTGGACTTCCTGCAGATTGATCCATTGCGCCATTCGAGCAAGATGGCAGGTCTGCCCGGTGTAGGAAAACGGCTTCGCCGCCGATCACCCCATTCCGGGCAGGTTGAAGCCCGGCGGCAAGCCCAGCCCGCCTTGCATCTTCTGCATTTCTTCGCCGGAAATGCGGTCGGCCTTGTCACGGGCGTCGTTGAAGGCGGCGGTAACCAGGTCTTCGACCATCTGTTTTTCCGATGGCTGCATAAGGCTTTCGTCGATCTCGACGCGCAGGATGCGGCCCTTGGCGGTGGCGCGAACCTTCACGAGGCCGCCGCCCGCCACGCCCTCGACTTCGAGCGCGTCGAGCTTCACTTGCATCTCGTTCATCTGGGTTTGGATCGTCTCGGCTGCCTTCTGCGCGGCCTTGAGCATTTCTTCCATCGATTGCATCGGAACTGCCTTTCTCGAACGGGGGGATTAGCGCGCCCAAGCCTTGCGGCCGCGCGCGGGGGAAATGGAATCCTCGACAAACTCGGCGTTGGGGAATGCGGCCATCGTCGCCGCGACCAGCGGGTGCGCGCGCACGGCCGCTTCGGCTGCGGCCTGCGCCGCGGCCTCAACCTCGGTCAAGGTCGGCGCGCCGGGCGTGGCGACTTCCTCGACCTGCCAGCGTTCGCCGGTAAGCGCCAACAGCGCCTCACGCAGTTGCGGGGCGATGTCGCCCGTGAACTGGGGACCCCGCGAATAGGTCAGCCGCCCGGGGGCAAGGTCGACGACGCGAACCTGGTGGCGCATAAGGCTGCCCGCCAGCATCTGCCCCGCGCCCTCGACTTGCGCGACCAACCTGCCCCAGTCGAGCGCGGCAGTGGGCGCGCTTCCCCGGCTCGTGCCGACGGCCGCGGGCGCGGCAATGCCGCTCTCGGCCAGTTCCGCCAGTTTCCGCGCCAGCGATCCGGGATCAGGCAGGTTTGCCGCGTGGAGTATGCGGAGCAATGCCATGCGGGCGGAAATGAGCGGATCGGGTGCGCCCTTGACCTCGTCATGGCCTTTGAGCAGCAATTGCCACAGGCGGTGGAGCTGCCCCGCCGACAGGCGTTCGGCCCAGGCGGATAGAACCGCGCGTTCCTCAGCCGTGGGTGCCTGCGCCTCGGCCCCGGCGACTTGCGCCAGCGTCACGCGGTGCACGAGATCCATCAGCCCGCGCATCAGCGCCAGCGGCTCGACACCCAGCGCGTATTGTTCGTCGAGCGCAGCGAGCAGTCCCTTGGCATCGCCATCGAGCACGGTCGCCAGCAGGCGCCGCTGCGCGCCCTTGTCCGCAAGCCCCAGCATGTCGCGCACGCGCTCCGCCTTGACCTGACCCTCTCCATCGAGGTCCGCATGGGCAATCGCCTGGTCGAGGATCGAAAGGCCATCGCGCACCGACCCTTCGGCAGCAGCGGCAATCATGTGCAGCGCCTCGTCCTCGGCCTCCACGCCTTCCTCGCCGCAAACCCAGCCGAAATGCTGCTGCAGCAGGTCGGTCGGGATGCGCTTCAGGTCGAACCGCTGGGTGCGGCTGAGGACAGTGACCGGCAGCTTGTCCACCTCGGTCGTGGCGAACAGGAATTTCACATGCGCCGGGGGTTCCTCCAGCGTCTTGAGCATCGCGTTGAACGCGTTGCGGCTGAGCATGTGAACTTCGTCGATGATGTAGATCTTGTAGCGCGCGCTGACCGCGGCGTAGCGGACCGCCTCGATGATATCGCGCATGTCGTCGACGCCGGTGTGGCTGGCGGCGTCCATCTCAATCACGTCGATATGGCGCCCTTCGGCGATGGCGACGCAGGGTTCGCACTGGCCGCACGGGTCGATCGTTGGCCCGCCCTGCCCGTCGGGGCCGATGCAGTTCAGCGCCTTGGCGATCAGGCGCGCGGTGCTGGTCTTGCCCACCCCGCGCACGCCGGTCATTAAGAATGCATGGGCCAGCCGGTCGCGCTTGATCGCGTTCGCCAGCGTGCGGACCATCGGTTCCTGCCCGATCAGCTCGCTGAAGGTCTGCGGGCGGTACTTGCGCGCGAGGACGCGGTAGGGCTGGTTCGCGGCGGTTGCTGCGGGCTTGGGGGCGGGCTTGGGCGCAGGCGCCGGATCGGGCGCGCCGAACATCGCGGACTGGCCGGCCGCCTCCAGCTCGGCAGCGGTCGGCGCCTCTTCCTTGTCTTCTTCCCAGGGAAGCGCGTCAGGGTTGTCCGGTGAATCGCCCATCCTGGCCTAGCTAGGCGTTGCGCGTTCGAAAGTCATGCGCCCACAGGGCGACAACGCTGCAAAGTGGGTGAAAAAGGAGCCGGGCGACCCGCTGCCATCCGTTGTGGCTGCTTCCTTCCGGACCTGACCAGGTTGGCGGACGCGAACGTCCACCCGACTCCCGCGCCGCATATGGCGGCGCAGGCGGGCGATTGCAACCGGCTTGTCAGCGGAAGTTGTCGGCGTAGGCCTGCAGTTTGAGGTGGCGCGGCGGCGTGGCGTGCACGCGCGCAGGGATGCCGTAACGCTCGGCATAGGCCTTGGCCTCGTCCTTCGTTTCGAAGGTCAGCATGACCTGTGCCTGCGTATCCCCGCTGCCGGTCCAGCCCATCAGCGGATCGGGCTTGCGCGCCTCCGACTGCTCGAATTCGAGCACCCATTCATCAGTGCGGGCCTTGCCCGACTGCATCGCGTTCTTCGGGCGTTGGTAGATTCGTGCGGCCATGCGCGATCCCCTAATTCACGAATCGCCGCGCGAAAAGGCGTTCTTCGTCTTGAGGCTGGGCTTTTCGGCCCAAGGTTCGTCGGGCCAGCGGTGCTTGGGATAGCGGCCCTTCATCTCCTTCTTCACTTCAGCCCACGAACCGCGCCAGAAACCGGGCAGGTCGCGGGTGGCCTGAATCGGGCGCCCGGCAGGGCTGGTCAGTTTGAGCAGCAGCGGGCTGTCACCGACCAGCGGATGGCGTTCGAGCCCGAACAGCGCCTGGACCCGTACCTCGACGCTGGGCGCATCGTCGCCGGTGTAGTCGATTGGATGCGTCGTTCCCGCAGGCGATGCAAATTCACGCGGGGCGAGCCTGTCGAGCCGCTGGCGTGCGTCCCAGTCGAGCAGATTCAGCAGCGCCTCGACCAGCTTGCCGCGCGGCACATCGGGATCGCGGCGGCCGTGCAGGAGCGGGCGCAGCCACAGATCAGTGGTTTGGGCCAGTACGGCAGGGTCCAAGGCATCGATCCCGGCGTGGCGCGCGCGTGCGACGAGATCGGATGGAAGCAACGTCCCCAACCGCTCCACCGCCTTGTCCACAAGTACGTCCACAATGGCCGCAGGGTCCGGGCTCGGGTCAGGTCCGGTCGCGAGCGTGATTGCGCCAAGGCGGCGTTCGAGACGCGCCTCGACCCGCTCGCCGGTCCATTTCAGCACAGAGCGGCGCTCGATGCGCTCGGCGAGCCAGCGCTCAACCGCCGCGTCCTCGAGCGCCAGCGCGGCGGTGATCCGCGCGCCCTTGGCCTGGCCCTGCGCATCCCCGATCACCAGCCATTCGGCGCGCGCCAGCGGGCTGGCCGGATCAAGCAAGAAACCGCGACCGCCGGCGGAGAGCCAGTGTTCGCCAGTGGGATCGCGGCGCTTGGCCACATTGTCGGGAAGCCCCGCGGCGAGTAGGATCGCGGCGGGAATACCCGCATCGCGCACGCCTTGGGCTTCCCGCAGCGCCATTGCCTTCCTGGCCCACCGCGCCGCCAGCTTGCGCGCGGCGTCCGCACGCGGCGAGCGATCGTCCGCCCAGCGCTGCAACCGCGCCGCCAAGTCCTCACCACGCCCGCCGAGCACGCGTTCCTGCAGCAGCAGCGCGATCCTCGCCGCGCCTTCGGCCGCACCATGCTCCGCACCGAACAGCACCATCGCGGCGTGCGCGGGATCGAGGGGGAGCGCAGCCAGCGCCTCCCCCCGCGGCGTGATTCGTCCATTCCCGTCGAGCGCGCCCAATCCTTCGAGCCGCGCCCGCGCCGCCGAAATCGCGGCGGCGGGCGGAGGGTCGAGCCATGGCAGCGCGGCCGGATCGCTGCTCCCCCAGCGCGCCAGGTTCAGCACCAGTGGCGCAAGGTCGGCGGTCGCGATCTCCGGCGGCGCAAATGGCGGGCGGCCCGCATGCGCGGCCTCCTCCCACAGCCGAAAGGCCACGCCCGGCCCCTGCCGCGCGGCGCGGCCAGCGCGCTGGGCAGCGGCGGCCTAACTGGCGCGGCGGGTGACAAGGTGCGTGGTTCCCGCCGCCTTGTCGAATTCGGCCAGCCGCGCCAGCCCGCTGTCGACCACGACCGACACGCCGTCCAGCGTCAGCGAGGTTTCCGCGATTGCGGTAGCCAGCACGATCCGGCGGCGGCCCTGCGCGTCGCGGCGGATCGCGGCCCGCTGACCGGCGGGCTCGACCTGACCGTGAAGCGGCAGGATCGGCACGTCGGGGAGACGGTCGGCAAGGCGATCCCGCACGCGCACGATTTCGCCCACACCGGGCAGGAAGGCGAGCACACCACCTGCTTGAGGCCCATCCGTTTCGCGCCAGGCGGTGAGCACGGCCGACACCATCCCATCTTCCACCCGTTTGTCAGCAGGCGCCCCCAACCATCTGATTTCCAGCGGGAATGGCTTGCCCTCGCTTTCGATGACAGGTGCATCCTCGCCCAGCAGCCGGGCGAAACGCGCGCCATCAATCGTGGCGGACATCACGCAAATACGCAGGTCCGCGCGCAGCACGCCGCGCGTCTCCAGCGCCAGCGCAAGCCCCAGATCGCTGTCGAGATGCCGCTCGTGCGCCTCGTCGAACAGGACGGCGGAAACACCCGCCAGATCCGGGTCCTCGACGATGCGGTTCACGAAGATCGCCTCGGTCATCACCAGCACCCGCGTCCTGGCCGAAGCCTTGCTGTCGAGCCGCGTCAGGTAGCCGATCGTCTCGCCCGCCTTCTCGCCGAGCAGTTCCGCCATCCGCTCCGCCGCGGCGCGCGCTGCAACCCTGCGCGGGCTGAGGAGGATCACCTGCCCGCTGCACCATTCTTCACCGAGCAGCGCGGGCGCGACCGCAGTAGTCTTGCCAGCGCCCGGCGGCGCGATCAGCACCGCGGCGCCGGACATACGCAGCGCGGCGACCAGATCGGGCAGGACGGCGTGGATGGGCAGGTCGGCGGTCACGCGTGCGCCCTACCCACCCTGTCATTCCGGTGGAAGCTGTGATCACTCACGGCCAGCGCCGCGCGGAGGATTGCGGACCGTGTTTTCCGCTGCCGCGAAGATCCGTCAGTAACCCCGCGCCACCGCGAACTGCGCCGCCTCCGCCATTGCCGCGCGGGCCTTGCTATCGGGGAAAATCGAGATCGCATCGATCGCGCGATCGGCGAAATGGCGGGCCCGCTCTCGGGTGGTTTCGACGGCGTCGTGCTTGCCGATCAGGTGGATCGCTTCAGCCAGATCCGCCTCGCTCGCGCGGTGCCCGGCAATGGCCATCTGCCAGAACTTGCGTTCTTCCTCGGTTCCGCGCGAGTAGGCGAGGATCACCGGCAGGGTCATCTTGCCTTCGCGAAAGTCGTCCCCCCGATCCTTGCCCATCTGCGCCGCGTCGGCATCGTAATCGAGCGCATCGTCGACGAGCTGGAACGCCACGCCCAGATTGCGGCCGTAATCCTCCAGCGCCTGCTCCTGCGCCTCGCCACATTCGGCCACGACCGCGCTGATGCGGCTGGCAGCGGCAAACAACGCCGCGGTCTTGGCGCCGATAATGCCGAGGTACCGCTCCTCGCTAGTGCCGATCTGGCGCTGCGCGGTGAGTTGCGCCACTTCGCCCTCCGCGATTACGGCACTGGCGTGCGACAGAATCTTCAGCACCTTGAGGCTGCCGTCTTCGGTCATCAGTTCGAACGCGCGGCTGAACAGGAAGTCGCCGACCAGCACGGTCGCCGGATTGCCGAACACGATGTTTGCCGCCGCCTTCCCCCGCCGCAACTCGCTGCCATCCACGACATCATCGTGGAGCAGGGTCGCAGTATGGATGAATTCCACCGCCGCGGCGAGCTTGTGATGGCGAGCGCCTTGGTATCCCACCAGTTCCGCGCCCGCGAGCGTGAGCATCGGCCGCAGCCGCTTGCCACCGCCCGAGATGAGATGTCCGGCAAGCGCGGGGATGAGCGGGATTTCGCTCTGCATTCGGTCGAGGATTACCGCGTTAACCGAATTCATGCCATGCGCGGTCAAGGCGAGCATCGGATCGAGCGACGGCTTGCGGCGCGGCAAAGGAACGATCTGGGCGCTCATGTCGCGCCCGCCAATGGGCAAGGTGGCCGCGATTGGCAAGAGGGCAGAGACTGGCAGAGCGGAGTGGTGCGTGATAAGCGGCCCCGCGATGACCGACAACGCAGCCGACCAGCAGCTCGCCGCATTTCGCCGCAGCATCGACAATATCGATGCGGCACTGATCCATATCCTGGCGGAACGGTTCCGGATCACCCAGGCCGTCGGTGCGTTCAAAGCCCGCAATTCGTTGCCCCCCGCCGATCCGGCGCGCGAGGGCGAACAGATTGCCCGGCTGCGTAAGTTGGCGGAGGATAGCGAGCTCGATCCGGAGTTTTCGGAAAAATTCCTGCGCTTCATCATCGACGAAGTTATCCGCCACCACGAGCGCGCACGCGCGGAATAGCGCCAGCCGCGGCTTTCGGTGGTAAGCCAAAACCTGTCCGATTCCGGGACGGGCCAAAAACCGTTGCAGCCCGATTGCATAACCCGCGTTAGCTTACGCCCACGATCAATTATTGTTTCGCAATCGGGGGTTTAATGATGTTTGGCATTTCCATGCGCGGGTTCCTGGCTCCACTGCTGCTCGCGTGCGGTATCGCCGCGCCCGCCCAGGCGAGCACCGTGCTCGATTTCGGTAATACTTCGGGCCAGGTCGAACTCGGCACCACCGGAACCTATGGCAACGTGCGCCCCTATACGCTCATGGTCGCGGGCCAGGCGGTCAACGTGCAGGTCAGTGGCTGGCGCCTCAATGGCAGCACGATCACCAACGCGTTTGTCGGCGCTTACAGCGGCTGGGGCCTTGGCGTTACCAACCGCGCCGAAAACGGCTGGGTGCCGGGTCACGCCGTTGATGATTTCAACGGTCTCGATTTCATCACGATGCGGTTCGACCAGGCGGTGATCCTGGACCAGATCGGCCTCAAGGCGGTGAGCGGTAACGATACCGATGCCCGCATTCGCTTCGGGACCGCGACCGGGGCGTTCGGCACCGGGCTGGGCCTCCACAACGCGAATTTCAGCGCGCTGACCGGGATGCTTGATCCGACCGGCTTCGACAGCCTCGGCGGTTCGTCGTCCCGCACCGGCACCTTCAACCCGACTGGCTTGGCTGGCAATCTGTGGGTCGTGTCCCCTTACACGGGCGATGGGAGCCACAAGTACGATTACTTCAAGCTGAAGTCGGTTGCCGTGTCCCTTCCCACCCCGGCCGTGCCTGAACCAGGCACATGGCTGATGATGCTGATCGGGTTCTTCGCGACCGGTGCGGCAATGCGGCACCGCCCCGCGCGGCAAGCGGCGCTCGCCTGACCGCCGCAGTGAAGATAATGCGCCCGGCACGACGCCATTACCGCGTCGTGCCGGGCGCATTTTCACTATTGCGATGCACCGCGAGGCGCTCAAAAACGAACACCTGATCCGGGGTAGGGGCCGAGTCGCAACGGCACAGAGAAGATGGGGGCAATGATGGCTGGGATCGTTCGGCGCTTAACCACTACAGCGGCGGTTGTCGCGCTGGCGGCAGGATCGACCGCCCCCGCCCAAGCAAGCGAACGATCCTATCGGATTGACGGAAACTCCGAATCCACCATCAACATCGACGTCTGTTCGCCGCAGGTCGATCTGGTGGCGGACGGGGATAACGACACCGATCTCGATTACTGGCTGTATGACAACAATAACAACCAGATCCACACCGACGCCGACAGCACGGATATCACGTTCTACACCATTCGCAGCGCGGCATCGCCGGGGCGGTGCCTGCCCTATCGCCTGCGAGTGAAGAACCTGGGTAACGTCTACAACCAGATGACCCTGCGCCTCACCGACACCGGGACCATCGCCAGTTCAGGCCGGACGAGCATCGACACCACGCCGACCACGAAGGGCGATGTGACCACGCAGACGATCCGCAGCGAGGCGGGTAGCAACGAATCCTATCGCCTCAACCTGTGCGCTCCGTCAGTGCACATCGAGGCGCGCGGCGACGGCGACACGGACCTTGATTTCTGGATCAGCGACCCGAGCGGGCGCGAAGTGCATTCGGACACTGACAGCACCGATTTGACCTTCGCCACGATCGCGACGGGCGTTTCAAACGGCGGATGTGCCGAGTACCGCCTTCGAATCCGGAATTACGGCAATGTCTACAACAACGTCGCGGTAACCTTGACCGAGCGCTGAGGGCAACCGCGCCCCAATCAATCGCGGCGGCGCCAGTCGCGCCGATTGTCCCTTCGGTCCCGCCGCCACTCGCGCCGGTCGCGCCGCCACTCACGGCGATCGTCGCGCCATTCGCCGCGGTAGCCGGACCAGTCTTCCCGCCATTCGCGGCGATCGCGGTAGTGCGCCCGGCGCGCCTCCCAATAACGGCGCGTGGCGTCGTTCCAGCGGTAGCGGTCGCCACCCCGACTGTAGACGTAATGACCGACGCCGGGATAATAGAAGTCGTTGTACCAGCCGTAATACGCGGGATAGGCGCGGGTCGCATTCCCCCGCTCGTAATACCCCCCGCCATAGTAACCGCTGCCGTAATATCGATCGTCATACGTACTGCAGGCGCCAAGCCCCAGCGCCGCCGTGGCCACAAATACAATGGTCCTGACCGGATGTGTCATGTCGCTCTCCCACGGTCGTGATGGTTAACTTATCCGCGGGGTCGTCGAAGGTTCCGAAAAAGCTGCCAAACCACGGGGTTAGATTGCCAAAGCATGCCCCGCGCGCGGCAGCAGCAGACGCACCATCAGCCCCCCGAGATCTTCGCTCTCGCCCAGCGTGACATCACCCCCGTAAATCTCGGCCACGTCGCGCACGATTGCCAGGCCCAGCCCGGTGCCGGGCTTGCCGGTATCGAGCCGCGCGCCGCGATCAAAGATGCGCGGACGCTCGGATTCGGGGATGCCCATCCCGTCGTCCTCCACCCAGATCACACATTGTTCCTGATCGATTTCGGCATCGACGGTGACGAACACGCTGCCGCCGCCATACTTGGCCGCGTTTTCGATCAGGTTGCCGAGGATTTCGTCCAGATCCTGCCGCTCGATCGAGACGTGCGCCTCGCGGTTGCCGGCTATGTCGAAGCGGACATCGGGATAAAGCCGTTCCACCGCCCGGCGCACCGCCTCGGCGCTGACGCACACCGGCGTGCGGGCATGGCCAACCGCGCGGCGACCGACTGCCCGCGCGCGCGCGAGGTGATGCTCGACATGGCGCTGCATCGTGCGCGCCTCGCGGATGGTGGTATCGGCAAGGTCCGGCGCCCGCGCGGTGGCGGCGTTGGTGAGCACTGTCAGCGGGGTCTTTAGCGCATGGGCCAGATTGCCCGCATGGGTGCGTGCTTCCTCCGCCTGCTGTTCGGAATGCGCCAGCAGCATGTTCAGCTCCTCGACCAGGGGCTGCACTTCCAGCGGCAGGGGGTCGGTAACCCGGTTCGAACCTGCGGTGCGGATGCGCTGAATAGCGGCGCGCACACGGCGCAGGGGCATCAGCCCATACCAGCTTTGCAGCACCGCCATCGCGAACAGGCCCAGCCCCACGACCGCGAAGCTCCACACCAGGATTGCGCGGATCTCATCCAGCTGCGCCTCCAGTTCGCCGGTCGCCGACGCAACCGCGAAGGTCCACCGCGTATCACTGTCGGGCAGGATCACCGTGCGCTCGACCAGCCGGATCGGCTCGCTGGGAAACTGGCCGCTGTCATAGAAATGCGGTTCGTTGTCGAAGTGATCTTCCTGCAGCGCCAGCGTGCGATCCCACAGGCTGCGGCTCGGAAAATCCTCGTGCCCCTCACCACTGATTTGCCAATAGAGACCGCTGTTGGGTTCGAGAAAACGCTGATCGCCGAGCGCACGATAAAAGAAAACCTCGCCATCCGGGCCAATCTCGGCCGAGGCAATCATGGCGGTCAGCATATATTCCAGCTGCTCGTCGAAATTGCGCTGGACCAGGCCAGCCAGCGTCCGATCAAGGGCAAACCCGCCCGCCAGCAGCAGAACGCCAATCCAACCGGCCGCGATCAGGATCATCCGGCGCGACAGGCTGCCGGTGTGCGGCGCGGCACGTTGGGCCGAATCGCCCTCCGCAAGCACGGCTAGCGGCGCGGCGCCGACAGCGCGCGCACCATCGTCGCCTTCGGGGGCGTCAGGCGCGCGGCTGCTCGGCGGGGTCGTCGAGACTGTATCCAAGGCCACGGATCGTGGTGATCACATCGGCACCCAGCTTCTTGCGGATGCGCGTGACGAAGACCTCGATCGTATTCGAATCGCGGTCGAAATCCTGATCGTAGATGTGTTCGATCAGTTCGGTGCGGCTGACGACCTTGCCCTTGTGATGCATCAGGTAGCTCAAGAGCTTGTATTCCTGCGCGGTCAGCTTGACCGGTTCGCCTTCCAGCGTGACCCGGCCGGACCGGGTGTCGAGCCGCACCGGGCCCGCGGTCAGCTCGCTGGAAGTATTGCCGCTCGCACGCCGGATTAGCGCGCGCAGGCGAGCAATCAGTTCTTCCGTCTGGAACGGCTTGGCGAGATAATCGTCGGCTCCGGCATCGAGCCCGGCGACCTTGTCGCTCCAGCTATCACGCGCGGTCAACACCAGGACCGGGAACTTGCGCCCTTCCTTGCGCCACATCCCCAGCACGGTCAGTCCGTCAATCTCAGGCAGGCCAAGATCCAGGATCACCGCATCATATTCCTCGGTTGAACCAAGATAGTGCCCGTCCTCGCCATCGACCGACAGGTCAACGGCATACCCGTTCTGTTCGAGCGTGGATTTCAATTGCTTGCCGAGAGTGGGTTCATCCTCGACGATCAGGATACGCATGCTGGCCTCTTCCCCCGGATTTCGCGGCTAGCGCTAAGTGGTCGCTTGCGAGGAACGCGTCAACCTGAACGGAGTTTCCGCATGTCGGACGGGCCGATCAATCAATTGCTGCGGCGCAGCACGCGACCGGTGCGCGCATCCACGTCGATCGATATCACCCGGCCATCGCGGATGAATTTCAGGCGATATGCCATGGCCGTCGGATCGTAGGCGAAGCCCAGGTATTCGGCATCGCGCATCGACGGTAGGATGCGCGCCTCGATCTCGCGGGAACGCATGATGTTGCCCGCCTGCATCTCCCGGCGTGCCTCGCCCTGATCCGAACGCGGCTGCGCGACAGCGGGCGTTGCGACCGCCCCGATGACGAGTGCGCCGGCCAGGCAAGAGGCGATGAGGTGTCGCATAACATCTTCTGCCTATGCCGGGCGCATTGAACAAGTTCTGAATATTGCAGTCGCGAGATGTTCAGAAAAAAGTTTATTTTTCTTAACGGGTCATCTCGTAGGTCACCGAAACCGTCACCGAGGAGCCAACCAGGCCCGGTGCCACGGGGGTTGATGCGTCCGCCGCCTCGGCCATCTGAACGCGCATCATCGGCATCGGCGGATTGCGATAGAGTGCCTCGCTGATCTTCAGCACCCGCACACCGGTGTAGCCGCTCCACTGGGCATACTGGCGCGCCATTTCCTCAGCCTTGCGAACAGCAGTTTGGCGTGCCTGAGCCTTGGCGGCGGTGTCGTTCTCGAGCGAAAAGTTGGGACCGCTGATATCTGTGGCACCCGCTGCCACGAGCGCATCCAGCACGCGCCCGGTGGCCTCGACGTCGCGCAGCTTCACGCTGACCCGGTTCGACGCCTGGTAGCCGCGAAACACCTGGCGCTGCGTGGCTTGGTCGTAGTCGTAGCGTGCTCCCAGGTTGATGCCGGTGGTCTGCACGTCGTCGGCGGCGATGCCAAGCGCGCGGATACGCTGGACGACGCGCGTCATTTCGGCGGCGTTGAGGCGCATCGCCTCGACTGCGGTCGCGGCGTCGGTGGTGACGCCGGCGCTGATTTCCACCATGTCGGGGCGGGCGTTGACTGTTTCGGTTACGCTCAGTTCGACCACCGGACCTTGCGCGGCCACCTGCACTTCGGCCTGGGCTGCGGCGGGCAGCGCCATGGCGGCGGCGGCAATCGGAATCGCGATACGTGTCATCCAGGTTCTCCTTTGGCCGCGATGTCGGCGCGCCCCCATTACGCGCGGCTGAACCGCCTTGTTCCAGCGACGAATCACAGCGATAGAGCGCAGCCGGAACTGGGAGCCGATTGATGACCTTTGCCCGCGCCGCCTTCTTCGCCCTGGTCCTGATCTACGGCTCGATCGCCGCCGCGCAAGGGATGGAGCGCGTGTCAGATCGCGTGGCCGGCGAGGGGGACGGCCCCTTCCCCCAGCTCGTCATCCAGGGCGCGACCATGATCGACGGCACCGGTGCCCCGCCGGAAGGGCCGGTCGATATCGTGATAGAGGGCAACCGCATCGCGAGCATCGTTAGGGGAGGCGCGCGCGAGGGTGCGTGGGCCAACGCAGGCCGCGTGATCGACGCGCGCGGAATGTACGTCATCCCCGGCATGGTCGATACGCACGGCCATAACGGCGATCCCGACAAGGCGCCTCAGCCCAGTTACGGCTTCAAGCTGTGGCTCGCCCACGGCGTCACCACGGTGCGCGGGGTCGGGTTCGGCTGGGGGCAAGGCGATCCCTCGCTCGACCAGAAGCGCCGTAGCGAAGCGAACACCATCGTCGCCCCGCGACTTTATGCCTATGCCGTGCCGGGCGACGTCTGGCCGAACGGCGCGGTCGATACGCCCGCCAAGGGTCGCGAATGGGCCCGCTGGATCAAGGCGCGCGGATACGACGGGGTGAAGTTCTTCAACTCCGAAAGCCCGGAGGTGCTCGCCGCGATCCTCAGCGAAGCGGAGACGCTTGGCCTCGGCACTGTCGCGCACCTCGGCCAGCGCGGGGTCGCGCAGGTCAACGCGCGCAAGGCGGTCGAGCTGGGCCTCGACGGGGTGACGCATTTCTATGGGCATTTCGAGAGCCTGCTCGGCGACGGGTCATTGGTACGCTATCCCAAAGACTACAACTACCTCGACGAACAGTCGCGCTTCGCCTGGGTCGCGCGGCTGGCCGACCAGATCGTCGAGCCGGGCAGCGAGGAATGGAACGCCTACGTCGATTTCCTTGTTGAAAGCGAGGTAACGCTCAGCCCCACCTTCAACATCTATTCCGCCAGCCGCGACGTGATGCGCGCGCGCAATCTCGAATGGCACGAACGCTACACCCTGCCCTCGCTGATGGGGTTCTACGCGCCGAGCCTGACCAACCACGGCAGCTATTACCACGACTGGACGACCGGCGACGAAGTGGCCTGGCGCCAGTTCTACCAGCCGTGGATGCGCCTGACGCGCGAATTCCATCGCAAGGGTGGGCGCGTCACAGTCGGATCGGACCCGGGCTATATCTACCAGACCTGGGGTTTTGCCTATGTCGGCGAACTGGAGATGCTGCAGGAAGCGGGCCTGAGCCCGCTGGAGGTGCTCCAGGCCGCGACCATCAACGGCGCACGCGAAATCTGGGAGAGCAAGGGCGGGGAGCCGCCTTTCGGCGCGATCCAGGTGGGAAAGCTGGCCGACCTCGCGATCGTGCCGGAGAACCCGCTGGCGAACTTCAAGGTGCTCTATGGCACCGGCCACCTGCGGCTCAACCGCGAGCGCAACGAACTCGAACGCGTCGGCGGGGTGCGCTGGACGATCAAGGACGGCATCGTGTACGATGCGCCGGCGCTGCTGGAAGACGTCGCGCAAATGGTCGCGGCGCAGAAAGCCGCACAACCCTAGCTTGCCCCACCGCGCGCGAGCGCCTACCTCGCGCGCCCTATGGCGCAACCTCCAATCCTTTCCTGGGAAGGCCTGGCCTTGCAGCAGGGCGGCCGCTGGCTGCTTGGCGACGGAGCGGGCAATGGCCTCGACCTGCACGTGGCCCCGCGCGACCGGCTGGCGCTGATCGGACGCAATGGCGCGGGCAAGACCACGCTGTTCCGCCTGATCGACGGGCGGATCGAGGCCGATCGGGGTCAGCGCAAGCTGAAGCCGGGCCTGCGGATCGTGACGCTGGAGCAGGAACCCGATTTCACCGCCTATGCCACGCTGATGGACTTCGCCCTCGCGCCGCCGCATGCGCCCGCCGAGCACGAGGTCGAGGCGATCGCGGGCCAGCTGGGCATCGACATGAGCCGCCCGGCGAAGAGCGCCAGCGGCGGCGAGAAACGCCGCGCCGCCATCGCCCGCGCGCTGGCGCAGGATCCCGACCTCTTGCTGATGGACGAGCCGACCAACCACCTCGATCTCGCCGCGATCGAGTGGCTGGAAGGCTGGCTGGAAAGCTACAAGGGCGCCTTCATCGTCATCAGCCACGATCGCACGTTCCTCAAACGCCTGACCCGCGCGACCATCTGGCTCGACCGCGGCGGCCTCCGGCGCAAGGACGTCGGCTTCGGCGGTTATGAGGCGTGGGAGGAAGCGGTCTATGCCGAGGAAGCGCGGGCGGCGGAGAAGATGGACGCCAAGCTCAAGATCGAGGCGCACTGGCTCGAACGCGGCGTCACCGCGCGGCGCAAGCGCAACCAGGGCCGCCTCGAAAAGCTCTGGCAGATGCGCGCCCAACGCGCAGCGATGATCGCGCCCAAAGGCACCGCCAAGCTGGGGTTGGCCAGCGATTCCGAGTTCAAAAGCAAGTCAGTGATCGTGGCGGAGGGCGTCAACAAGACCTTTGGTGAGCGCAAGATCATCCGCGATTTCACCTTCCGCGTGCAGCGCGGCGACCGCATCGGCGTCGTCGGCGCGAACGGCGCGGGCAAGACCACCTTGCTCAAGCTACTGACCGGCGAAATCGCGCCCGATTCCGGCAAGATCGAAATTTCGCCAAAGCTCGCGGGCGTGAAGATCGACCAGCAGCGCAGTTTGCTCGAAGGCGACAAGACCGTGCGCCAGGTGCTGGCGGAGGGCGGCGACTGGATCGATGTGCGCGGGGTGCGTAAACACGTTCAGGGCTATCTCAAGGAGTTCCTGTTCGATCCCGGCGTGGTCGACATGAAAGTCGGCGTGATGTCGGGCGGCGAGCGCAGCCGCCTGCTGCTCGCCCGCGAATTCGCGCGCAAATCCAACCTGCTCGTACTAGACGAGCCGACCAACGACCTCGACCTCGAAACGCTCGACCTGCTGCAGGAGGTCATCGCGGATTACGAGGGTACGGTGCTGATCGTCAGCCATGACCGCGATTTCCTCGACCGGACGGTCACGGTGACACTTGGCCTCGACGGCAGCGGCTTCGTCGACGTGGTCGCGGGCGGGTACGAGGACTGGGCGGCCAAGCGCAAGGATCGCGGCGCGCCGAAAAAGGCGTCAGCGCCTGCGCGCGAGTCCGCCCCCGCCGCGCCGCCTCCGCCGCCAAGCAGGAAGCTGTCCTACAAGGACCAGCGCGATTACGATCTGCTCCCCGCGCGGATCGAGGAACTGGACGCCGCCATCGCTCGGGGTGAGAAATTGCTGGCCGACCCCGACCTTTACACCCGCGACCCGCAAAAATTCGCGACAATCAACCAGGGCGTCGCCAATGCCCGCGCCGAAAAGGATGCGGCGGAGGAACGCTGGCTCGAACTGGCGGAGATGGTGGAGGGGTGACCCTCAAGGACGAGATTGCCGCCTGCACATTGTGCGCGGCGCACCTGCCCCACGGCGTGCGCCCGGTGGTCAGTTTTTCGCCCACCGCGCGGCTGCTCATCATCGGCCAGGCTCCGGGCACCAAGGTCCACGCCAGCGGCGTACCGTGGGACGACGCGAGCGGCGACCGGCTGCGGCAATGGACCGGGCTCGACGCGCGCACGATGTACGATGCTGTCCACGTCGCGCTGGTGCCGATGGGATTTTGCTATCCCGGCAAAGCCAGCGGCGGTGACAAGCCCCCACGCCGCGAATGCGCGCCGTACTGGCACCCCCGCGTGATGGAGGAATTGCCCGACGACCGGTTGACGCTGCTGGTCGGCACATATGCCCAGGCACGCTATCTGCCCGAAACGCGCGGATGGACGCTGGAGGACCGGGTTCGAGGCTTCCGGCAATTCCTTCCGCGTTACTTCCCCCTGCCCCACCCCTCATGGCGCAGCACCATGTTCATGCGCCGCAACCCGTGGTTCGAGCGCGAGGTCGTGCCCGCCCTGCGCGACCGGATCGCTCAAGTGATGCGGTAGAAGTCCGCCACCCGGTCGAGGGCGATCCGCAAGACCAACTTGCCGCTGCGCGCGGGCCAGGCCAGCGCACGTTCTGCCACTGGCAGGCTCTCGCCGGCGCAGACGACCCGCCATAGCACGTCTTCCAGCCCGCGTCCGGCGTGGGCAATCGCTCCATGAAAACGTTCCTTCGCCGCAATCTGGCGTTCGGTCGCATTGAGCCCGCGGTCAATGCCGCCTTTCACTCGCACGGGATCCCAGCGCATGGTGACGTTCGGCCCCAGTTGCGCGCGTTCGTAATCCGCGCGCAGCTGCTCTCCGGCGGCATGGAGACGGTCGTCGAGGTGGCCACGAGCATAGAGCCACGACAGGGGCGATTCGGCCAGGTTCACCGTGACAGTTCGCCGCTTGCCCCGCGTCCCGCCCGCCAACCGCGGCCCCTCATCGGTCAATTCACGCTCCACCAGTTGCCGCCTCATCGCCCGTCTCCTCTCTGGCTGGTTCCGACCGCTTGCATTGAGACGGTTATTGTAGGAAAGCGAAAAAACCATTTGGGTTAGCGAGGTGACGAATGATCAACCGCATCCGCGCGCTGCGTAAGGAAAAGGGCTGGACCCTGGCCGACCTTGCAGCCGCCTGCGATCCGCCCACCACGGCGCAGACGATCGGCCGGCTCGAAACGGGCATGCGTAACGTTTCGCTCAAGTGGATGGATCGGATCGGCGCGGCGCTGGGCGTCGACCCGGAAACGATCGTGCGTTCGGAAGCAGCGAATCATCCACAGGTCGTTGCCGTGCTCGAACGCGGCGGAGCCGAGGCGCTGGCCAAACCGCGCGATGCCATACTCCCCACCGAACTGGGCGGCGACGCGCCGCTGATGGCGCTGGCGGTGGAGGCGTCTGCTGGACCATATCAAAGTGGCGACCTGGTCTGGCTGCGCCGGATCGACCCACAGGACAGCGCCCGCGCGATCAATCGCGATGTGCTGGTCCCACGCAAGGGTGGCAGGTTCGCGTTCGGACGATTGATCGACCGCCACGGCACGCGCGTGGCCGTTCTGCCGGTCGGCGCCGGGCAAAAGCAGCAGGTGGTGGATGACCCGCCCTGGATCGCGGTCGCGGAGATGCTGGTGCGGCGGCTGTGAAGCGACTGCTGTCGCTGTCGACGCTTTTCCCCAACGCGGTCGCCCCGCGCTTCGGCACGTTCGTTGCCCGCTCGCTGGAGGCGCTGGCGGCGCGCGACGACTGGCAGGTGACGGTGGTCAACCCCATAGGTATCCCGCCGATTGCCTTCGGCAAGTACCGCGACCTGGTTGGCGCGACGGTGCACGGAACCGAAAATGGCGTGGAGGTCCACCGACCCGCCTATACCCTCGTCCCCCGCATCGGCGCGCGGATCAATCCCGCAATCATCGCGCGCAAGGTCTTGCCGCTGGCACAGCGGCTGCACGACGCCACGCCGTTCGACCTCGTCGACGCGCAGTTCTTCTATCCTGACGGGCCCGCCGCGGCATGGATCGCCCACCGTCTCGGCGTGCCGCTGGCGATAAAGGCCCGCGGAAGCGATATCACATACTGGGGCGCGCGGGCGTTCGCCGCTGATCAGATGTTAGACGCGGCGCGGCGTGCAGTCGGCCTGCTCGCCGTGTCGGAAGCGCTCGCGCGCGACATGGCCGCGATGGGAATGGAGCGCGGCAAGATCGCGGTTCACTACACCGGTCTCGATCGTGACCGGTTCCGCCCACTTGGCCATTCTGGCCTTCGCGCGCGACTGGGCGAGGCACTGGGATTGACACTGCACGAGAACCGGCCGCTGCTGGTCACGACCGGCGCCTTGATCGCCCGCAAGGGGCAGGATCTGGCGATTGGCGCGCTGGCGGATCTGCCAGATGCGCGGCTGCTGCTCGTCGGCACTGGAGAGGATGAGCAGCATCTGCGCCGTCTGGCGGCTGACCTGCGCGTGGCCGAACGCGTGCATTTCATCGGCAGTGTTGACCACGATTTGTTGCCGCTGATCCTGTCGGCAGCGGATGCGATGATACTGCCAAGCCGCAGCGAGGGGCTGGCGAATGCGTGGGTCGAAGCGCTCGCCTGCGGCACGCCCGTCGTCACCACCGATGTGGGTGGCGTGCGCGAGCTGATCCGCTCCCCCGATGGCGGGATCCTGGTGGAACGGACCGCGGAAGCGGTTGCCGCGGGCGTGCGCGAGGTTCTTGCCAGGCGCGTGCCGCCGGGCCGCGTGGCCGCGCTTGTCGAGCATTTCGGGTGGGCGGAACACGCCGCTCACCTCGCCACGCTTTACGACCGGTTCGCGGCCGGCCTGCCCATCAGGTGAGCTTGCGCGCGGCGGCCTCCTGACGGTCGGCGGCGGTTTCCTCGGGCACGAAACTGTCCGAAGTGACCCCCAGCCAGATCAGCAGCGGCGCGGCGAGATAGACCGAGCTATATGTGCCGACGATCAGAGCGAGAAACAACGGCGCAGCCATGCCGAACAGGCTGGCAGGACCAAACAGGATCAGCGGAAGCAAAGCCAGCGCGAGCGACAAGGTGGTCATCACAGTGCGTGACAGCGTTTCGTTGACCGACAGGTCGAGCAATTCGACCATGGGCATCTTGCGGTATTTCTTCAGGTTTTCACGGATGCGGTCGTATACCACGACCGTATCGTTGAGCGAGTAGCCGATAATCGCAAGCACCGCCGCAACGCTCTGCAGGCTGAACTCAATCTGCGTGAGCGCGTAGAACCCAAGCGCGATGGAAGTATCATGCAGCAGAGCGAACAGCGCCCCGACGCCGAACTGCCATTCGAACCGTACCCATATGTAAAGCGCCACGGCGATCATCGCCAGCGCCAGTGCCAGCGCGGCATCATTTCGGAACTCGCCCGAAACCTTGCCCGACACGTTGTCGTTGCCGTCGAGGCGAAAATCGGGATGGGCGTCGCGCAGTTCGGCGACGATCGCGTTAGCCGCCTCCTGCGCCGCTTCCTTGTCGCCGGACTGGTCTTCGGACAGGCTGACGCGGATCGAGACCTGGTTGTCATCACCGAACTGCTGCACGGTGGGTGATTCATAGCCGATCTGTTCGAGTTGCTGGCGAATTTCCGCCACCGGCGCGACTTCGCTCTGGGTATAGGTCGCGCGAACTTCCAGCCCGCCGGCAAAATCGACGCCGAAATTCAGCCCCTTGCCCAGCACCAGACCCCAGCTTCCCATGATCAGCACAAGGCTGAACACGAAGAACGGGACCCGCCACCTGAGGAACTGGATATTGGTGTCGTCGGGTACGAGCTTGAGGAGACGCATCGTCGCGGTCCCTTACAGATTGAGTTCGGTGGGCCGCGCCTTGCGCAGCCAGTCGGCGACCCACATCCGGGTGAGGGTCACAGCGGTAAAGACGCTGGTGAACAGGCCGATGACCAGCACGACCGCAAAACCGCGCACCGGGCCAGAGCCAAACATGAACAGCAACACCCCGGCGATGAAGTTCGTGACGTTGGCATCGTAGATCGCGCGGCTGGCTTCCTTGTATCCGGCCTCGACCGCGGCGACCACGCGCCGCCCGCGCCTTCGCTCCTCCCGTATCCGCTCGTTGATCAGCACGTTGGCATCGACCGCGGCGCCAATCGTCAGCACGAAACCGGCAATGCCTGGCAGGGTCAGCGTGGTTCCCAGCACCGCCATCAGGCCGAGGATCATCAGGACGTTGATGAGCAGGGCAACGGTCGCATAGACACCGAAGCGCCCATAAGTCGCCATCATCAGCACGATGACCGCGAGCGATCCGATAACCATCGCGATCACGCCCTGCCTGATCGAATCCGCGCCCAGATCGGGCCCGACCGTGCGCTCCTCCACCACCGCCAGATCGACTGGCAGGGCGCCCGAACGAAGCGAAATGGCGAGCTGGTTCGCGCTCTCGACCGTGAAACTGCCCGCGATCTGCGCACTGCCGCCCAGGATCGGCTCGTTGATGTTCGGTGCGGATATCACCTGTCCGTCGAGGATGATCGCGAACGGCTTGCCGACATTCTCCTGCGTCAGGCGGGCGAACCGCGCGCCGCCCTGCTGGTCGAACTGGATGTTGACGACCGGTTCGTTGGTCTGCGGATCGAAGCTCTGCTGGGCATTGATCAGGTTATCGCCCTGTATACCCCCAAGTCGGCGCACGGCGATCGACTGTCCCTCGAAGTCGCTGCCCGGTGCGTAGGGAAAAATCTGGCTACCGGCCGGCGCGATGCCCTGCGCGACATCGGCGGGCAGGGCGCCCTGATCGACCAGCTTGAATTCGAGTTGCGCGGTCTGGCCGAGCAGCGCCTTGAGCTGATCCGGATCCTGCAAACCGGGCACCTGCACCACGATGCGGGTATCGCCCTGACGGATGATGGTCGGCTCGCGTGTACCCAGTTCGTCGATGCGTTTACGCACCACCTCGGTGGCACTGTCCATCGCGTCGGTCACCGCCTGGTCCAACCCGGCACTGGTTGGCGTCAGTACAAAACGGGTCTGGTCGACAACCTGCAGGTCCCATTCGCGCGTGAGACCGGTGCCGTTCACCAGGGGCATGATCAGTTCGCGCGTCCGGTCGACGTCGGCAGTGCTTTCCACCATGAACGACAGTTGTCCACCGCGCGTCGAAACATCGCCGATGCGGATACGCGGTTCGGCGGTACGCGCGACATTGCGAACCGCCTCTTCCATGTTTTCCAGCCGTTGCTCGGCTACCTGGCTAGCGTCCGCCTCCAGCAGGATGTGGCTGCCCCCGGCAAGATCAAGCCCGAGGTTGACCAACGGCTCGGGCAGCGCGTCGGGCCAGCGCACGTTGGCGATCGAGAAGATCGAGGGAACCGCCGCCAGACAGCACGCCAGCGTGATCCCCCACAGCCAGACCTTCTTCCAGGTCGGAAATTCGAGCATTTGTGCCGGTCCCTCGATACCGTCAGTCGTTGGCGGCCGCGCCGCCCGGGGGCACGATGTCGCCGATGGTGCTTTTGACCACCTTGACCTTAACCCCCTGTGCGATCTCGACGTCGGCATAGTGCTCGTCGACCCGAGTGATCTTGCCCAGAATGCCGCCCTGCGTGACCACCTGGTCGCCCTTCTTGATACCGGCTATCTTTTCGCGGTGGGCCTTGGCCTGCTTCATCTGCGGGCGGATGATCAGGAACCAGAAGATTAAGATCATGCCGACGATGGGAAGCCAGCCCATCCAGGCGGGCGCCTGTTGCGGGGCGGCCGCGGCGGCGAGTAAGTCGAGCATCGGAATCTGCCTATCGGATAAGAATTCGGGCGGTGCGGAGGCGCCGCTTCGCGACAGGTTGCCCCGCCCCGGCCGTCGCCCCTTGCGCTAGGTGGGCGCGCCTAGCAGCAAAGCAAGCCCGCTGCAAACGAACCCGATTTTTCCTGTCGTCCGATCCGCGCTTGCCAGCCCGCCAACCGCCCCCTATAGGCCCGCCCTCCACTGGCTCGGGACGTAGCGCAGCCTGGTAGCGCATCACACTGGGGGTGTGGGGGTCGGAGGTTCGAATCCTCTCGTCCCGACCAGTGGTTTAACCTCCCCTGCCGATCATAACCGCACGTTCCGTGGTTGTGCCCGCTTGTTCCGTGTTCGATCGGGGGCGACGCGTCCTGGGTCGCGTCGTTGGCCGAACTGCTCTTCCAGCCGACGCCAGCGGCAACGGGGGCTGACACGTGCCCCGGCGACGGTTATTCTGCGCCCGGGTCGCCGCCGGGGGGCTGGCATGGCGTCTGACGTCGAGGCACTGCGTATTGTCGAGGAGGCATTGGCCATCGACGATCGGCATGCGCGGGACGAATATCTATTCGCCACGTGCGCCGGGCAGGACGAGCTCCTCACGCGGGTCCAGCGCCTTATGTCGTACGGGGATCGCGACCTGGCGCTGCTCCCCACGCTGAGCCTCGTTCCGGGGACGGAATGCGATGACGAAATCCCGGCGCGGATCGGGCCTTTTCGTGTCATAAGGGAAATCGCGCGTGGCGGCATGGGAACGGTTGTCCTGGCGCAGCGCGCCGACGGCTTGTTCGAGCAAACCGTCGCGATCAAGCTGATCCGCGTTGACATCGCACACGACCGCGTCCTGGCACGTTTCGCCGAGGAACGGCGGATACTCGCCCGGTTGAACCATCCCTCCATCGTTCGCATCATCGACGGCGGGGAAGTGGATGGGCGCCCGTGGCTGGCGATGGATTTCGTCGACGGAATGCCGGTCGATCTCGCTCTCGACCAGCGTGGCGCCTCCCTGCTCGAACGATTGCGGGTGTTCGAAACGATATGCGAAACGGTTGCGTTCGCGCATCGCAGGTTGGTCGTCCACGCCGATATCAAGCCGTCCAACGTGCTGATGGATGCGGAGGGACGGATCTACCTGCTCGATTTCGGAATTGCCCGCCTGATCGAGGGCATTGACGCATCAGCCGCAGCCACGGTGGCGCATTATCCGCTGACCCGTCGGTTCTCAGCGCCCGAACGGCTGGCGGGTGAAGCACCGACCGTCGCCGGCGACGTGTTCAGCCTGGGCATGCTCCTGATGGCGATGCTTGGTCATCGGACTTGGCCAGGCACAAGCCCGGTCGTCCCTGGCACGCATCTGCCCCACGGGCTGCTCACAGGAGACCTTGCGGCGATGGTCGGGATGGCCCTCGCCGAAGATCCGGCGGCCCGCTATCCCGACCCTTCGGCCTTTGCTTCGGACGTGCGGCGGCACCTCGCGCACGTGCCGGTGCGCGCTCGGGGCGAAGCGAGTTGGCACTATCGCGCCGGCCGGTTCGTCTTGCGCCATCGGCTGGGGTTGCTGTTGACCAGCGTGGCGGGGATGGCTCTCGCCGCGCTGGCAATCACCGCCACGGTACAGTCTTGGCGCGCGGACGCCGCGCGGGCCGAGGCAAACGCCCGTTTCGCAGACGCGCGCGGGGTCGCGCGGTATTTGCTCTACGACCTGATCCCATCGCTGGAACATTCGCCCCGATCGCTCCCGCAGCGGGTCGAGGCGGCTGGCCAGGCGCAACGCTATCTCGAGCGCTTGGCCGCGACTGCCGACGCGCCAGATGGCCTACGCTTCGAAACGGCGGACGGCTTGCTCCACCTCGCCATGCTGCAGGGCCGCAACGGACGCCCCAACCTCGGCCTGGCGGACCTGTCCGAGCGAAACCTCGAGCGGGCCGAGGCGATTGCGCTGCCCTTGCCCGGCCGCGATGCGCGCGAGTTGATCGCCCGCATCCGGATCGAGCGCGTCCGCCTTGCGGCCTGGATGAAGGGCGATGTCGAGACTGCGGAAGCCCTGGCGATGGAGGCGCGCGCCGCCATCTCGGCGCTGGGCCGGCGACATCCAGCGCTCGAACGAGAATTTGCCATTGTTTTGGCCGAGCTTCGCGGCTGGCAAGGGCGATTTGCCGAACAGGAGGCGGCGGCGGATCGAAGCCTCGCGCTGATGCCGGACATCGACTCCGGCATGTCGAGGCTCGATCGTGCCCGTGCGCTATCGCTCAAGGCCGAAGCCGCGTATTACCTGAAACGACCTGATGAAGCGCTCGCGATGTACCGTGATAGCTCGCGCCTGGTTGGCCTGGCAGTTAGCGATGCCGGCGAGAGTTCGTATTTCCGGGGCCGACAGGCTGTCGTGGCGTGGGAAGTCGGAACCACGCTTACCAGCTTGGGCAGGTACGACGAAGCCATTCCGACATTGCGCTCCGCCGAGGCTTTCGCGGCGCGCGCTGCCGAGCTTGAACCATCCGATCGGAATGCACGCAGGCAGTCATCGGTCATGCGGGTTGCGCTCGCGCAAGCGCTCGGCCTGGCGGGGCGGACTGACGAGGCAATCGCGCGCATCCGCGCGCATCAGGCGCGGCTGCGCGGATTGCTGGAGACCGAAGGCACCCCTGTTGTCGCGCGCGACCTCGCCTATTCGCACACTCTGGTCGGCGAAGCCCTCATCGCGGGCAAGCGAACGCGGGCCGCCTGCGCGGCGGACCGAGAAGCGATGGTGCAATTCGACCAGTTACGCAGGCGCGGTCTCCTGACCCCGTTCGACGAGGACGTGAACCTGCGTATCCTGCGCGATCGCATGGCAACGAACTGCCCCGGCTGAACCGCGCCTGCCGCCCGGTCAGAACTGCCATCGCGCCGAGAACGCCACACCGCCGTCGAGGCTGTCGTAGTTGGACAGGAAGAAACTGGAATCACGCCGGGTGAAGCGCGCCGAAGCAGCGAGACGCACGTTCCGGCCGACGGGAACGGCCGCCAGCAAACCGGCTTCGTACTGCCAGTCCCGACGCGCGACGAAAGTAACGTCTTCGTAGAAATTGTCGTACCAGAACCTGGTCGCCGACACCGATGCCGATACCACCGCAATGCCGACGCGGGTCGTGGCGGTAAGCCGCCCCCCGACCGAATAAAGGTCGTTTTCCTGCGTTTCGCTGAGCACGCGGCTGGCGACCAGGAGGGGTTGAAGGAGCAGGTTTGCGCTGACCGGAACGGGGGCGCTCAACTGCACGCTTGCGCCGTGGAAAGAACTTGGCCGCTTCAGTTCACTGTCCAGATTCCACCCACCGAATGCGGCGAGGCCAAGATAGAGCTGCGTCTTACCCAGCGCCGTCCCGGCGGACAGCGCACCGCTGGCGACGTTGTTGGAGGGCGCGAAATCCTCGAAATAGCGGGTCGTCTCGAAATTGACCGACGCGCCCAGATCAATGTCGCCCGCGACGATGGTCTGCATGCCGACCGTAAGGCCCGCCTCGTTCGAGCCGCTGCCGCCCACGTTGTCCACCGTACGCAGGGGATTGTCCGAATAGGCAAGGCCCGCATTGGCAGCCACGAAGAAGATGTCCTCTTTCTTAAGGACATAGATGCCCGCCTCGCCGTCAATTGCCTCCTCGTCGTCGCGGGCGCCTTCCCTTCGCTGGGTCGACCGCGCGATCGCATCCTCGATCTGGCTGCCCTCGGTCACGGCGCGGCCAATGTCGGGCAGCGACTGGGCGGCAAGGGGTGCGCCGAGGCCGAGCGGCGATGCGACAACAACGAGCCAAGATGCCGCCCTCATTGTGCCGGCCCCTTGGCATTGCTTTCGATCCGCAGGATCGCCTGTTCCCCGGTGAGCAGGGAATAGCTTTGGGTGGATTCGCCGCGCACGACATTCTCGATCTCTATTTCGGCCGTGTTGGGCGAGATCGCGCCCTCATTGACCGCGGTGATCACCAACCGCGCGACACCCGGGCGCAACACCTGGTTGAAGCTGGTGCCCGCGTTGAGCAGCGAAAGCCGCGTCGTGAAGATGGTGCGTCCGAATTGCTCCAGCGTGATGTCCACCACATCGCCATCCTGCAGCCCGAAATCCCGCAGGAGATAGGCGAGATCGAGACCGGAGATGCCGATGTCGGACAGGCCGCCGGTAGAGAAGATGTCGCGGCTCTGACCCAGCAGGTCGCCCAGGATGATCTGCGCGCGCGCCAGGTTGCGCTGGGCCTCGGACGCCCACAGGCCGATCGCACCGGTCGCGACTGGCGGGCTCCAGGCCCACTGGCGAAAGCCGGTGTCGCGCGCGCGACGCATCAGGTTACGCGCATCGGCCAGTGCCGAGGCAAGGTTGGGATAGCCCGCCGATATGGCCAGCTGATAGAGAAACAGCATGTCCTGTCCCGCCAGCCATTCACGCCATGGTTCGAGGTCGGTCGCGACTGTTCCCGACAAGTCGCCAAAGTCATAGGCGAGATTGTCCGCGCCGCGCGGGTACTCGTCGTCATCGTCCTCGTCGAAGCGCGTCCAGGGGATCTGGCTCGGCTCCGGGGGATCGAATTCCGGGGGAACCCACTCTGGCGGTTCAAAGACCGGCGGAACCCATTCAGGTGGTTCGAACGAGACGGGTGTCATGGTGACCGGCTCGAAATCAAGCGGGGTAATTTCGAGCGGCGTCACGTCAAGGTCAAGGCCCGCGCGCCCGCTTCCACCCCGACCCTCGGCGGAATTGACCGGCACGATATCGCCCGCTTCTTCATCGTCCTCGGGGAAGTCGAATACCTCGCCATCGTCCGCTGGAACATTGCCCCCCGCTTCCTCGGCTTCGGTGGCAACGCCGTTCGCCGGGGCGGGCCTGGGTCGCGGGCGCGCCTGCGGATAACCCGGACCGTCCGGGAACCGAGGCTGTTCGGCGGCGGCCTGCCGCGGGCGATCCTGTGGGCGCACCCCGTTGGGCCACCCGCCGACCGGCGCCTCCGGATCGATCCCCATCCGGACGAGGGATTCCGGACTGTTTTCGCGCAAGTAGGCCCAATAGGACGGGATCGGCAGGCCGGTCGCGGGATCATAGCGCGGGTCGCGCCAGTTCGGATCGCGCGCGGGGTTTGGCGCGCGCGCATCGAGATCGGCGTTGAGCGCGTCGATATTCGCTCCCAGCCGCGCGACGTCGGCCTGGATCGCCGCCGCCTGACGCTGATTGATCAGCTTGTTGCGACGCATCAGGGTTAGCAGGTACTGCCGGTGGGCGAGCTCGGCTTCGGCATCCGCTGCCTCCCATGCAGTATATGCCATATAGATGTCGCTCAGCCGTCCGGTGCTGACAGTGAGTATTTCCTCCAGCATCGCGGCCGGATTGCCGGAAACACCTGCGGCGCCGAGGCCGAGCAGGGTCAAGGTGACATCCTTGAGATTGCCAGCCCCTGTTTCGTAATTCCCGGTCAACTTCAGGTCACCGGCCATACCGGGATCGAACGTGCCAAGATTGCTGGCTGCCGTGTAGACGGTCTGGATGCTGCCGATCCCGCCCAGCACGGTGAAAACCGGCGCCAGCTTGTATTTTTCGATCGCCTTGGTGAGCCCGGTGGCGAACCCGACCAGGCCGCTACGCTGCAGCGCGGTTTTCAGTTCCGTAAGCCCGCCGATCCCCTTGGCCGTGGCATGGCCAACCCGGATATTCGCCTGCAATTCCCCGTCGAGGCGCGCTAACTGGGTCATCAACTCGCGCGCCCTCTGCTCGTGCGAACGAATGAGCGAGAGACTGACGCCCGACATGTTGCCGAGGAGACTTTCAACGGTTTCGGTCTGCGCCATCGTCGCGCGCAACGACGTGAGCACTCGCGTTACCGCCGCGTATTCCGCGCGGACCGATTCGACTTGGCGCTGGAGGCGCGCGGTATCCGCCGCAAGCGCGTTCGCGCGTTGTTCGAGTCGCACAATGGCATCAAACGTGATCCCGGTGCGTTGGACGAACTGCGCCTCGGTAATGTTGGGGCCCAAATCCCTGACGATCTCGACCGCCTGCAGGAAAGGATCAGGGATGGCGCCGAAACTCGCGGTCATGTCGGCGATTGCGTTCTGGCCGGCGGGATAAATTCCCGACGTGGCATCAGGCCGCGGGGCGATCGGCGGCGGATTAAGGCTGGGTTGGGCGTGGAGGGGAAACGACGTCAGTGCGGTGGACGCCGCGCCGACCAGCAGCAATATCCGGCTCATCGACTCGCTCCACTGATGGTTGACGGCAAGGGTTGCGGTTGGTTGGCGCCCGTTCGGCTCAGGAGAAACCCGCCCAGCCCCACCGCATGCAGGCCCGTATCGCCCAGTCCGGCGGACAGGAGCGCGAGATCGAGTAAGGTGGCGAGCTCGAGAGGTGCCTGATCGGCCCCACCATGAGGCCGCGCGACGATCGGCAATGGCGAACGCGCATCTTCGCCTTGGATCGCTTCGAGCAAGGGACGCATCGCGTCGATGGCGTTGACATCGATTTTTGGCCTGCCTGCCTCGTCGAACGCATGAGCGCTCATTGCGTACCTGTATGGGCGCGCTTGCGCGCCGCCGTCCTGACCCACCGCGCGGTGGAGGCTGGCGTTCCACAGCACCTCCCCCGTCAAGAGGTCGGTCAGCGCGGCGCCGCGCGCCCAATGCGCCACGTTCGCGCCGTCCATCGTCCGGTATGAGAACGCTGGAACGGTGTAAGCGACCAGCAGCAAGCGCCGGTCATCCCAGGCGACATTTTGCCGCGAGAGCGTCGCGCCAAGTCCGCCTCCGGCCGTCCCCACGATCCCCAGTTGGTCAGGCGTCAGGCGCAGGGTCCATCTGGCCGATGCCGCCGCCGGTGAACGGTCGATCAGCGGGCGGGCGAACAGGTTGAAGAACCGCGCGAGTTGATCGTCGCCGCTGAGCGTCTGGTCGCCCGCGTCGTAAAGCAGGCCCAGTTCGCTGCCGCCGCGATTCTCAAACCGGCCAAGCGACATGGCGCGCCCCTCGCGCTCGACCGCTGCGCCTTCGCCATAGACGACCACCATCCAGCGGTCGCCGCCCCGCTCGGACTGCGCCAGGCCGACCTTTTGGCTGACCGAGCGTGTCGCAACGCCATCATAGGTTTGCGTCATCATCAGCACGAGGCCGCGCGTCTGCACCACTGGCATGACCGCGTCGTTGCTCGACGCCGGTTGCGCGATCACCGGAGACAGCGCCAGCGCCAGCGCCAGGGCGCTCGATGCGGCAAACCCCAGTCGGCCGGATATACCGATCATCCTTGCTCTCCCGTGTCGATCGATTCAATGAAGGGAAATTCGCCGCCCAACCTGAGGCGAAACGTGGTATTTCCGCCTGGACCCGACAGCCGCCACAAGGCATCCCCGGCGCCGGGCACGATTACCGCCCCGCTGAGCCTGCGGCTCCAATCCTCACGCGCGATCAGGGCTTCGGCAAATGCGGTGCGGGCTGATGTTCCATCCGGCCCAAACGGCAATGGATCGATGAACTGAGCCAATCGCTCCGCGTCACCGGTCACCAGCGCGGTGGCCGTACCCGTGACGATATCGCGCACGACGCCGGGCATCGAATTGTCATCGGAAAACCGGATCGCGCGGATCGCGCTACTGCCCACGATCGCCCGGCGGCGCGCCTCCTGGCTCGCCGATCCCGAGGCGGCCACGTTGAAGCTGGTCCGCTGCAAACGGCCGAGCGCGATCGCCGGGGCCTGGCGCCCGGCGAGATAGTCCAGCCTGGCGCGCGCCATCTGGAAAGCAGGCCCGCTCCTTTCCGGCGGCAGCGCATCGCGCAGGCGCGCGGCGTCGAACCGCTCCACCGCGATCGCGCCGCCAAACGGGGGAATGAGGAGCATTCGGCCCGGCCGGGCGATCTGCCCTCCCATCATTGCCTCGCCATCAAGCACGACGATATAGGCCACGTCGCTCGCATAGCCGAAGACGGCCAAGGCACCATCGAGCCTGACATCGCGCCCGGCAAATCGCGCCGTGGCATCGGCTGGCCCAATCAGAACCTGCTCGCCCGTGGCGAGATCTTCCAGCGCGCGACTGGCGCCGTCGGCCACGCTAGTCCCGCCAATCCCAGTGGCCAGCCGGTCCTGCGCGATGGCGGGCACCGGGACCGCTCCAGCGAACCCGACCGCGATCATGGACAACAACAACACCCCACGCATCGACGGCCCTCCTCCACGTCATCAACCATCAAGGCGCGACGCGGACGGAAAGGACGACAGGCGGAAAGCGAAAAAGTTAGATGATGCGAGGCGCGTTCAGCGACTGTTCGCGTCGAGCGCCTCGGCGAGCCATGCCCGCGCCGCGCGCCAGCGGCGGTCGATCGTGCGCGGAGCGACGCCAAGGGTTAGCGCGATTTCCTCGATGGTGAGACCGACGAAAAAGCGCAGGTCGATGACCTGCGCGTATTCCGGTGCGATCGTTTCCAGCCGTTCGAGCAGATCGCCGAGTTCGTCGATATCCACGCTGCGACCAATTTCAGCGAGGACCACGGTTACTTCGGGCGCCTGCCGTTTTTGCGCCCGTTTCCGCCGGATCTGGTCGATCATCGTCTGTCGCAGGATGCGCACGCACGTTGCGAGCATGTGCTGGCGATCGGCGAACGCCATGCGCTCGATCCCCACCACGCGGATGGCGGCCTCGTTGACCAGTTCGGTCGGCTGCATGGTAACGATATCGGCATCGCGCCGCATGATGCGTGTCGCGGCGGCCCTGAGCTCTTCGTAGACCTCGGCCAGCAGGGCATCACGCCGATCGTTGCTCACGCGGTGCGCGCTTCGCGGCGGCCGCCGATTGATTGCGACAGGGATGCGGACACGGGAACCACGCCCGCACTTGGTCTCCGGTTTCCACATCGGTGACGCATGGCCGGGCTATAGGGCATCGCGCATCGGATGGGCAACCGGTGAACGCATACGCGCCCAGTTTGACCCGCTCCGGCACAATCCGGCAACTTCGGGCCGACAACGGCATTCAGGCCTAACGCAAACCTGATGCGTTGACACCGGTTACCCGCTAAAAGACGTTGATAGTCCGGACCGTGGACAAAGCCGGCTGGGAGAATTTGATGAGCCTCGATCGGCGCAATGTGGTGCGGATGGGAATTGGTTTCACGGCAGCGGCGCTCGCGACCGGATGCGCGGGCTTGGAACGCACCCGTCTCGGCCGCTCTCCTTTGATCGACGACACGGAAACGGCGCGGGTACTTGCCTCAGCCGATGCCTGGATCAATCAGGTGCCCATCACGATCACCAGCTATACCGCGCCGCGCAGCCCGGGCGGCCGGCATGCCTATTATTCCGAAGGCGATTACTGGTGGCCCGATCCCGGTGATCCGGCGGCACCCTTCATCCGCCGCGACGGCCTATCCAACCCCGATCGGTTCGACGCGCACCGTCAGGCCTTGATCCGCCTCTCGCTCGCCGTCCCCGCGCTGGCGGCGGCGTGGATGGTTTCGGGTGCACGGCGCTACGCCGACGCCGCAGAACGGCACCTGACGGCCTGGTTCGTCACACCCGGCACGCGAATGGCGCCACATCTCGAGCACGCGCAGGCAATCATCGGACACAACACCGGCCGGGGGATCGGCATCATTGATACGCTGCACCTCGTCGAAGTTGCGCTGGCCGCGGCCATCCTGCCACTGCGGAAATCTCTCCATACACGCTTGCAGAAATGGTTCGCCGATTACCTCAACTGGATGTGGACTTCCCCCAACGGGATCGCTGAGCGCGACGAGAAGAACAATCACGGCAGTTGCTATACTCTCCAGGTGGCGGCGTTCGCGCGCCTTACCGGCAACCCCTCGCTGATTGCATGGTGCCGGGGAACGCTGGTCGAGACGCTGGTTGCCAACCAGATCGCGGCCGATGGCAGCCAACCGCTCGAACTCGCGCGGACCAAGCCATATGGATACAGCCTGTTCAACCTCGATGTGCTGGCTGGCCTCGCCCATCTGGCGGCGCCAGGCGATGCATCCATCTGGCGCGCGCGTCCACGGGCAGGTGGAGGTTCGCTTGCGGACGCGCTGTCCTACATGGTTCCATTTATCGCCGACAAGCAGGCTTGGCCCCACGCGCGCGACGTGGAGTATTGGGATCAATGGCCCGTCCGCCATCCGGCCCTGCTGGTGGGAGGTACGACCTTATCCATGCCCGCATTCGTCGGCCTGTGGCAGCGGCTGGACCCGGCACCGACCGTGCCCGAGATCATCCGCAATTATCCCTTACGACAGCCGATGATCTGGTTCAACGCCCCAATGAATTGACCAACATGGCTTTTAAAGTTTTCCTACATAAACCTATTTGGTTATCAATGTCCGCGATTCGACATGGAGACGCATCGTGGCACTCATCGAAACGCTGGTCGGCCCCCTGGCCGCGCTGATCGACAAGATCATCCCCGACAAGGACGCGCGTGCCCGGGCCAAGCTCGAGTTGCTCGCACTGGAGGGTTCGCAAGAACTCAGGCAAATCGAGGTGCGCCTTGGCGCAATCGTCGCCGAAGCAAACTCGCGCGATCCCTGGACCAGTCGCGCCCGTCCCAGCTTCCTCTATGTGATGTACGCGCTGGTGCTGTTCGCGCTGCCCATGGGCCTGATATCAGCTATCAACGACGATACGGCGCATGCGATCAGCACCGGCATCACCGCCTATCTGCGCGCGCTGCCGGAAGAACTCTACGCGCTCTTCGGGACTGGCTATCTCGGCTATACGGCGGCGCGGCAATGGGGAAAAGTCAAGGGCGTCGACAGTTGAACGCATCCCGCGCTAAACGCCGTGGATGACCGATATCGTTTACGTACTTAACGGCCCCAACCTCAACCTCCTCGGCATGCGCGAACCGGAAATCTATGGTTCGGACACGCTCGACGATATTGCCGGGATGCTGGACGACCGTGGGCGCGAACTCGGAATTCACATCGATTTGCGCCAATCGAACCACGAGGGGCACCTGATCGACTGGCTGCATGAAGCACAAGCCGAGGGCGCGAAGGCGGTGCTGCTCAACGCGGGCGGCTACACGCACACCTCCATCGCCCTTCATGATGCGATCAAGTCGATCCGGGTGCCGGTGATAGAGGTGCACCTGTCCAATCCCAAGGCGCGCGAGCAGTTCCGCCATCATTCCTATGTCGGCCTCGCCGCCGCGCGAACCGTTGAGGGGCATGGCGCGAAAAGCTACCTCATCGCGCTCGACCTCGTCGCGGAACTGTAACTTTCGCCGCCCTCCCCCTTGCCAGCCCGGCGCCGCCCGCGCATAGGCGGCGGCCTGACGGACACTAAGGGGCTATCATGGCCGATACCAAGGGCGCGACCGGGCAAATGTCCGGCATGAATGTCGACACCGCGCTGGTGCGCGAGCTGGCCGAATTGCTGGGCGAGACCGGGCTGACGGAAATCGAGGTAGAGGATGGCGAGCGGAAAATCCGCGTCGCCCGTGGGGGAATTGCTGCCCCGGCAATGTTCGCGGCGCCCTCGGCCGTGGCCCCGCCACCGACCGCGTCATCCGCGACGGCGGTGACTGCCACCGAGCAGGCGGCCGATCACGCGAACGCAATTAAGTCGCCGATGGTCGGCACCGCCTATCTCTCACCCGAGCCTGGCGCGAACAATTTTGTGAGCATCGGCGACAACGTGTCGCAAGGCGATACGCTCCTGATCGTCGAAGCAATGAAGGTCATGAATCCGATCACCGCCGACAAGTCGGGGAAAATCAGCGCCATCCTGGTCGAGAACGCGCAGCCGGTCGAATACGGCCAGCCGCTGGTCGTGATCGGCTGATCCGATGCCGATCTCGCGCATACTCATCGCCAATCGCGGCGAGATCGCGCTGCGCATCCATCGCGCCGCGCACGAGATGGGGATCGAGACGGTCGCGGTGCACTCGACCGCGGATGCTGACGCCATGCATGTGCGGCTGGCCGATCATGCCGTGTGTATCGGCCCGCCGCCTGCGGCCGACAGCTATCTCAACATCGCCGCGATCATCTCCGCCGCCGAGATCGCTCATGCCGACGCGATCCATCCGGGTTACGGCTTCCTTTCGGAAAACGCGAAATTCGCCGAGATCGTCGAAGCGCACGACATCGCGTGGATCGGACCCAAGCCGGAACACATCCGCACCATGGGCGACAAGGTCGAGGCCAAGCGCACCGCAGGCAAGCTGGGCCTTCCGCTCGTCCCCGGCAGCGACGGCGCTGTGTCCGACCCGGAGGAGGCGCGCAGAATCGCGGCCGAAATCGGCTATCCGGTCATCATCAAGGCCGCCAGCGGCGGCGGTGGCCGAGGCATGAAGGTGTGCGCCAGTGAGGACCAGCTCGAAAGCCTGATGCAGCAAGCCGGAAGCGAGGCCAAGGCCGCATTCGGTGACGCCACCGTCTATATCGAGAAGTACCTCGGCAATCCGCGCCACATCGAGTTCCAGGTTTTCGGCGATGGCAAGGGCCAGGCCATCCACCTGGGCGAGCGCGACTGTTCGCTCCAGCGGCGTCACCAGAAGGTGCTCGAGGAAGCGCCCTCGCCCGTCCTTACCCCCGCCGAACGTGACCGTATGGGAATGATCTGCGCGCGGGCAATGGCCGACATGGGTTATCGCGGCGCGGGAACCATCGAGTTCCTTTGGGAAAATGGCGAATTCTACTTCATTGAAATGAACACCCGGCTCCAGGTCGAGCATCCTGTGACCGAGGCGATCACCGGTCTTGACCTGGTGCGCGAGCAGATCCGTGTCGCGGACGGCAAGCCGCTTTCGGTGGGCCAGGAGGATATCCGGTTTACCGGCCACGCGATCGAATGCCGGATCAACGCGGAGGATCCCTGGACCTTTGCGCCTTCGCCGGGAAAAGTGACCGCCTATCACGCCGCGGGCGGGATGCATGTGCGCGTCGATTCAGGGCTCTACGCGGGCTATTCGATCCCGCCCTATTACGACAGCATGATCGCCAAGCTGATCGTTTACGGCCGCACGCGCGAAGGCTGCATCATGCGCCTGCGCCGCGCGCTGGAGGAGATGGCGATCGACGGGGTCAAGACCTCGATCCCCCTGCACCAGGAACTGCTGCGTCAGCCCGATGTGCTGAGCGGCGACTATTCGATCAAGTGGCTGGAGGAATGGCTGGGTGGGCGCGCGGGCTGACTTAACGGTGTGCAGTCTTGATCGGAATTTCGATCGTCTTGTGCCGGGCACCGCTGAACGATTCGGTCAGGCGTCCGGGATTGATGCCCTGCGAAGATAGCGACCTCTCAACGTCGGCGAGATCGACTGTGATAGTCGCATCATGCCCTGGCCCGTCACCAGCATCGTTTTCTGCCGCGAGTGCGCGATCATACTTAAAGGTAATGAACCGCGCGTGCAAAAAGCCGACGAGCGACACGGCTACCGCCGCCGCTGCGGGGATGACCGCTTCCACCGACATGGTCATCGCGATCCTTCTTCACCGCCCGCTATTCCAGCGGCACGCCCGGCGCGCTCTTCGCGGTGCGGATCGTCAGCGAGGTCTTGACGCTCGCGACGTTGGGCGCGGGCGTCAGCTTGCTGGTCAGGAATTCCTGGAAGCTTTGCAGGTCGCGGCTAACGATCTTGAGGATGAAGTCGATCTCGCCGTTCAACATATGGCATTCGCGCACTTCGGGCAGCGAGCGCATGTGCTCTTCGAATTCGCGCAACGAATCCTCCGCCTGGCTTTTCAGGCTTACCATCGCGAACACTGTGATCGCGAAGCCCAATTTGGCCGCGTCGAGATCGGCATGGTAACCGCGAATGACGCCATCTTCCTCCAGCGCGCGCACGCGGCGCAGGCACGGCGGCGCGGTCAGACCCACGCGCTGCGCCAGTTCGACATTGGTGATCCGCCCCTCGTCCTGCAGTTCGGCCAGAAGACGCCGATCGATCGTGTCGAGATTGGCCATTCAGCGCCCCCGTTTTCGTCCAGTGAATTGATTCGAATGTCACATGCGTGAGACATGATTAACGCCCCGGCACGTATACGAGCCTAATATTATTATCCTTGCCAGCAATCGTCCCGCTTTGCAACGCGATGAGTGTAGCGGATTTTGCGCCCGGCGGGGGCTGATATTGCGGCAATGGGGGCGTATATCTCCAGCCGCTTCCCACCGGAGATTCGATGCTGTTCGACGACCGCCTGGCGACCGTTCTGCGACACCGCGCGAGTGGTGCCGGGGCGGCGCGCACGCAGTTTCGGCAGCTAGTTGACCTGCTGGGGGCGCCAGGCAAGGTGGGTCAATCGACCCAGCTCGCCGCGGCCTGGCTTCGCCTCGGTGCGCTTGGCGAGGCGATCCCGCCGGCTGAACGCGCCGCGATGCTGCGTGACCCCGCCTTGCGGATCCGCAATCCCGAGCTCGTCATGCACTTGGCCGAAGACGAACCGGAGGTCGCCGCAGTCGTCCTGTTTCGAGCTCGCCTGGACGAGGGCGATTGGAGTGCCCTTATCCCGCGCCTGCCGATCCGGGCTCGCGGATTCCTGCGGTTGCGCCGTGACCTCGACGAGGGGACGTTGGCGCTGCTGGAGCGACTGGGCGTTCACGATCGCGGCTTGCCCCAACCCGCCACCCGGGATGCGGACGAGGAAGGGCAGGCGTCGGCGGAGCGGGCGGCGGAGCCCGTCGCTGTCGCGGAAGACACCGAGATCAGGGCGCTGGTGCGCCGGATCGAACAATTCCGCCGCACGCGCGAACCTGTCGGCGGCCCCGACGCGCCGCGTCTGCCGCTGGGCGACCGGACGATCGAGAGCGATCGCGTGGCCCCCGCCGCGTTCGCATTTACCGCCGATACGGAAGGGCGGATCGATTGGGCCGAAGGGGCGGTCGCCCCGGCGCTGATCGGCGCGCGCTTGGGTGACACCGCGACGACCGCCGCCCGCGCCGTCGCCACGCGCCAGCCGCTCATTTCGACTTGCGTCACGCTGTCGGGGGCGCCGATGATCGTGGGCGATTGGCTGGTCGACGCGGCACCCCGCTTCGCCGAACAGGGCGGTCATTTCCTGGGCCATGCCGGCCGATTTCGCCGTGCCGAAAGCGACAGCCTGGTGCCTTCCGCCGATAGCGGGGAGGCCGATCGCCTGCGCCAGCTCCTCCACGAGCTGCGCACACCGGTGAACGCGATCCAGGGTTTTGCCGAAGTGATCCAGCAGCAGCTGTTCGGCCCCGTGCCCCACGAATATCGCGCCCACGCCGCCGCGATCGCGGGCGACAGCGCCAGGCTGCTGGCCGGATTTGAGGAATTGGACCGACTCGCCCGGCTGGAAACAGGCGCGCTGGTGCCGGAGGCGGGCGAGTGCGATCTTGCTATGGTCACGCGGGCCACCGCCGCGCAGCTCCAATCCGTGCTCGCCGCCCGGATGGCGGGCTTTGCCCTCGAGAGCAACGATGATGCCCTGGCGGTCGGCTTGTCGGCGGCGGATACCGAGCTGCTGGTTTGGCGGTTACTGGCGACGCTCGCGGGGGCGACCGGCGGCGGGGAACAACTCGGACTGACTTTCGCCGCCGTGGAGCACGAGGCGCGGCTCGCCTGCGAATTGCCGGCGACCCTGGCGGGCGAACAAGACCTGTTCGCGGCCAGCGCCCGTCCGACCGGCGGAGCATTGAGCGCGGGCGCATTCGGCGCGGGGTTCTCGCTCCGACTAGCGCGTGCGGAAGCTGTCGCCGCGGGCGGCGGCCTGGTGCGGATCGGCGACAGCATTGTCCTGACACTGCCGCTCTTGACCGCTCCCCTACGGCTTCGTAGCGCCAGCGATGCAAAGGCGCGGGAACGCGAAACCGGCTGACCCCGGCGGATCGCAAGCTGCCGCGCGCGCAAAGGGTGCGGTAAGAATGTGATACGATCGCTTGTCGAACCACCCCCAGCCACCGCCCGGGCGCGGTTCGCGCCGGATTTCGGCCAGCGTGTCCTGCTGACCGTCGACACCGAAGAAGAATTCGACTGGAACGGTCCATTCACGCGCGACCGGCATGGCCTCACCCACGCAGCGCGCTTCCCGGAATTCCAGCACTTCTGCGACGGGATTGGGGTGGTGCCGCACTATCTTGTCGACTGGCCCATCGCCTCCTCGCCCGTGGCAATGGACGTGCTTGTGCCAGCCGCCCGTGAAGGCCGGGCCGAGATTGGCATCCAGCTTCATCCATGGGTCAATCCGCCGTTCGAGGAGGAAACGAATGCCCGCAACAGTTATGCGGGCAATCTGCCGTTCGAACTGGAGCGGGCCAAGCTGCTGGCCCTGCGCGACCTGATCGAGGACCGCAGCGGCATAGTCCCGCTGACGTACCGCGCCGGACGGTATGGCCTGGGCGCCCGCACACACGAGATATTGCGCGAAGCAGGCGTGGCGATCGACACTTCGGTGCGTGCGAATTTCGATTATCGCGCGGGTCACGGCCCCGATTATTCCGCGCACCCGATCGAACCTTACTGGATCGATGACGAACAATCGCTGCTCGAATTGCCGGTCACGACGGTGTTCTGGGGCATGCTGCGGCGGCAAGGGCGCTGGATCCACCCGCTGGCGGAGCGCCTGCCCCGCATGCGCGGCGCGCTGGCGCGGGTGGGCCTGCTCGAACGCATCGCGCTTACGCCAGAGGGCATAACGCTCGACGAAGCGATCCGGGGGATCGACATCGCGATCGACGATGGCCTGCCGGTCATCGTACTGTCGCTTCACAGCCCCTCGATTGCCCCCGGTCATACGCCCTATGTGCGGAGCGAGGACGACGTCGAGCGTCTCTATGAGCGGTTGGACGGTGTCTATGATTACATGCGGCGCCGCGGGATCAAATCGACGAGCGTGGCAGAAATAATGCGATCGGTGGTGCGCGGACGATGATGCCTCCGTGTCACCCCTTGCCCTTGCGCCCCGCGCGGGTTAGGGGCCGCTCGCCCAACGGCATCCATGGGCCTGTAGCTCAGTTGGTTAGAGCTGGCCGCTCATAACGGCTAGGTCGCGGGTTCGAGTCCTGCCGGGCCCACCAGGATGCGCGTGGCAAACAAATCGGCCTGATTTAGCCACCCGGCGGCAGGTCGAGGAATGAAACGGCCTCAAGTAGCCGCCAGGCGGTAGGCCGAGGAATAAAATGGCCTCAAGTAGCCGCCAGGCGGTAGGCCGAGAATGTAATGGCCTGGACCAACCGCGAGGTTGGTAGGCCAGCAAGAGCGCGTCGGGGAGTGGCGCAGTCCGGTAGCGCGCCTGCTTTGGGAGCAGGATGTCGCAGGTTCGAATCCTGTCTCCCCGACCAGCTTGTCCATCCAAGGCTGCTGCCCGAGCATATCGGCGCGGCGATTGTCGACGTAGGCGCGGGCGGTTCGGCGGCAGCATCGCTTGGGTATCAAACTCCGGCTTGTTCCCCGCCCCTGCACAGCCTATCTGCGCGCCAACTCTCCCGCACCCGAACAGATCACGAGGACCCACCCGATGGCCGCCCAGTACGCGTTCGTCATGAAGAACATGACCAAGACATTTCCCGGCGCCCCCAAGCCGGTGCTCAAGGACATCAACCTGCAGTTCTACCAGGGCGCGAAGATTGGCATCGTCGGGCCCAACGGCGCAGGCAAATCGACCCTGATCAAGATCATGGCGGGGATCGACACCGATTTCACCGGCGAGGCCTGGCCGGGCGAGAACATCACCGTCGGTTATCTGGAGCAGGAGCCCGAGCTCGATCCGACCAAGACGGTGCTCGAAAACGTCAAGGATGGGGCGCGCGAAACCGCCGACATGGTCGAGCGGTTCAACGCGATCGGAATGGAAATGGCAGAGGACGGCGCGGATTTCGACGCGCTGGGCGCCGAAATGGCTGAACTGCAGGACAAGATCGATGCGGTCGACGGGTGGACGCTCGACAATCAGCTCGAGATTGCAATGGAGGCGCTGCGCTGCCCGCCAGGCGATTGGCCCGTTACCGACCTGTCCGGCGGTGAGAAACGCCGCGTCGCGCTAACCCGCCTGCTCATTCAGAAGCCGTCGATCCTGCTGCTCGACGAACCGACCAACCACCTCGACGCGGAGAGCGTCCAGTGGCTGGAAAACCACCTCAAGGAATATGCCGGCGCGGTGCTGATGATCACCCACGATCGCTATTTCCTCGACAACGTGGTCGGCTGGATCCTCGAACTCGATCGTGGGTCGTACTATCCTTACGAAGGCAACTATTCGACCTACCTCGAAAAGAAGGCCAAGCGGCTTGAGCAGGAAAGCCGCGAGGAGTCGGGCCGGTCCAAAGCGCTCAAGGAAGAGCTGGAGTGGATCCGCCAGACCCCGGCCGCACGGCAGACCAAGTCCAAGGCGCGCATCCGCAAGTTCGAGCAGCTCCAGGAAGCGCAGAACGACCGCAAACCGGGCAAGGCGCAGATCGTCATCCAGGTGCCCGAGCGGCTGGGCGGCAAGGTCATCGAGATCAAGAATATCTCCAAGGCCTATGGCGACAAGCTGTTGTTTGAAGACCTCTCCTTCACCCTGCCCCCGGGCGGCATCGTCGGCGTGATTGGCCCCAACGGCGCGGGCAAGTCGACCCTGTTCAAGATCCTGACCGGCAAGGAAACGCCCGATAGCGGCAGCGTGGAGATGGGTTCGACCGTGCGCCTCGGCTTCGTCGACCAGAGCCGTGACCACCTCGATCCCAAGAAAAACGTATGGGAGGAAGTGTCCGACGGGCTCGATTACATGAAGGTCAACGGCCACGACATGTCGACCCGTGCCTATGTCGGTGCGTTCAACTTCAAGGGTTCCGACCAGCAGAAGAACGTCGGCAAGCTTTCGGGCGGTGAACGCAACCGCGTCCACATGGCCAAGATGCTGAAGGCGGGCGGCAACGTGCTGCTGCTCGACGAGCCGACCAACGACCTCGACGTCGAAACGCTGGCCGCCCTTGAGGACGCGATCGAAAACTTCGCGGGTTGTGCCGTGGTCATCAGCCACGACCGCTTCTTCCTCGACCGCCTCGCGACGCATATCCTGGCGTTCGAGGGCAACAGTCACGTCGAATGGTTCGAAGGCAATTTCGAGGCTTACGAGGAAGACAAGCGGCGCAGGCTTGGCGACGCGGCGGACCGGCCGACACGACTGGCATACAAGAAGCTGACGAGGTAATTTGTTAACGAGTGGAGGCTCCAACCTGAACGAATGGCGGTATGACTGGTTCACAAACCGGTCAGTCGACTCATCGTAATCCAGGCACGATCGAAAGGGGCCGCTCGTGGTGGGCGCGGCGTTCTGAGAGAACGAACGGAGTGCCACGACATGACAATCAAACCTCTATTGAAAGGCAGCGCGATGACGGCCTTGGCCGCGGCGCTGTCGCTGACCGCGTTTACCACCCAGGCATCCGCGCAGCGTGATCGGTCCGAACGCGCCGAGCAGCGTGCCGAACGGATAGAACAGCGAAGCGAGCGCCGCGCCGACCGGGTGGACAATCGTTCCGAGCGCCGCGCCGACCGGGTCGAGCGAGGCGGCGATCGCCGGGCGCAGCAGGCCGCCAATCGCGGTGAGTGGCAACGGGCCCGCCAGATCGACAATCGGAGCGAGCGCCAGGCCGAACGCATCGAGCGACGCGGCGATGTCCGCGCCAATCGCATCGAACAGCGCGGCGAAAACCGCGCCGACCGGGTCGAACGGAATGTCGGATATGCCGACCAGAACCGCAATTCGCGCTACATCGACCACCGCGGGCGTGGAGACTGGCGCGACGATCGCCGCGAGGCCCGGCGCGACTTTCGTGAGGACCGGCGCGATTGGCGCGCGGATCGCCGTTCTGGTGATCGGGGCTGGCGCGATGATCGCCGCGATGCCCGCCGCGACTTTCGCGAGGACCGGCGCGAATGGCGCGATGACCGGCGCGACGAGCGTCGGTGGGACCGTCGGTGGCGCGACAACAATCGCTACAACTGGACTTATCATCGCAACCAGAACCGGCATCTGTTCCGGCCGGGCCGCTATTATTCCCCCTATCGCGACTATAGCTATCGCCGCCTGAGCATCGGCTTCACGCTGGGCAACCTGTTCTACAGCAACCGTTATTGGATCAACGATCCGTGGCAGTATCGCCTGCCGGAAGTGTACGGCCCCTATCGCTGGGTCCGCTATTATGACGATGTGCTGCTGGTGAATGTCTACAGTGGCGAAGTGGTGGACGTAATCCACGATTTCTTCTGGTAATCCGTTCCCTCCCTGCTGCCGGGAGGTTTGGGAAGGCAGCGTTCAGCAAGCCCTCGTCGGCCTGGCGCCGGCGGGGGCTTCGCGTATCAGCCCGGTGGGCGGCCGAACGGAAGCATGCGCAGTAGCCCGCCATCCCGACTGATGAAGGTGTGCTTCAACGCCCCGAGAACATGCAGCACGACCAGCAGCAGCAAGACTGTGCCGCCGGTCGCGTGGAGATCGAAAATCGCGCCGGCCGCTTCGCGATTTTCGGCCAGCGGCAGCAGCGGCCATTCAATCAGCCCGAACACGTCGAACCCGCGCCGCGCATAAGAACTGGCGACCCAGGCACCAAGCGGCAACCCGATCAGCAGCACATAAAAGAGCACGTGAACCGTCCGTGCAAGCGCGCGTTCCCACCCCGCGCCCGGCAGCGGCGGGACCGGGTGGCTCCATCGCCACGCAAGTCGCGCGACGGTCAGCAGCAGGATGAGGATACCCAGCGCCTTGTGATTCGCCATGATGGCGCCCGCCGCCTCGCGCGATCCCGCATGCTCGGCGGCTTCGGCAATACGCCAGTTCACGATCACCGCGACGGCTATCACCCAGTGGAACAGCATCGCCCCCTTCGAGTAGCGATTGTTGGCGGCGTGATCCATGTGCGGCTCCTGCAGCTGACGAGTAGGTGGAGCCTATCATCCGCGCGACGGGCCGCAAGGGCGCATCTTGCCTCGCACTGCGGCGATGGTAGGACCGCGCGATGGCAAAAACGTCAGTGACTCCAGACAAGGATGCACTCGCCCGGGTCGGTTCTGCGGTCCGCAAGCGACTTGCCGCCGATCCGCAAGCCTACAAGGTCGATACGGACAGGGCGGAGATTTTCGCTTTCGGCGACTTCCTTTCGCCCGCCGAATGCCAGCGGCTGATCCTGATGATCGATGCGGTGGCCCAGCCCAGCAAGCTGTTCGACACCGATTACGGTGCCGGTTTTCGCACCTCGTATTCGGGCAACTTCGACCCGCACGAGCCGTTCGTGGCGGGGATTTCGCGCCGGATCGACGACCTGCTCGGGATGAAGCCGGAAACCGGCGAAGCCATCCAGGGACAGCGCTATCTGCCCGGCCAGCAGTTCAAGCCGCACAACGACTGGTTCTATGCCAGTGAAGATTACTGGAAGGCGGAACGCAAGCGCGGCGGGCAGCGGAGCTGGACCGCAATGGCGTTTCTGAACGCGGTCGAAGCAGGTGGCGAAACGCAGTTTGTCAACGTGGGGGTCAAAATCACGCCCAAACCCGGGGTGCTGCTGGTGTGGAACAATGCCCTCCCCGATGGCAGCCCGAATGACGACACGCTCCACGCCGGCTGCCCGGTCGATGCGGGGATCAAATATGTGATTACGAAATGGTACCGCACCCGCAAATGGGGCTGATTGGTTAGTTGCCCAGCGCCTCGGCGATCAGTTTGCGGGTATTGGCGACGCCGTATAGCGCGATGAAGCTGCCCATGCGCGGCCCCTGCTCGCTGCCGAGCAGCGTTTCGTACAGTGCCTTGAACCAGTCGCGCAGATTTGCGAAGCCGTACGCCTCGCGCTTGCCTATCTCATACACAGCGGTCTGGATGTCTTCGGCGGGTGTGTCCTCGCCAATGCCAGCGAGATAGCCATCGAGCTCGCGCAGCGCCGCGGCCTCGTTCGGCGTAGGCGCACGGCGCTGGAGCGTTGGGGCGACGAAATCTCGGTTGTAGGCGAGCGCGGTGGTGACGAGCGCATCCAGTTCGGGATGCCGGGCCGGGTCCGCCTCGGGCACGTAATTGCCAAGGTAGGACCACACCTGTTCGCGGCTAGCGCCCGCACCGAGCACGCCGACGAGGTTGAGCAGCAGCGCATAACTGACAGGGAGGTTGTCCCCCGCGCCCTTGCGCCGCGGATCAGTCGTCCCAAGCAGATGCCACACCGGGTTGCCCAATTGCTTGTCGAGCGGCTGTTCGGCCAGCGCCGAGCGGAACTGCCAGTAATCGTCGACCGCGCGCGGGATCACGCCGGGGTGCAGGCTCTTGGCGCTCTTGGGATTGGGAAAGATGTAGAGGCCCAAGCTCGCCTCGCTGCCGTAGGTCAGCCATTCCTCGATCGTCAGGCCGTTGCCCTTGGACTTGGAGATCTTCTCGCCGTTGGCGTCGAGGAACAGCTCGTAGATCAGCCCTTCGGGCTTCCGCCCGCCGAGCACCTGCGCGATCTTGCCCGACTGGATGCCGCTGTCGGTCAGATCCTTGCCGTACATCTCGTAATCGACGCCCAGCGCGACCCAGCGCATCGCCCAGTCGACCTTCCATTGCAGCTTGGCCATGCCGCCCAGCGCGGACTGTTCGACCACGCTGCCGTCCTCATCAGTGAAGCGGACGATGCCGGCCTCGGCATCGACGACCTCGACCGGCACCTGCAATACCGCGCCGGTGGCCGGGCTGATCGGCAGGACGGGCGAATACGTCCGCCGCCTTTCATCGCGCAGGGTCGGCAGCATGATGTCGAGGATCGCCTCGTTCTGGCGCAGCACCTGGCGCAGCGCGCCATCGAACGCGCCGGAATTGTAGCGGTCGCTGGCCGAGACGAATTCGTACTCGAACCCGAACCGGTCGAGGAACTGGCGCAGCATGGCGTTGTTGTGCGCGGCGAAGCTTTCATACCCCGCGTTGAACGGATCGGGCACGCGGGTCAGCGGCTTGCCGAGATGTTCGGCCAGCATTTCGCGGTTGGGGACGTTGTCGGGGACCTTGCGCAGCCCGTCCATGTCGTCGCTGAAGGCGACCAGCCGCGTCGGCGCGCCGCCGGTCATCGCCTCAAACGCACGGCGCACCAGCGTGGTTCGCAGCACTTCCTGGAAAGTGCCGATATGCGGGAGACCGCTGGGGCCGTAGCCGGTCTCGAAAAGCACCGGCGATCCGTCGGGCTTGGTGCCCTCGGGATAGCGCTTGAGCAGCTTCTTCGCCTCCTCGAACGGCCAGGCCTTGGACACGCGGGCGGCTTCGATGAGGGTCTGCTCGGTCATGGGCGGGCTTTTGCCCACGCGGGGCGATGTTGCAAGTGCTCAGAACCAGGCGCGCAGGCCCAGAACGAGCGCCAAACCATCGCTGTCCTCTCCCAACGCGCGGGCGATATCGGCGGTTTCGCCAAGCTTCGCTTCATACTCGACGCCCACGTAGGGCGCGAATTCGCGAATGATTTCGTAGCGCAGACGCAGGCCCGCCTCCGCCTTGACCAGCCCCGGTCCGATGCCGCGTTCGGGAACGTCCTGCGCGGCCAATTCCAGTTCGATCCGCGGCTGAAGGATCAGCGACTGGGTGATCTTCTGGTCGTATTCGGCCTTGGCCTTGGTGGTCACGTCGCCGCGATCCGAAAGGTAAATTGCCCCGTCGACGTGCCACATATAGGGGGCAAGCCCCCGGACGCCGAGCGCGAAGTGCGACCGTGTCTGGGGCTCAAAGTCCAGCTTAACGCCTGCCTGCAGATCGAAGAACGGCCCGATGGCGCGCGACCATAGCGCCTGAACGTCGGCATCCTCGATCCGGCCGTCGACTTCGCCCTTGCCTTCCGACTTGAGCACGAAGCGGTCGATATCACCGCCATACCAGCCCTGCGCGTCCCACAGATAGGCGTCATGGCCGCGCGATAGGCGCGCCTCCAGCCGTTCGAGCAGGATCATGCCGGTCGTCATCGCGCCGTGGTGGACGCGGCTCTGCGCGCGCGCCCGGGCCATCTGTTCCACGCCCCAGATCGCGTCGGCGGCATGAAGCGGTCCCTCGAACGCTTGCGCTGGCGGCGGAATGTTGGGTGCCGGTGCCCCATGGTCCATCTCCCCATGGTCCATCCCGGCGTGCGGATCGACGATCGGCGGCGCGCCCGGGAGCTGCAACGGCCGGGGTGGCGGTGGGGGCGGCAGGTCGAGCGCCTGCTGCGCCGCCGCGGGGGCGGCAAGAGAAATCGCGGCGATCAGGCAGGCATGGCAGATCATGCCAGGGGCCTCACTGTCACCACCTGCATCATCCCGGCGTGCATGTGATAGAGCAGGTGGCAGTGGAAGGCCCAGTCGCCCGGCTCGTTGGCCGTGAGATCGAAAGTCGCCGTGCCGCCCGGCTGCACCACCACGGTGTGCTTCAGCGGCTGGTTCATCATTCCCGCGCCGTTGACCAATTCGAAGAAGTGGCCGTGCAGGTGGATCGGGTGCGCCATCATGGTCTGGTTGACCAGCTTGACCCGCACCCGCTCGTCGAAGGCGAAGCGGATCGGATCGTCGGTCACGGCGGAGAACTTTTTGCCATCGAACGACCACATGTAGCGCTCCATGTTGCCGGTGAGGTGGATCTCCATCTCGCGCGTCGGCATCCGGTGCGGATTGGCGTTGCGGGCCTTCAGTTGCGTGTATCGCAGCACGCGGTGGTCGACCGTGTCGAGGCCCAGGCCGGGAAAGTCCATTCGGTCGACCGGCATCGGCGCGACCATGTCGAGGCCCGGCCCGACCGCCACCTGCGGCGGCAGCCGGGAGGTATCGCGCATGGAGTGGTCCATCGCGTGACCGCCCTCGTGCCCGCCGTGGTCCATCGCGCCCATGCCCATGTCGGCCATCGTCAGCGTCGGCACTTCGCGCAGCGGCGGCGGCGCGGCCAACGTGCCCGGCTGCGAGGTCAGTGTCGCGATACCCATGCCCGAACGGTCCATTGCCTCGGCCACCAGCGCGTGGGTGCCGGCGGGTGGCGCGACGATCACGTCGTAGGTTTCAGCCGTGCCGATCTGGAACTCGTCGACCTCGATCGGATCGATCTCCTGCCCGTCAGCCGCGATCACCGTCATCGCTACGCCCGGGATGCGGACGTTGAAAAAGCTCATCGCGGAACCGTTGATCACGCGCAACCGCACCCGCTCGCCCGGCGCGAACTGGTACGCCAGGTCGTCCGCCGGGCCGTGGCCGTTGACGAGATAGGTGTAGGTCGCACCGCCGACATCGGCGATGTCACGCGGGTTCATCCGCATCCGGCCCCACATCAGCCGTTTCGACAGCGGCATGTCGCCTTCGGTCGCGGTCTGCATCTGGCGGTTGAAGTAGTGCTCGCCGACCTTCAGCTTACGCATGATCTCGTGCGGGTGGAGCGGCGTGAACTCGCTCAGCAGCACGACATAGTCGCGGTCGTAGCGTGGGTCCGGATCTGCCGCGTCGATCACGATGGGGCCGTAATGCCCCGCCTGCTCCTGCAATCCCGAATGGCTATGCCACCAGTAGGTGCCATTCTGCCGCACGGGAAACTCGTACACGAACGTCTCGCCAGGACGAATCCCCGGGAAGCTCACGCCTGGTACGCCGTCGAACTGGAACGGCAGCAGCAGCCCGTGCCAGTGGATCGAGCTATCCTCCGCCAGGGCATTGTGCACGTGGACACGCAGGTTTTGGCCTTCACGCAGGCGCAGCAGCGGACCGGGGACCGTGCCGTTGACCGCGATGGCGTGCCCGGAACGGGCGCCAGTGCGGAAATGATGATTGGCGATGGTCAGCCGGATGTCCTCGCCCGACACCTCGCCAAATCCGCGCGTTGCATGGGTGAGGGAGCGACCGGCGGCCCATGCGGGCACCGGCAGCGCACCTGCGGCGATCAAGGATGCGGAACCGCCGATCAGGCGACGCCGGGTGAGGAGGCACGGCGAGAAACTTGTGGAGCGACTCATACAGCGGCTATATATACCCCCTTGGGGTATCGTAAAGGCGAGGCATGGACGAGGCTCGCAAGGCTCAGGTCAATCGGTTGAACCGCATCGCCGGGCAAGTACGCGGCGTTGCCACGATGGTGGAAGACGGGCGCTATTGCATTGATGTGCTGAACCAACTCGCGGCCGCGCGGTCCGCGTTGGCCAAGGTCGAGACACAAGTGCTCAAGGAGCACGCCGCAAGCTGCGTGTCCGAGGCCATCGCCAGCGGAAACGAGGCGGAGCAGCGCATCAAGTTCAATGAATTGATTGAGCTGATGGAGCGCCAGAAACGCTGATCCGGGCAGAAATTCCCACGTGAAAAGGGCGCCCGATCCCGATGGAACCGGACGCCCTTCCCTGCGACCTCACTCGGTGGGGAGGTCAGGCAAAACCGCGCTGCGGCTTCGCCAGATTCGGCCACAGATAGGCGTACTGGCTGAGGTCGAAACGCGGGCTTGCTTCGTCGAATTTACGACCCAGCGATTGCATGATCAGCCGTGCGCGGCGTGCCCTGGCCCTCGGCGCCTTGAACGGATTCGCGCGGTCTGGCTTGGCGGCAACCAGCTGGCGGAGCAGCTTGTCGCGCTCGGCAAAGGTCGTTGGAAGTTCCCGTGGCAGGACCACATCTCCGCTGGCGCGTGACTGCTTGCTCGACATCGCCACAACCGGGACAGGGCTAGCCACTGCCGACGTATTCACTGGAGCATAAGGCGCGTGATCAACAACCGGCACCGAGGCAGCCGTTACGCTACTCCGCGGCATAGGCTGTTCAACGATGTCGACCGGCACGTGGCTGGTGCGGAGCGAGCGGCGGCGCCACCACATGAAGGCAAAAATCGCAAAGCCCAGCGGGATGATTCCAGCGAGTGCAAGTGCAATCAGTCCGGTCCAATCCCGCGCTGCCGACACGTCGCCCGGTTGCGCCCTAGTTTCGACCGGGAGCGGAGAGGCGTTGGGGATAGCAGCTGCCATCACCGGGTCGGCGGCCATCGGGGGCGTCGAGGGGGTGCTGACGGAAGCTGCCAGCTCACCTGGCCCGTCCGCAGGAGCCTGACGCTCGACCGCGGAAACAGGGGTGCCGCGAGTTGCGACCGGTTCGGGCCTTGCCGAGGCAACAGGCGAGGTGTCTGTTATCTGCTCGGCAGACTCCGTCTCGATCGGCGGGGCAACTGTCGCATCCACGGTCGGCGTTACTGGAAGTTGAAGCACGGGAGCCGGGGGCGCGTCAGCGGCGGTGGGTGGCAGCACGATCACCGGTTGCTGGGTTGCGGCCGAGCCATTTTGTGCCACAGCTGGGATGGTACCAAGCGCCAGCATCGCGGCAATCGCGATGGGGGCGCTGCGAGCAAGATGGGTTGTGTGTCGCATAGTGTCCAAAAAACGGCACCAGCGTTGAGCACGTTCCAAAGAACCGCTGTTCAGGAACATCCGAAATTCATTTATAACAGTGATTTGCCTCATTTCGAACAAGTTTAAACGTCTTCATCTTGCGATGAACGGAAGCGAGTGCGGATGCCTGACCCGTGCTTTGTTTACATTTCGTTCTCGAGTCCCCATGACGGATTTATGGTCCTGCCAGCCCTTCCCGCGCTTCATGCTTCACACGCAGGGACCTGGCTTCGGGTTGCGGGCGGAGCGACGCAGGCGTGTTCCAAGGGGGAGGCGATCATGGCTGCGGCCGACACGCCGCTCCTCATGCTCAATGCACCGCTTGTCGCCAGCCGATTGGGTTATCCCGATCTTTCCGGGCTCGATCTTTTGGAACTGTTCGCGTTCGTGCATCCGGCACGGTTCTGCGTGCCGACGCCCAAGGGACTGGCGCAGGCGCTCGGGCTCAGTGCCCCCACCAGCGAAGACGTCGTCCCGGATCTGCTACAGCGGGCCGCGGGTTCGTTGATCAGCACATGTGGTGACGCGGACTGGGCGGAGCGAGAGGGTGCTTGGTCGGCGCTGCAGTCGCTCACGCGGCTGCGTTGGCCCTGGGCCCAGGTTCTTTTGCCGCATGTCGCCCGGCCCGAGCGGGCGGAAAAATGGTTGTTCTCACGCTTGCCCGAGTGGGAAGAGGGGCCCGAGCGACCTCAACCAGCGCAGGTTGCCCTCTCACCTGCCGAAATCGATGCACAGCTCGACCACCTGACAGGCGCCGGTTCCGAGCGCCGCGACGGCCAGCGGAGATACGCGCGCGAAGCGGGCGGTATCTTCGCGCCGCGCCGCGCCCGGGGCGAACCGCATATATTGCTGGCGCAAGCGGGAACCGGGATCGGCAAGACGCTGGGCTATCTTGCCCCCGCCTCGGTGTGGGCCGCCACGGCGGGCGGGACGGCGTGGGTCAGCACATATACCAAGAACCTGCAGCGACAGCTCCGCGCGGAGGCGCGGCGCGCCTGGCCCGAAAGGCGCGTAGACGGCACCCGCCCGGTGGTGGTTCGCAAGGGACGAGAGAATTATCTCTGCCTCCTCAACCTGGAGGATGCGCTTCAGGGCGGGTTTAGCGGACGCGCGGCGATGCTGGCGCAGCTGGTCGCGCGCTGGGCGGCCTATACGCAAGACGGCGACATGATCGGCGGCGATCTGCCCGGCTGGCTTGGCACGCTGTTCAGAAAGCGCGGGATCACCGCACTGACCGACCAGCGCGGCGAATGCGTCTATGCCGGGTGCCCGCATTACCGGAAGTGTTTCATCGAACGGGCCGCGCGCGCATCGGCCCAGGCCGACCTGGTGATCGCCAATCACGCGCTTGTAATGATCAACGCCGCGCGTGCTCGCGACCCTGCCAATCGCCCCACGCGGATCGTGTTCGACGAGGGACATCATGTATTCGACGCAGCCGATTCCACTTTTGCCGCCGCGCTGACCGGGCAGGAGGCGATCGAGCTGCGGCGCTGGATCGTGGGGCCGGAGCGCAAGGCAAAGGGACGTCGTCGCGGGCTTGCCGCCCGCCTGGCCGATGTCGCCAGCTACGATGATGCGGGCGGCGAAGCGATCGAAACGGCCACCGAGGCGGCTCATGCCCTGCCCTGCGACGGTTGGTTGCAGAGGCTGATCGAAGGCGAACCGATGGGTCCGCTCGAAGGATTGCTGGCGGCCGTCCGCTCGGCCACCTATTCGCGCGATGAGAGCGGTGGGCAGGAGGCCGGTTATGGCATCGAAACCGAAGCCACGCAGCTGCCCGGTAATGTGGTCGAGCTGGCGCAGGAGGCGCAGGGCGCGCTCGCCCGCATTCGCCAACCACTGAACAGGCTCGCGGCCCGGCTCGAGGCGGTGTTGGAGGATGCGCCCGATTGGCTCGACACGCAGGGCCGCGCGCGGATCGAGGGCGCGCGTCACTCGCTCGCGTGGCGGGTCGAGCTGATCCAGGCATGGGAGGCGCTGCTGGCGCGGCTCGGCGGGCCAGCAGACCCGGAGTTCGTCGACTGGCTTTCTGTCGAGCGGAGCGAGGCGCGCGAATTCGATGTCGGCATCCACCGTCGCTGGCTCGACCCGATGAAACCGTTCGCACGGGTCGTGCTCGAACCGGCGCATGGTGTGATGCTGACCAGCGCCACCTTGCGCGATGGCGAAGATTGGGACGGCGCAATCGCGCGCAGCGGTGCAAGCCATCTGGATATTGCTCCAATGCTTGCCACGGCTGAAAGCCCCTTCGACTATGCCCGCCGCGCCGAAGTGCTGATCGTCACCGATGTGCCGCGCGGTGACCTGCCAGCGCTTGCCGGTGCCTATGCCCGGCTGATCGAGGCGGCGGGCGGCGGCGTGCTTGGGCTGTTCACCGCTGTGCGGCGGCTGCGCGCGGTTTATGGCCGCATCGCTGACCGGCTCGCCCGTACCGGGTTGCCGCTTTATGCCCAGCACGTCGATCCGATAGACACCGGCACGCTGGTCGACATCTTTCGCGACGATCCGCGTGCCAGCCTGCTGGGCACCGATGCGCTGCGCGACGGGGTCGACGTGCCAGGCGAATCGCTACGCTGCGTGGTGCTGGAACAGGTGCCGTGGCCCCGCCCCGACATCCTGCACCGTGCCCGTCGAGCGGCTAACGGCGGCAGCGCGCACGATGACCGGATCATCCGCGCGCGGTTGGCGCAGGCGTTTGGCCGCCTGATCCGCAGCCGCGACGACGCCGGCCACTTCGTCGTTCTGTCCTCGGCCTTTCCCAGCCGCCTGCTCAGCGCCTTTCCCCCGGGCACACCGGTGATCCGCCTGACTCTGGAAGAAGCGCTGGCGAGGATCGCGGGCGGTGTTTCGGGGCTTGCGGCGGCGGATGAAAAAAGCGACGAGGCCATCCAGTGAAGACCCTCGGCCTCCTCCGACATGCGAAATCCGACTGGGACGATATCGGCAAGCGCGATTTCGACCGGTCGCTCAACGAACGCGGGCGGCGCGGCGCGCGATTGATCGGACGCCATATCCGCGACCATGGCACGGCCTGGGACCGCGTTCTCGCCAGCCCGGCCGAACGGGTCAAACGGACGCTCGAGGCGGCCCTGCCCGATGCCGATCCACTGTGGGACGACCGGCTTTATCTTGCCAGCGCCGAGACGATCCTCGACGTCGTACGCGAAAGAGCTGACGACGCTGCGGCGGTGCTGGTCACCGGCCACAATCCCGGCCTACAGGAAGTTCTGTTCGCGCTTGTGCCGTCCGAGGGGGAAAACGCCCTGTTCGATGAAGCAGCGCGAAAATTTCCCACGGCGACTTTCGCGGTGTTCGAGCTCGACATTGATGACTGGGCGGATCTGGCCGATGGGACGGGGCGCCTGGTTCACTTTACCCGCCCGCGCGATCTCGACCCTGCATTGGGGCCGGAGGATTAATCAGGCGAGCTCGCGCAGGATACGCGGACCAGCTCCGTCCTGCGCGGCAACGTCATCGCTATTGTACAGCTTGCAGTTCTTGAGGCTGAGACACCCGCAACCAATGCAACCGTCGAGGTTGTCGCGCATCGCCTGAAGTTGCGCGATGCGCCGGTCGAGCCGATCGCGAATTGCCTCGCTGATCTTCCACCAGTCGAAGCTCGTCGGGTTGCGACCGGCCGGCAACCGCGCCAGTTGCTCCGCGATCTCCTCCAACGTCAGCCCCAGCTTTTGTGCGATCAGGATGAAACTCAGCCGCCGGATGTCGGATCGCCGAAACCGGCGCTGGTTGCCACCGGTGCGATGCGCCGTGACCAGCCCCTTGTCCTCGTAGAAGCGGATGGCCGAGGCGGCGAGCCCGGTGCGGCGGGCGAGCGTTCCGATCGATAGCAGGTCGTTGGCGTCCATCCCGGCGCTCTAGCACAAAGTCGCTTGACCTCAAGCGGGCTTGAAGTTGCATAGATTTGTGCGTCCGATTCGAATGCAAGGAGGCACATCATGGCAAAGGGACGCCTTGAACACGTCAACATTTCGGTCACCGACCCGCAGCGTACCGCGCGGCTGCTTGGGGATCTGTGCGGTTGGCACCGCCGCTGGGAAGGCGCGGCAATGAACGGCGGCCATACCATCCACCTTGGCGACGCCGCCACTTACGTCGCGCTGTATTCCAACCCCGCAGTGCGTGGCTGTTTCCCCAAGGGCACGCCGATGAACCACATAGGCGTGGCAGTCGACGACCTCCACGCGGCCGAGGAGACAGTGATCGCAGCGGGCCTCGTCGCATTCAACCATGCTGACTACGCGCCCGGGCGTCGGTTCTACTTCTTCGATTGGGATGGGATCGAATGGGAGGTGGTCAGCTATGAATGAGCCGATGCCCACCCGCCCCATATTTGGGGCTGGTCCGCGAAAACCCCGCTCGGGAACAGTACGACCACGTCCGTCAGTGCTGCCGCCGTTCCTTCGACCGGTTCCGCAGTGACAGCGGCTAGGCGTTGCCAACCACGATACAGGCGGCGGCCATCAGCGCACCGGTCCAGCGATTGGCGCGGAAACGGTCGAGCGGATTGGCCGGGTCGGCCGGATCGAGCGTCGTCACTTGCCAGGCGAGGTGCGCCGCCGCCGGGATCAGGGCAAGCAGCGCGATCCAGTCCGCCCGGTACAGCCAGAATGCGAGCGCCCACAGCGCGATCGCCAAGGCATAGAACAGCGCAACACCTCCCTTCACGTGCGTTCCCAGGCGCAGCGCCGACGATCTGATGCCGACGAGCGCGTCATCCTCCCGGTCCTGCAGCGCGTAAATCGTGTCGTAGCCCATCACCCACGCGGCGCTGCCGGCGTAGAGTGCCGCCAGCACGTCCCAATTGTCGCCGCGAAGCTGCCCCCAACCGACCAGCGTGCCCCAACTGAACACGAGGCCGAGCCAGGCCTGCGGCCACCACGTGATGCGTTTCATGAACGGATAGGCCGCGACCAGCGCGATACTGGCCAGCGCGATCGCCTGCGCCTGCCAGCGCAATTGCAGCAGCACCACGAGGCCGACCGTGCACAGCGCCCCCAGCCAGAGCCAGGCAAGTTTCTTTGAGATCCGCCCGCTCGCCACCGGCCGCGCGGCCGTGCGCGCGACCTGGCGATCAAGGTCGGCGTCGACAAGGTCGTTATAAACACACCCAGCTCCGCGCATCGCGATTGCGCCGAGCAGCAGCCAGGCTACCAGCTCGAATTGCCAGCCCGCACCGGCCAGCCACACGCTCCACGCACAGGGCCAGAACAGCAGCCACCACCCGATCGGGCGGTCAAAACGTGCGAGCTGCGCCAGGTCGCGCGGCAGCCGGGGTAGCCGCGCGACCAGCCCGCGATGCTCGGAGTCGGGGACGATGGTTTCGGTCATCGCCCCGCCCTACCGCCCCCGTCATGCCGACGAAAGCCGGGATCGTTGTCGGCCCCGCACGGTTGCCGAGCGATCCCGGCTTTCGCTGGCATGACGGATGTGGTTAGGAATGCCATGCCCGCCACCCCCGCATGGCCTCCAAAAAGCGCCCCCCGGCTGTTCGTCGGCGAAGAGTTGACGGAGGGTGCCCGCGTCGCACTGGCAGGCAACCAGGCCCATTACCTCACCCGCGTGATGCGCGCCGCGCCGGGCGACGTGGTAGTCCTGTGCGATGACATGACCGGCGAATGGGCGACGCGAGTCATCGATCTGGACAAGCGAACGGTCATGCTCGAAACGGTCGAACGGCTGCGGGCGCGCGAAGCGGTGCCCGACTTCTGGCTCTGTCCGGCGCTCCTCAAGAAGGACCGTTTCGACCTCGTGCTGGAAAAAGCGACCGAACTGGGCATCGCCGCGATCCGCCCGGTCGTGACGCGGCGATGCGTGGCGGACAAGCTCAACGCCGGTCGCGCGCGAGCTATCGTTGTCGAAGCTGCCGAACAATGCGCCCGGACCGCGCTCCCCTCGATCGCTGCCCCGGTCTCGCTCGATGCCCTGCTCCGCGACTGGCCCGCCGGTCGCACGCTATTCTTCGCCGACGAACAAGGCGGCGAACCCGCGGCGACAGCCTTTGTGGGCGTCGTGAGCGCCGCACTCGTGACCGGCCCGGAGGGCGGCTTCGACGAGACCGAGCGCGCCGCAATCCGCGCGCATCCAGCGGCCCGCGCAATCAGCCTGGGCCCTCGGATACTGCGTGGCGAGACCGCCGCCATCGCCGCCGCCGCGCTGTGGATGGGCATCGCCGGGGACTGGCGCAAATAGCGCTTTTCCTCGCCCCGTCGGTTGCCTATCGCAGCGCGCCATGAGCACCCGCGACACCTCCGCCAAGGACGATCCGATCATCGAGTCGCGCGACCAGCTCGTCGCCCCGATGCAGCGCGGCGAGAAACCCGCCGCTGACTGGCGGATCGGGACCGAGCACGAAAAGCTGGTGTTCTTTCGCACTGATCACCGTGCACCCGGTTATGATGAACCCGCAGGTATCCGCGACATCTTGCTGAGTTTGCGCGAATATGGCTGGGAACCGATCGAGGAAAATGGCCATGTCATCGCGATGCGCGGGGCCGATGGCACGGTCAGCCTGGAGCCTGCGGGCCAGCTCGAACTTTCCGGCGCGCCACTTGAGAACCTGCACCAGACTTGCGCCGAAACGGGCCGCCACCTCGAACAGGTCAAGGCGATCGGCGCGCGGTGCGGAGTAGGCTTCCTGGGTCTAGGAATGTGGCCGGACAAGCGCCGGGAAGAGCTGCCGATCATGCCCAAGGGGCGATACGACATCATGCTGCGCCATATGCCGCGAGTCGGAAATCTCGGCCTCGACATGATGCTGCGGACTTGCACGATCCAGGTCAATCTGGACTATTCGAGTGAGGCCGACATGGCGAAGAAGTTCCGGGTCGGGCTGGCGCTGCAACCGCTTGCCACCGCGTTGTTCGCCAATTCGCCATTCACCGAGGGCAAGCCCAACGGTTTCCTCAGCTATCGCAGCCATATCTGGTCAGACACCGATCCTCATCGAACCGGGATGCTGCCTTTCGTGTTCGAGGATGGGTTCGGCTATGAACGCTACGTCGACTACATGCTGGATGTGCCGATGTACTTCGTGTTCCGCGAAGGGCGTTACATTGATGCCGCCGGGCAGAGCTTCCGCGATTTTCTGCGCGGCGAGCTGCCCGCGCTGCCGGGCGAGAAGCCGCGCGCGAGCGACTGGATCGATCACCTGTCGACCGCGTTCCCCGAAGTGCGCCTCAAGAGCTTCCTCGAAATGCGCGGCGCGGACGGTGGCCCGTGGAGCAGGATTTGCGCCCTCCCCGCGTTCTGGGTCGGCCTGCTGTACGATCAGAGTGCGCTCGATGCGGCATGGGACATGGTCAAGAGCTGGACAATGGACGAACGCGAGGCACTGCGAGACGCCGTCCCGAAACTGGCGCTTGATGCGCCCCTGCCGGGCGGTGGGCGGTTGCACGATATTGCCCGCGAGGTCCTCTCGATTGCCCGGTCCGGTCTCGCCGCGCGGGGAAGGCTGAACACCGGCGGCGACAACGAAACCGGATTTCTCGAAACGCTCGACGAAATCGTTGCCAGCGGCAAGGTCCCCGCTCAGCGCCTGCTCGACATGTATCACGGCGAATGGGCAGGCGACGTCAGTCAGGTTTACCGGTATAGTTTCTGATCATTCCGCCGGTTGGCGTGGCATGGGCAGGCGCAATCCGCGGGCGGCATCACCTAGCCTGGCGAAGGTGGCAGTAACGGGGCCGTTCGTTGTCATCCACGCATGATAGGATCGATATTTCGCGTCCTCCGCGAGCAAATGAGCCTCTTCCGTGCGTGCGCGCCAGTAATAGATCGCGCTGACGCAGCCCAAGAAGAATACATTCCGTACCGCGTCCACCGGTGAACCGGTGCTCACGAGGAACGGCAGGGTCGCGCTCCACCAGAAAAGGTTCTTCGACAGATAAGCCGGGTGCCGGGTGAAGCGGTAGGGACCATTGGTCACGACACCGCGATACGTGAGATTGGAAAAACGCAGCCCGAACGCCACCGTCGCCCACGCGTAGATCCCGGTCAAAAATACCAGCCAGCACGCCCAAATCCAGAGCAGCGCGGGGTAATCGGCGAACCATATGGTCCAGCCAGGCGTGTTCACTTCGTATGCCAGGATCGTTCCCAGCACGCCCCATGCGACCGGCGGATAGCACACCAACGCCGCCAGCCACCCGCCCAGGAACGGGTTCCCGCTGCGTATGTGCGCGTCGAGCGGACGCATGGTGACGAGATAGCCGACCGTGCCGATCTGCACGTCGATTACGAACAGCAACTCTATCAGCAGCAGGCCCCAGCGCACCGGATCATTGGCAATCGCCGAGAGATCGGCGCCCACAACCGCCGCAAAGCCGCCGGGCAGGATCGAGATCATGAACGCGCCGAAAAAGCCCTTGATGAGCCATGCTCGCCAATGCTTCCTTACTGCTTCGGGATCATGCTCGCCGCGCCCCAGTAGCAGCATGCCAAAATGCCAGGCGTGATCACGCGGTTCGATCATTCGCCGATCCAGCCAGATGACATAGGGAACGGACAAGATGACAAGGGGTCCGATCGCATAGCCCAGCACCTGCATCGCGAAAAGGTATTGGCCGTCCCAATACCACCGCGCCAGGCCATAGAGACCCGCCAGTATCAGCCAGGTCGCCCACAAGGCGGCAATCTTGATCGCCGCAACGGGCAGGACCGCCGCAATCGGCCGTGGCGCCCTGTTCCAATCGATCCCGGTGGAAGGATTGCGATGGACCTTGTCCACACATACCGACCACAGAATCATCGGAATGCTGGAAAATACCATGGCGGCAAGCGCGGCGTGCGGTCCAGACAGAGGCGCGCGCGGCCCCGGAAGACCGAACCAATCGGCGATGGGCGCGTAATTCCGGCAGAACGCGATCCACGCGAACAGACCCAGCAGACCGGCCAGGCCCACGCCCGCCGACACGTCGCTGCGCGGCAAGGGGCCGGGAGTTGTCTGACGCGCACTCATGGCGGGCACGCGACTACCTGAAAAGGGTTAAGGCCCCGGTAAAGCCCGGCCAACCGGGACAGCCCGCAGTTGCCGGACCGCGCCTAGCGAAACGCGTGCAAGCGGCCGCTATCGTCCAGGATATACAGCGTCTCGTTCGCTACCACAGGCGGGAGGCTGACCGGCGCGTTCAGTTCCAGGAACAGGCTTGCCGATCCTTCGCCCGTGCTGAGACGATAAACCGCGCCTCGCGTGCTGGCGACCCACAGGCTACCTCCGGCCAGGACCGGACCAGTCCAAAACACCGGCCCTTCCCGATCTTCTTCGTCCCGGAAGCGTTGTAACTGCGTAATCCAACGGACCTTGCCGCTTGTCCGCGCGATGCCCAGCATGCGCGCATCGTCGGTCAATGCGAAAATCCATTCGCCCGCGATCGCCGGGGTGGAAATGCCGCCAACGTTGAGTTCCCAGATGCGCTGGCCGGTCACCAGTTCGTATGACGCCATGCGGCCGCCCTGGCCCAGCGCGTAGACCCGGCCATCGGCAATAATCGGATCGGCGTCGATATCGGTGAGCGAGCCCACCTGCGTGGAGATCGATGTGCGCGCAAGCGCGTCGGACCACAGGACGCGGCCGTTTTCATAACGATAGGCGACGAGTTCTCCGGTGCTGTAACCTGCAACCACGGTGCCCTGCCCCGCCGCCGGAGCGGCAACGCCGAATACGCCGGCTTGCGCGATCGAACCGGATTCATTCCAGACCGGCGTGCCGTCGTTGGCGGACAAGGCGTGGATCTGGTTGTCCTGCGTCATCACAAACACGGTATTAAAAGCAACCGTGGGCGAACCGCGTAGTGGCCCGGCTGGCTTGACCTTCCATACCTGCGTGCCGGTGCCGGCATCGAGCGCAACGACCTCGCCGACGCCATTGGTGGCGTAGACCCGGCCGCCATCGAAGCTGGCGCCGCCCCCGAAAGCGGCGTTTGCGAGGTTGCTGGCGACCTCCATCCGGTAAGACCAGCGACGCCCGCCGCTCGCCTCGTCGAACGCATGAACAGTGCCGCCGGTGTCGACCGCGAACACCATTCCACCGCCAACGACCGGAGCCGCCGCCAGCCGCCGCCGCTCGGTCGAGCCGGTAATCTGTGCCGTCCACGCACGCTGGGGAGCAGCGGCCAGAGCGAGATGGCCATAGGCCTTGTTGGCCGTACCGCCTGCTTGAGGCCAGGCTGCGTTGACCTGCGCAGGCGGCAGCACGACCTGCACGCCGGCAAGCTCTGGATCGACCGAGGCGCCGCTTTCGATGCGTGACAGAATTGGAACCCTGTCGCCGACGGTGGGCGTGGTCTTGTCATCCTTGCCGCCGAACAGACCGCCCGCGCAGCCGCCGAGTATCGCGGCCAGCACCACGGTGCCTGCCAGCCGACCGAACCTGGGCATCGAATTGGCGATCATCGTGATTGTTCTTCCCTGCTATCTATTCGGCCGATGAAGCATCGGAGGGGACTGGAGCGGACGAAGCCGAAACGTCACCACCGCCCGCGCCAGTATTCGCGAGCAATGCATCGACATCCTCGATCGCGTCCACCCCCAGCAATCCAGCCATCTGACGCGTCCGCGCGCGCAACGTTTCGGGCACGCCCTCGTGCTTCGCAATGGCGGCGAACAGCGCGCCAGCCTCTCGCCGGTTGCCCTGTTCGAGATGAGCCATCGCGACAAGCTCGCCGGCGCTGCCAAAATACTGGTTGCCCGGAACCGCGATGGATCGCAGCCGCGCAATCACCTGCGCGGGCGGCAGCGTGTCATAGGTCGCGGCGACCTCGCGCACCGTGGCGAGCTCGCGCAGCGGCTGTGGCGCGTCGGACGACGCGGCGACCGCAGCAAACATCCGGGCAGCGCCAGCGGCATCATTCTGTTCAAGTGCGATCCCTGCCTTGAGCATTCGCGCGATCGCGGCGACATCGCCGCCGCCGTCGGCAATGACCGGATCCAGGGCATCGGAAGCGGGACCGAGATTGCCGGCTTCGAGCTGATCAAGGGCAGCGATGAATTGCTCGGATCGCTCCTCCCGCTGCCCCTCCCGGTAATTGTCCCACAGCAGGTAGCCACCAAATGCAGCCAGCCCGAGGACCACAGCGGCCAGCGCGGGCTTGCCGTAACGGCTGGCCAGGCTGGCATATTCATCCTGCCGCACGGCGTCGTCGATCTCGCGCATCAGGACTTCGTCCTGCACGGCTTTTTTCTGATCGGTCGTCAGGCTTGAATTGGGTCTCAGGGCCACTCGGCGGCTTTCTTGGTTGGCAGGTCGGATCGGGCGCGGTGTTTAGCGGATGGGCGGGTCAATTCAACTTTCATTACGCGGCACGCGCGTGCCTGTCCCCCGCAGCGTGAACCACCGGTGAAGGTCGCTCCACTCAAACGAGGTCCGCGCCGCCGAGCGCGGACGAATAAAGCCGACGGTAGGCCGCGATCATGGTCTTCTCGTCGAACGAAGCGCGGGCCTTTGCCATGTTTGCCTGGCCCAGTCGGGCACGTAGCTGTGCATCACCCGCCAGGGTCCGCAGCGCGCCGGCAAGCGCCTCTTCGCCGCGCCCGATCAACGGGCGGTTCTCATTGGACACCATGGCGCTGATATCGCCCACGTCCGTCGCAGCAACCGGGCGCCCGGCTGCCATCGCCTCGATCAGCGAGATCGGCGCCTGTTCGCTGTCCGATGACAAAGCAAACACGTCGAAAAGCCCGACGAACCGGGCGGGATCGGGCGCAAATCCAGGCAAATGGACGCGGTGGCCGACGCCCAGCCGCATCGCCTCGTCCCGGATCGCAGCCTTTTCGGGCCCCTCCCCCACGATCACCAGTTGCCATTGGGTCGGCAGCGGCGCGAATGCGCGGATCAGCCGCGGCAGGTTCTTCACCGCGCGTAGACCTGCCAGCGTCCCGACCCAGAATTCATCCTTGCGCTTCACCAGCCCGCGCAAGGCATCGGCCCGCACCTTGCCTGCGAACTTGCCTGTGTCGATACCATTGGCGATCCTGCGCACCCGGCCGATCGGCTGATGCCAGGTTTCCAGCGCGATCGCCTCCAGTGCTTCCGATGGCACGACCAGGCCGCTTGCCCTGCCCAGCGCGATCCTACGATACCATTTGCGCGACGCCTTGAGTTTCAACGCCTCATCGTCGTTGAAGCCGTCTTCGTGATGGATGAGTGGCGGCAGGCGGTGCACTTCGCCGAACAGCGTGTGCGCCATGACCGCGTCCATCGCGCCCCAGTTATAGGTCAGGATCAGGTCGTGACTGGCCATTGCCTTGGCCAGGCGCTGTAACCGGCCAGGCGTGGGTCTGCCTCGAAGTGATGGGAAGTCGCGCGGATAAGTTACTGCAATCCCGCGAGCGATATGCTGGGCGGCCTCCATGTGATCTGGCGCGCCGGATACGATCGTATGACGGGCGCCGTTCCCAAACGCGTTGATCAGCCGCACACTGCGTAGTTCCTTCCCCCCCGCCGAAAAGGTGGAATGAAGGTGCAGGATGCTGGGGACAGTCCGCATCGGCGACTTAGCCCACGCGGGCGAACAGGCGCTCGATCGCAGCCAGCGCTTCGGGCTCATCGAGCGTCGGGGCGTGGCCGACATTCGGCACGGTAACCGCTTCGGCGTCAGGTTGGCGGCGAAGCATTTCCGCGAGCGTGTCGGCGGACAACAGATCCGACCGCGCCCCGCGCACGATCAGCAAGGGCGCCGCGCCCAGCGCGTCGAACGCCGGCCAGAGGTCGGGCGGAACCGCGCCGGTCGGCTCACGAAACGGGTCGGCGATGGCCATATCGTAATCGAAGGCGATGCGTCCGTTCTGCTGCACGACCATGCAGCGCTTGGCCATGACAAGCCAATCCTCGATCACGAATCCCGGATGCGCGGCGCCGTGCACTTCCTCCAGCGCGCGCGCGGCGTGCATCCACGTGGCGAAGCTGCGCGACTGGCCGACGTAGCCGCGAATCCGCGCGATCCCGGCTGGATCGACAACCGGACCGATGTCGTTGATCACCGAGCCTGCGATCCGGGCCGAATCGTGCGCCGCCAGCATCATCGTCATCAGCCCGCCCAGCGAGGTGCCTATCGCGACGAAGCGATCGATCCGCTCCTGCTCCAGCAAGGCCAGCACATCGGCCACGTAAGTCGCGGGATTGTAGGTCGCGCTGTCCTTGGCGTAATCGCTGTCGCCCCGCCCGCGCAGGTCGGGAACAAGGATACGGCGCCTTCCCTGGATTCTCTCCGCCAGTCGCTCGAAATCACGCGCGTTGCGCGTCAGGCCATGCAGGCACAAGACCGGCGAGCTGGCGCCATCGCCCGGATAGTCGCGGAAATGCAGCCTCAGCCCGTCCGGACTGGTCCAATGACGATCCTCGAATAGTGCGGTCATGCGCGGTAGCTATCTCGATCATTCAGGGCCGCGCCTTGCCAGCACGTATCGGGAACCCCACTATCGCCCGATGCGCCCCGAACCGCAAGCCGCCGCCTATCGCGCCGATCCGGCCATCCTTCCGCTGGCCGACTGGCTTGCCGACGCGGTCGAACCGGCGAGCTTTCCCGAGCACATCATCCGCTTCCGCAACGACCGCTGGGCGGCCGCGATCGGGCTTGCCCGGCTCAACGATGCGGAATGGGCGAATCGGTTCGGACGCTTCCATCCACTGCGGGATAACCTGCCGCGGCCACTTGCGCTGCGTTATCACGGACATCAGTTCCGGGTCTATAATCCCGACCTGGGCGATGGGCGCGGGTTCCTTTACGCCCAAATGCGCGATGGCGACGGGCGCCTCCTCGATCTGGGCACCAAGGGGTCGGGCCGAACTCCGTGGAGCCGAGACGGCGACGGGCGGTTGACGCTGAAGGGCGCCGTCCGCGAGATCCTCGCGACCGAGTGGTTGGAGGCGCTTGGCGTCAACACGTCCAAGACATTTTCGGTCATCGAAACGGGCGAGGCACTGCAACGGGGCGACGAGCCGTCGCCGACTCGCTCTGCCGTGCTGACGCGGCTCAGCCACGGGCATGTTCGCATCGGCACCTTCCAGCGCTTGCTGGCGTTGGAAGAGCGCGCACACATGGAGGAACTGGTCGCCTATTGCCTCGCGCAATTCCCCGGCCCGCTGCCACCAGACGACGCACCTGGGAGCGGCGAACCGGCAGTGATCCTGCTTCATCAGGTCGTGGAGCGGCTGGCCGATCTTGCCGCGAGCTGGATGGTTGCCGGGTTCGTGCATGGCGTACTCAATACCGACAACATGAATATCTCTGGCGAAAGCTTCGACTACGGTCCGTGGCGCTGGCTGCCAGCATGGGACCAGGGGTTTACCGCTGCCTATTTCGACCACGCGGGACTATATGCCTTTGGCCGTCAGCCCGAGGCGCTTCACTGGAATTGCGCGCAATTAGCCGTGGCGTTGCGCCTGTTGGCCGACAGCGCCCCGCTGATCGCTGCGCTCGATCGGTTCGGCGAACTCTACATGGCGGCGATCGCGCGCCGGTGGTGCTGGCGGCTGGGCGTGATATCGCAAGGCGCCGAGAACGACGCCCGCGTGGTCGCCGCGAGCGAAGCCGAGATGCGCGAAGGGGGCACTGGACCGGATCGGTTTTTCCACCGCCATCGCGGGGGGCGCTGGGCGCAAGGTCAATTTGCTGAGGCACTGGCCGGCTACCAGGGATTTGGCGGTGATCACAACTATTGGCACGACGACGCCCCGCAATCGCTGCTGATCGACGAGGTGGAGGAAATCTGGGCGGCAATCGACCAGAACGATGACTGGACACCGCTCGCGAACAAGATCGCCGCGATGCGGCGCGCGGGCGCGGCGCATGGTCCGGCGCCCGTCCCGGCCGGACATGTCGTGACGGGCGTTGCCAGCCACCGGTCAGCCACCTAAGGGACTGGCAGTGTCGCAATCTGACATCATCTCTTTCGAGCCAGCTACCGGCAGGGAACTGTGGCGCGGCCAGATCGGCGACGTTGCCGAAACGGTCGACCGCGCGCGTCGCGCCTGGCCCGCCTGGGCCGCGCAGCCCCTGGCAACGCGCATCGAGCTGGTCCGCCGCTTCGCCAACGAAGTCCGCAAGGACGCCGAGCGTCTGGCCGAGACAATCTCGCGCGAGACCGGCAAGCCGTTGTGGGAAGCGCGCACCGAAGTCGAATCGGTGGTGGCCAAGGTGGATATTTCGGTCACTGCCTATGCCGAGCGGACTGGGCAGAAGAAGCTCGACAGCGCGCTTCAGGGCACGGCGGCGGTGCGGCACAAGCCACATGGCGTCATGGCGGTGCTCGGCCCTTACAACTTCCCCGCGCATCTGCCCAACGGGCACATCGTTCCAGCGTTGATCGCGGGCAACGTTGTCATCTTCAAGCCAAGCGAAAAAACCCCCGCCACTGCGGAAATGCTGCTCGGCTGCTTTCACCGGGCTGGTATTTCCGCGGCCGTGGTCCAGCTGCTGATCGGCGGACCGCAAGAGGGGCAGGACCTAGTCGCGCATCCGGGTGTCGACGGTGTGCTGTTCACAGGATCAGCGCGAGTCGGGATCGCGATAAACCGCAAGCTCGCGACAAATCCAGGCAAAATCGTCGCGCTGGAGATGGGTGGGAACAACCCCATTGTGGTGACTGACACGCCAAAGGTTTCCGATGCCGCGGTGCTGATAATCCAATCGGCATTCACGAGTGCGGGCCAACGCTGCACCGCCGCGCGCCGCCTGATCGTCGTCGATTCAATGTACGACACGCTGATGGCCGAAGTGAAGGCGTTGGCCGGGCGGATCATCTACGGCGAACCGTTTGCCGATCCCGCCCCCTTCATGGGGCCAGTGATCGATAACGATGCGGCCGACCAAATGGTCGAGAGTTTTCTTTACCTGCTGTCGCACGGCGGCAAGGCGATCCGGCACATGACCCGCCCGGATGACAGCCTGCCATTCCTCTCGCCCGCGATCATTGACGTCACCGCAATCACGGAACGGCCGGACGTCGAATTGTTTGGACCACTCTTGCAGGTCATCCGCGTGCCCGACCTCGACGCGGGCATTGCCGAGGCGAATCGGACCCGGTTCGGTCTTTCGGCATCCTTACTCGGCGGAAGCCCGCAAGATTATAATCGTTTCTGGGCCAACGTCCGCGCGGGCGTGATCAACTGGAACCGGCCAACCAATGGCGCCTCGTCGAAGGCTCCGTTTGGGGGGGTCGGGCTGTCGGGCAATCATCGCGCCTCGGCCTATTACGCAGCCGACTATTGCGCCTATCCGGTCGCGAGCACCGAGATGGATCAGCCGCGCGCCAGCATCGGCGTGGGCCTGCGCGACAGCTAGGTCAGGGACGCTAACCGGTCACCACCACCAGATCCACTTCGTTCGAGCCCGAAAGATGCGGGCGAAGATGCATCGAGAAACGCATCGTGCCCCGTCTCCCTTCGATCCGGTGCTCGTCACCTGCTGCGCTATAGCGGGGGGCCAGTCCAGCCGCCCGCGCCTTGGCGAAATAGAACCGCGTGATGTCCTTGACAGGGACTGGACTGGTGAAACGCACGACCCGCAGGCCGCACCGGGGCGCATCGCTGCCAAGCGCCTGCTGTGTCGCGCCGCGCGGATAGACCGGCATCGCTGCGGGTAGCCGGGCCGCCCAAACTGCGGACTGAGTCGCGAGCCCCAGGCACTCCGCGGCGTCGGGCATTCGCGCGGCTTGGTCGGACAGGCGCGCGAGCGGGGATGGCGATCCCCGCGATAACGGTTCGGGGCGCGGCAATTCGGCCCCTGCCCTGCCGACCAGTTCCTCGGCCTCGCGCTGCGCGTCGCGAACCGCTTCTGGCGTGGCAATCTCGAGCGGTATCGAAAAGTTGGTGTCGGCGGTAAGCGCTGCCGGAGCTTCATTCTGGCCGACCAGGTCGGGATCGACCATCAACTGGTCCGCCAGCGCCCGCGCGACGGCGGGGTCACGTTCGGGCGGATCGGTATCGACCCCTTCCTGCGCGCAGGCGAGCAGGGCAAGGCAAGCAAGAGCAGGCACGTAACGCTGTAACATGGCGGGGGCACTAGCACATGCGTGGTTAACACCGGCTTCGCGCATGGTCGAAGGCGCCTCGCCACCGTGGAGGCGAGGCGCCTTCCGCGGCCTCGGTGAAAAGCCGCGCTACGGCCCGCAGGTGGGTGCGGGCCGAAGGCTGGAGGTTAGCGGCAGCGCGATCCGCCGCGGTCGATCTCGCGGCCCAGCAGGGCACCGCCCGCCGCGCCCAGGATTGCGCCAAGAGTACGGTCACCGCGACCAGCGATCTCGCGACCCAGCAGGGCACCAGCGGCACCGCCGATGATGAGGCCGGTCGTTCCGTTCTTCTTGCGGCAGTAATAGCGGCCATCGTCGCCGCGCCACACGCGGGTGTCGCGATAGACAGGCTCATCGTAATAACCACGATCATAGCCGCGGCCATGATGGCGGCGGTCATAGCGACGATCGTAACGGTCGCGCCACTGATTGGCGTTCACATCACCATAAGCCGTCGCGTAGGCGGGTGCGGCAGCCACTGGCGCGGTCTCGAAAGCCGCGGCCGGGGCGGCGAGCATGAGGCTTGGGGCGGCGAGAGCGATCGCGGCGGTCTTGAGGTTCCAGGTCATGTTCAGCGTCCTTTCTCTATCCATCGGGCGGTGGGCCTCTTGGTCGTGCCGTCCGAACACGTTCATAGTTACGCGCCCTTTCCTGAACAGGATGCAACGCGGCGTGCAGAATTCGATTTTGCGACGAAGCGAGCCAAATCGACCGGTGAATTGCCACTTGTCGCCATGCTCCTGGCGGCATACGTGCCCGCGTCATGGCCCAGCCTCCGTCCGAGAACGTCCGCTCGGGCGTCGCCCACGCGATCGGCGCCTATCTAATCTGGGGCTTCCTGCCGCTTTATCTGCTGCTCGTCAGCGAGGTGCCGCCACTGGAATTCGTGGGCTGGCGCGTTGTTTGGACCTTGCCGCTTTGCCTACTTATCGTGGCATTCCGTCGACAATGGCCGAACGTCCGCGCCGCGCTTGGCGATTGGCGCAGTATCGTGGTCTTGACCGGCAGCGCGGCGTTAATCGCAACGAACTGGCTGGTCTACGTCTGGGCGGTCCAGCAGGGTGAGGTGCTCGCGGCCAGCCTGGGCTATTACATCAATCCGCTGTTCAACGTGCTGCTTGGCACCCTGCTGCTTCGCGAAAAACTCAATCGGCGGCAATGGAGCGCGGTGGCACTGGCCGCGACAGGCGTCGCGATCCTGCTCGCGGGTGGGGCGATTACGACGCTGTGGATCAGTCTCGCGCTCGCGCTGACGTTCGCAACCTATGGCCTGCTTCGCAAGCGGGTCGCGGTGGGCGCGTTGCCCGGGTTGACGATCGAAAGCGTGCTCCTGTTGTTGCCCGCAGTGGCGATCGTGCTGTTTCACGCGCGAATGCCGGCGGGCCCGGCCTTCGGACAGGAACTGGGCCTCAGCCTGGCGATAATCCTCGGCGGCGTGGTAACCGCGGCGCCGCTGCTGCTGTTCGCAGTCGCGGCGCGGCGGATGGACTATTCCACGCTGGGCTTCTTCCAATTCATCGCACCGACCATCGTGTTCATTGTCGGACTGACGGTGTTCGAACAACCGCTCGACCCGGTGCAACTGGCGAGCTTCATCCTGATCTGGATCGCATCGGCCGTGTTCATGTGGGATCTGCTGCTTCGGCGCTCAGCTGACCAGGCGCCAGTTTAGCATTTCCTCCGCATGGAACGGCACAATCTCGGTGCCGTTCGCGTTGATGGTGCCGGGCACGTGGTTGACGGCCCGTTCCAGTGTCACTGTACCTTCGTTAAGCGGCAGCCCGTAGAAACGAGGGCCATTCTCGCTCGCGAATGCCTCGAACCGGTCCAACGCGCCCTCGGCTTCGAACACCGCAAGATAGCTCTCGAGGGCATGAGGCGCGTTGAAGATCCCCGCGCAACCGCAGGCGCTCTCCTTGGCATGGCGCGCGTGCGGGGCACTGTCGGTGCCGAGAAAATACTTCGCCGAACCCGAGGTTGCCGCCTTGCGGAGCGCCAGGCGATGCTTTTCGCGCTTGGCCACTGGCAGGCAATAGGCATGCGGACGAATTCCGCCGACCAGCATCGCGTTGCGATTGATGTGGAGGTGCTGCGGCGTGATCGTCGCGCCCACGTTCGGCCCCGCCGCATCGACAAACGCCACTGCTTCGGCAGTAGTGATATGTTCGAATACGACCTTGAGTTCGGGCAGGCGCGCGACGATCGGGGCAAGCGTACGCTCGATGAAAACCGCTTCCCGATCGAACACGTCAATGTGGTGATCCGTCACCTCGCCATGGACGCACAGCGGCATGCCGATCTCGGCCATCCGCGCGAGGACCCCCATGATGTTTGCGACATCCGTGACACCATGGGCGGAATTGGTCGTGGCGTTGGCGGGGTAGAGCTTGGCGGCAGTGAACACGCCCTCGGCAAACCCGCGCGCCAGATCATCAGCATCGCTCGCATCGGTCAGGTAGGCCGTCATCAACGGAGTGAAGTCCATGCCCGCAGGCACGGCGGCCAAAATCCGCTCTCGATAGGCACGTCCCGCCTGCGTCGTCGTCACCGGCGGCGAGAGGTTGGGCATCACGATCGCGCGGGCGAACTGGCGCGCGGTATAGGGCAGTACGCCCTTCAGCACCGCGCCATCGCGCAAATGAAGGTGCCAATCGTCAGGGCGGCGGATCGTCAGCGTCTGCATGGGGCTTCCCTTAGTCGGGCGTTGGCCTATCTGTCACCAATGACCGCAACCCACCTCGCCAGTCGTGCCGTCATCCGCCTTTCCCCGACCGAGTCGGGGGAGGATGTGGCCGGGTTCCTGCAGGGCCTGGTGACCAACGACGTGACAGGCCCACTCCCCTGCTATGCAGCGCTGCTGAGCGCGCAAGGCAAGCACATGTACGATTTCCTCGTCTGGCGCGATGGCGAGGATTTTCTGCTGGATTGCGACGTTGTCGATTCCGATGGATTGGCCAAACGGTTGTCGCTCTATCGCCTCCGTCGCGAGATCGCGATTGCGGTCGATCCGGGGCTGGTCGTGCATTGGAGCCGAGGGGGTGAGCGTGGCGAACCTGACCCGCGCCTGGCCGTGCTCGGCCGGCGATGGCTGGGGGCCGGTGATGGCGGCGGCGCGGCCGATGCCGCATGGCTCGCGCACCGGCTCTCGCTCGGCGTGCCCGAAGGTCGCGATGAGATGAGCGACGTGCTCTGGCTGGAAGCCAATGCGGTCGAACTCAACGGCGTCAGTTTCTCCAAGGGCTGCTACGTTGGGCAGGAGAACACCGCGCGCATGAACTGGCGGCAGAAGGTGAACCGGCGTCTGGTGGTCGTCCCGCTCGAGCGCTCCAGCGAAAAGCGGCGCAAGGCCGCTTACGCCGCGCTCGGCCTCGCGGTCGATCACCTGCCGATCGGGGATATCGACGATACGCGCGCGCCGGAATGGATGAAGGGGAGCCTCACCCGGCCTGATTGAACAGTTCGATCGAGTTTTCCAGCATGCGCTGCGCCCGGTCGCGCGCGGCGGTTTCCGGCAGGCCTAGCGAGCGCGCCAGCGCGGCGCCGATCAGCGCGTCGCCCATCGCCATCAGCACCAGCGCGAGCGTGTCCTCGTGCACACGCAACACATCGACGTGGCTGGCGGCCTCCTCGGGCGCGATCTCGTCGACCAACGCGTGGATCGTCTCGACGATCGGTGTCAGCGCGTCCTCGTTGCCGGTTAGGATCATCCAGCTCGCCAGGGCGCCGGCGCCTTCCTTGTCGAAAGCGTCAAAGGCCAGATCGACGACCTCGCGCGGCGAACCGAGCCCGGCCCGGCTCGCCTGGACGGCATGCTTGATCGTCTCGCACACGGTTTCGGCCAGGTGCTTGGCAAGGTCGCGCTGCAATCCGCTGGCGGAGCCAAAATGGTGGAGCAGGTTGGCATGGGTGCGACCGATGCGCGCCGCGACCGCCTTGAGCGTCACCGATTGAGGACCCGATTCAATCAACAAGGCGCGCGCAGCCGCCAGTGCCGCCGTTCGCGACTCTTCGGGTGACAGACGCTTGCGACTTGCCATCGATTCGTATGCCTAATAAAATGTTAACATGAACGACCAGACATCGATCGACCTAGAACGCGCGCGCGCGCTCGACAACCCGGCTATCCCCGGTCGCAGCGCGACCCCGGAAGAGCACGCGCTGATCGTGCGTGACCAACGGTTCGACCGCGATCATCTGGTGCCCCGCTGGTGGCACTCGAACGACCCGGTGGCGACTGCGTGGTATAACTCGGTATCGGCCAGCCTGCCGCGCGGCGAGGCGTTCTTCATCGACACAATGCGGATGTTTCGCGACGATCTGCCACCCAAGCTGGCGGCGGAACTGAAGGCCTTTACCACCCAGGAAATCAACCACACGCGCGAACATGTCGCGTTCAATCGGCTGGTTTCCGATCACGGTTACAATGTCGAGAGCATCGACCAGGGCATCCAGGTAATGCTGGCGCTGACCGAAGGACGGCCAAAAGAATTCAATCTCGCGATCACCATCGCGCTTGAACACTTTGCCGCGATCATCAGCCGGCATCTGCTGACCGACCCGCGCTATCTTGCCGGGGCCGACCCGGTCGCAGCCGACGTGTGGCGCTGGCATGCCGCGGAGGAAATCGAGCACAAGGGGATCACTTACGACGTCTGGCTCCATGCGACACGGGACTGGAGCCGGTGGAGACGGTACAAGGTCAAGACCCTGATGGCGGTGCTGATCACCCGAAAGTATTTCGGCAATCGGATTCGCGACGCGATCGGCCTGCTTGAACAGGACGGGTTCACGCGCAAGCAGGCCAAGCGCAAGCTCTACGCCTTCCTGTGGTGGAAACCGGGCATGATGCGGCGGATGTTTTTCGAATGGGCCAGCATCCTGATGCCCGGTTTCCATCCATGGAAGCACGATGACCGCGCGCTGATCGCCAAGCATGACAGCCCATATTCAGACGCGGTGCTGATGCCGGCGGAATGAAGGGGGGATCGCTTCGTTATTGACACTTGTGTAAGTAACGGTTACTTACACTGCTGTCAGTAGCGAATCGGAGCCGCTCCAATGAACGCCCCCGCCAACATTGATCTCGATCGGCGCGCCGCCGCGCCTACCCCGGTTGATCTCGACATCATCGTCCGCGACGAACGCTTCAATCGCGGCACAACCCCGCGCCGCTGGTGGGCTGGTGAGCCGTTTGGCACTGCCTGGCACAACGCTCTGTCGGCCACTTTCCCGCGCGGCGAAGCATTCTTCATCGAGGCGGTGAAGGCGCATCGCGATGGTGCTGATCCCAAGCTTGCGGCGGAAATCCGCGCTTTCGTGAAGCAGGAGATCAACCATACCCGCGAACATGTGGCCTTCAACAAGCTGGCCGAGAGCGCGGGCTACGATATCAAGGCGATCGACAAGCGGGTGGAAGAAATGCTGGCGCTGACCAAGGGTCGCCCGGAAATCCTCAACCTCGCCGCGACCATGGCGCTCGAACACTATACCGCCATGATGGCAGCCGAATTCCTGGCCAACCCCACGCACTTCGCCGATGCCGATCCCGAAGTTCGCGCGATGTGGCAGTGGCACGCGGCCGAAGAGATAGAGCACAAGGGCGTCGCCTACGACACATGGAACCACGCCACGCGCGAATGGAGCGCGTGGAAGCGGTGGAAGGTACGCAGCCTGATGATGCTGATCGTCACCGGCCGGTTCTTCAAAAACCGCTGGGAAGATTCGATGAACCTCCTCGCGCAGGACGGCATTACTGGCTGGAAGGCGCGCTGGGGCCTGTTCAAGTATCTCGCCTGGTCGCCGGGCGTGGTGCGGCGTATATTCCCGGCGTGGCTCGCCTATTTCAAACCAGGCTTTCACCCGTGGGATCATGATGACCGGGCGTTGATCAGGATTTACGAAGGCGAGTTCCCCGACGCGCTGATGCCGACAGCGTAACGACCGACCAACGACACGCCCCGCCGGTTCCGGCGGGGCTTGCTCGGTTCAGGCGGCTCGCATCGCCACTTGGGCGTCTTCGTCGAGTGCGAGGGCATATTCGCGAGTCGTCGCTTCCCCGCCCCTTCCGCAGCTATGCCGCCGACGCACAGCGCCCGTGGGCAAGAATCCCAGTTTACGCAGCACGCGGCCCGATGCAGCGTTGTCGAGGTAGTGGCTCGCCACAAGGCGTGCGTGCCCCAACATCCTGGCGACATCGATCACGGCACGGCCAGCTTCCGTGGCATAGCCGTTCCCCCAATGCTGGCGCGCGATCCAGTACCCGAGCTCGACCTCATCCTCAACCGGATCGATGCCGATGCAGCCGACCGCGGCGGCGTCCGTCGCCCGCGTGATGAGGAATCGCGGATAAAGCGGCTGGACCGTCGCCTGCACGAACTGGCGTGCATGCTCAGGCAGATAGGGCCATGGCGCACGTGCGAGATTGCGGACCACGCCTTCGTCCGCAATGCCGCCCAGCACGAGCGCCCAGTCCTCCGGCCAGAGGGGTCTCAGCAAAAGTCTGTCGCTGCGATGAAACACGGCGATCTCTCCTCTTCGCCCCGCACAGCGCCTAGGCATGATGCGTGACAGTTGCATGGCGGCGAAACATTGTTTCGTCAGTGCGTGAGGGAGATGCGACAAGAGGGAGACGGGCCGGTCCCATCTCCCTCTTGGCTTGCCGGTTCTTGAGCCCGGCTGGGACCGTCCGTCTGGACGATCCCGTCATCGGAACGTCCGTTTATTCCGCGGCTTCGGCCAGCATGTCGACCGAGACGTACTTGCGGCCGAGTTTACCGGCGTGGAATCGCACGACGCCGTCTACCGTCGCGAACAGCGTGTGGTCCTTGCCCATGCCAACGTTCGCGCCCGGGTAGAACTTGGTGCCGCGCTGGCGCACGATAATGTTGCCGGCGACCACACCCTGGCTGCCGAACTTCTTCACGCCGAGGCGACGACCGGCCGAATCACGACCATTACGCGACGAACCGCCTGCTTTCTTATGTGCCATGGTCCGGGTTCCTTACTTCTCTTCAGCCGGCGTCTCGGCCGGAGCCTTCTTGGCGGCGGGCTTCTTCGCCGCGCCTTCGGCGGGAGCTTGAGCCTTCGGCGCGGCGGCCTTCTTCGGCGCAGCTTCCTTGGCCGGAGCGGCTTCCTTGGCCGGAGCGGCTTCCGACTTCGGTGCCTCTTCCTTCTTCGGCGCGGCAGCCTTCTTCTCGGCCTTTGAGTCACCGACCGCCACGATCCGCAGCAGGGTCATCTGCTGACGATGGCCGTTCTTGCGGCGATAGTTGTGCCGGCGACGCTTCTTGAAGACAATCACCTTCTCGCTCTTCGCCTGGGCGATGATCTCGGCCGAGACGACGACCTTGGAAGCGTCGGCCAGGTTATCGCCTTCGCCCGCAAGCAGGACGTCGCCCAGCTTGACCGTCTCGCCGGCTTCGCCTGCGAGCTTCTCGACCGCGATCTTGTCTCCGGCGGCAACCCGGTACTGCTTGCCGCCCGTGCGCACTACTGCGAACATGGTAGGTGTCTCTCGTGTCTCGTGCTGTGCCGCCCCCTCGTGGAGACAGCGCGACCGCGCCCTACCCGAAAGCAGGGGTGCGGAAAGAAGCGTGCCGTTAGGCGAAACATGGACCCAAGTCAACGCCAGGTCGCGAGCTTTTTTGGCCCACTGGCAAGCCGCGTAGCCCGTGCTAGAGCATCACCATGCTTCGCGCCACCATAGCCTTGCCTGCCATCGCCGCCCTTGCCGCCTGCGCTTCGAGCGGCGAGCGCTATCCTTCGCTCGCCATCCGCGATGCGGAGCGGCTCTCGGGTGAGTTCGCAGTCGCGCCAGCCGCGCCCGAGGTTGCGCCTCTTCCACCGTTGCCGGCTGACGCCGCGAGCCGAATCGTCGCCTTGCGGGCCCAGGCGGCAACCGCTCATCGTAAATTTCTCGCCGCCGTACCCGACGCGCGCAGAGCGGTCGGCGCCGCACGCGGCGCGGGCGTTCAGGACGACCGCTGGGCCGGGGCGCAAGTCGCGCTCGCGGATCTCGATTCGTCGCGAAGCGAAGCGGCGATCGCGCTCGGTGACCTCGACCTGATCTTCGCCGACGCCGCAGTCGAGCAGGCTCAGCGCGACGAGATCGTAGCGGCGCGTAGCGCGGTCAGTGCGCTGATCGCGGAGGAAGACCGGGTGCTCGCCGAATTGCGGGGTGCGCTGGGTCGGTGAAGCTTGCCTGCGCCACCTGCCCGGTGCGCGACCGGGCTGCCTGCGCGGTGCTGAACGAGAGCGAACGCGAAACGCTGGCCAGCGCAGGCCGTATGCGAAGGCTCTCTCGCGGCCAGATGCTCTTCGCCGCCGGGGACGAGGACACGGCTTGCGCCACTCTGCTCAGCGGTGCGCTGAAGGTCTGCCTGACCACGCCCGATGGTTGCGAGCGCATCCTCGCTTTGATTCATCCCGCCGGTTTCGTAGGTGAATTATTCCGCCCATTCGCCGACTACGACGTTGTGGCGCTGACCGAGAGCACGCTCTGCACCTTCGCGCGGCGCGACATGGAGGCGGCGCTCCGCCGCTACCCGGCGCTGGGCGAGGCGCTGCTGCGGCGCTCGCAGGACGATGTTCATGCCGCGCGCGATTTGCTGGCGCTCACTGCGCGAGGCGACGCCAAGGGCAGCATCGCCGCGCTGGTGCTGGCGCTGGCACGTGCTGCGAGCGATTCTCCTTGCCATCCCGCCCGCAACTTCGAACTTCCGCTTACGCGCGGCGAAATGGGGCAGATGCTCGGGCTGACCATCGAGACCGTCAGCCGCCAGCTGACCCTGCTCGAACGCGAAGGCTCTCTGATACGGAAGGGGACGCGCGGGATCGAACTGGTCGACCCTGCGCGCCTAGAGGTGCTGGCCGGCAAGGAACTCGGCTAGATTAGCGCAGCAATCGTTACCACCGCGAAGGCCCACAACAGGATTAAAACGGGGAGAATGAGCACCTGCACCGTCGCATCCCGCCAGCCCATGGGTCCGGTAAGTGTCGCGATCCCCTCGCGGCGGAAGGATCCCCAGGGCTTCAGCCCGAGGGGATTGTCGGGCCCCATACGCATCCACAGCGCGGGAACGCCAAACCCGGCAACGATGAACACCACGAAGATCGCCATGGGAATGGCAAGACCTGGGCTGGCCAGCCCCGTGCCCAGCACCCCGAGAAACGCAAGGTAGCAGGCAACAGTCGCTCCATAGAGCGCCGCCGGGAGCTCGAAGCTGCGGTTGACTTGCGTGGGCGCGCGCGGCGGTGGAACGATCTTCGCCTCGACGGCAACCTGCTCGCGGGTTAATGCCTTGGACATCGCGGATACTCCTCGGTTGGTGACCAGGAGATGCCGGGATCAGTTCGGCTTCGCGTTGATCTCGATCAAACCAGGGCGTTTATTTCCACCGCGCAATGTCGGCATGGTCCTGCGCGCGCGGTTCGATCCAGTGCCAGCCTTCGGCACGTTGCTCGCGCTTCCAGAACCAGGCCGCGCTCTTGAGGTGGTCCATGCAGAAATCGACTGTATCGATCGCGTCGCGGCGGTGCTTGGCGGCGGCCGAAACGCAAACGATCGGCTCGCCAGGATGCAGCTTTCCAATCCGGTGGATCATCAGCAGGCCCATCAGATCGAAACGGGCGAAGGCTTGGTCGGCAAGCGCTTTCATGCCGGGCAAAGTGAGCGGCTCGTAATGCGTCAGTTCAAGGGCGAGCGCGCCCTCCGACCCGCGCACCTTACCGACGAAAGTGCAGATCCCCCCCAGCCCGCGATTGGCGTCCATGAACGATCCGATCAGCGCACCAGGGTCAAACGGATCGCCAAGCAAGCGGATGTCGCGCATCGGTTCAGCCACCGCTGACCGGGGGCAGAAGGGCGATCTCGTCACCATCGCACACGGCGAGCGCTTCCTTGTTCGCCAGCACGATGCCGTTGACCGCGATCCGCACGCGAGCGCTGTGGAGGTGCCACAGGAATGCGTCGCCGAGAGCGTCGACCAGTCCGTCCCAATCCAGCGGTCCGTCAAGGTCCCGTTCGTCGCCGCCAGCCACATCGCGCAGGGACCCAAGGAACACTACCCTGATCGCCATGCTCAGCCTCCGGTCAGCGACATGTGGCGCGGCTGAGCGGGCGCCGCGCCGCGTGCGTTTACGCGGAAATCGTGACGCTCCGGCTTGATCCGCATCGCAAGGTCGAGAGCGCGCGCAAGCTTGTCATCGGGGTCGGGTGAACGCAGTGCGGCGCGCAGGTCGACCCGCTCGCCCCCGCCCAGGCAGGGATAGAGCTGGCCAGTCGCTGTCACCCGGATGCGATTGCATCCGCCGCAGAAATTGTCGCTGAGCGGGGTGATGAAACCGATCCGCCCCCCCGTTTGCGCCACTTCATAGTAGCGCGCTGGGCCCCCGGTACGGTGATGCGACGGGGCGAGGGTCCAGCGCTGTTCCAGCGAATCGCGCACCGCCGACAGCGGCAGGAACTGGTCGATCCGATCCGCCTCGATCTCGCCCAACGGCATGACTTCGATGAGCGTGACATCGAAATCGTGGCTGTGAGCCCAATCGATGAGGGCGGGGATTTCGTGTTCGTTCTCGCCCTTGAGCGCCACGGTATTGAGCTTCACCGACAGCCCCGCTGCTTGCGCCGCCGCGATCCCTTCAAGAACGCGCGGCAAGACATCGCGCCGGGTCAGCCGGGCAAAGCGCTCGCGGTCTAGGGTATCGAGCGAGACGTTGATCCGGCGCACTCCGGCGCTGGCGAGGTCATCGGCAAGATGGGCAAGTTGCGTGCCGTTGGTGGTCAAGGTCAATTCGTCGAGCCCACTGCCGACCGCGCGCCCCAAAGCGCGAACCAGCTCTATTGCATCACGCCTGACCAGCGGTTCGCCGCCCGTCAGGCGAATGCGCCGCACCCCGCGCGCAATGAAGCCAAGCGCAAGGCGATGCAATTCCTCCAGCGAAAGCACATCCTGCTTCGGCAGGAACTGCATCCTTTCGGGCATGCAATAGGCGCAGCGCAGATCACAGCGGTCGGTCAGCGAAAGGCGCAGATACTCGATCCGGCGGCCAAAGGTATCGCGCAGCGGGGGAGCCTCAACTTCCATGCAGCACAAGATACTGCCCCGTCACGCCGGACGCATCCCCCAAATAGGCCAGCGTCGCGGCGCGCGCCGTCTCGTTGCCTCCGCCGATCAGGTTGATCCGCGTCGGCGCGGCCATGCGCGCAAGGTCGCGCGCGGCGGCGCGGCGCCAGTCGACGTGGTCGTAGGGCGCTCGCGGCAGGGCCACCACCAGCGCGCCTTCATTGAGCCGCTCGCGAATTCGAGGCAGCCAATGGGCGTGAAACCGTGCGGCAGCCTCGACCGCGTGGGCAGGCAGCTCGTCGATGACAAGGACCGCCGCCATGCCCCTCAGCGCCGCTCGCGGGTCAGGGTAATGCCGATCTTCTCGTCGTGGTCGGCGATGGCGAGCTTCACGATCTTGACCGTCACCGCCTCTACACGCATGTCCTGCAGGAATAGCGTCTCGCAGATATGATCGGCAACCGCCTCGATCAGCTTGAAGTGCACGCCGGGCGGCAGTGCCTCGGTCGCGGCAAATTTGAGATCCATGTAGTTCTTGCTTGCGTCGAGCGGCGTGTCGGGCGCGTAGCGTTCGGCGCATTTCAGGCGTGCGGCAATGCTGATCCGCAACGGCTGCGGCTTGCCGGTCTCCTCCGAATAGATGCCAGTCAGGACATCGTGTTCGAGGTCGGCGATTTCGAGAAGGAGCGAATCGGCCATAGCCGCCCCCTAGCCCGAATTCGACCAGCGCGCGAAGATCGCGGTGGGCAAGATGCGGCCATCCGGGCCTTGCTCGCGCACGGCAAGATCGCCATGCTCGATCAGGCCAGGCAGATGCCCGAGTTTTTCCGCCAGCAATCCAGCGAGCGCGACGCTGCTCATGCGGACGGCATAGGCGGTGAGGAACAGGAACCGGCTGTTGCCATCGAGCAGCCTGGCGCAATCCCCGACCAGGCTCGCCAGGTCTTCCTCCAGACGCCACGTTTCGCCATCGGGGCCGCGCCCGAACTTGGGTGGGTCGAGGATGATCCCGTCATAGCGCCGTCCGCGCCGGACCTCACGCGCCGCGAATTTGGTGGCGTCGTCGACCAACCAGCGGATCGGGCGATCCGCGAACCCGGACAGAGCCGCGTTGGCGCGCGCCTGCGCGACCGATTTCTTGGAGGCGTCGACGTGGACGACCGGGCCGTGCTCGCTCAATGCAAGTGACCCGACGCCTGTATAGCCAAACAGGTTTAGGGTCTGCGCGGTGCCCATGCCCGCGCTTCGCTCGCCCATCCAATCCCACACCGGCGCCATGTCGGGGAAGAAGCCGAGGTGGCGGAACGGGGTGCACTGCGCGGTGAAGCGCGCCTCGCCCCACGAAAGCTCCCATCCATCCTGCGGCACGGCGGGCGAGAGGTTCCAGCGTCCCCCGCCATCCTCGTCGGACCCTGGAATGAATTCGCCATCGGCGGGCCAATCATCATGGCGCGGGCTCCACATCGCCTGTGGTTCCGGGCGAATGAAGCGGTAAGGTCCGTAGCGCTCCCACTTGCGGCCGTAGCCGCTGTCGAGCAGGCGATATGCGTCCCACCCGCACCCCGCCATCAATTGGGGTTGTTCGTTGAAATCGGCCATCAGGCGGCGGGGGTCGCCCGCTCGGCGATCCATGCGGCGACTGCGTCGTAATCGCCCGGCAGTTCGGTATAGCGTTCCTCGCGCCGGAACAGGTCGCCGACACGCGCGGGCAGGCTGGGCCGCGAACCCGTGGCCCGTTCCACCGCATCGCGGAACTTGGCCGGATGCGCGGTCGCCAGGGTCACGATGGGAACCCCAACCGCGAGATCAGCCGTGCGCGCGGCATGGAGCCCGATCGCGGTGTGCGGATCGATAGCCTCGCCGCATGCCTCGCACGCCCAGCGCATCGTCTGCGACATTTGATCGGGGTCGGTCCGCGCACTGATCAACAGACTGGCGGCACCGTCGCGTTGCGCGTTGGTCAAGCGCATGGCCTTCGCCGCCTCAAAACCGCGCATTTGTTCGGCCAGCGCGGCGCCATCACGCCCGCCCACGTCGAACAGCAGCCGCTCAAAATTGGAAGAAACCTGGATATCCATGCTTGGCGCAGCGGTGGGCGTGACCACGCCCGCCGAATAATCGCCCTGGCTCAGCGCGCGATGGAGGATGTCATTGATATTGGTCGCAACGATAAGCCGCTCGACCGGCAGCCCCATCCGTGCCGCGACGTAGCCCGCAAACACATCGCCGAAGTTGCCGGTGGGCACGCTGAATGCCACGCGGCGCTCCGGCGCGCCGAGCTGAAGCGCAGCGGCAAAGTAATAGACCACTTGAGCCATCAGCCTGGCCCAGTTGATCGAATTGACCGCGCCGATGCGAAACCGTCCGGTGATTGCGGTGTCGCCAAACATGCGCTTCACCATCGCCTGGGCGTCGTCGAAGCTGCCATCGATCGCGATGTTGTGCACGTTCGGCGCCAGCACGGTAGTCATTTGTCGGCGCTGGACGTCGCTCACCCGGCCATGCGGATGAAGCATGAAGATATCGACCCTGTCGCGCCCGGCGACGGCGTCGATCGCGGCGGAGCCGGTATCGCCACTCGTTGCCCCGACGATGGTGAGGTTTTCGTCCCGGCGCGACAGGAATTCCTCAAACAGCAGGCCGAGCAACTGCAACGCAACGTCCTTGAACGCGAGCGTCGGTCCGTGGAACAGCTCAAGCAGCCAATGCCGCTCGTCGAGCTGGACCAGGGGGGTGACCGCGGCATGGGCAAAACGACCGTAGGCGACTTCGCACATCTCGCGCAAACGCTCTGGCGAAAGACTGTCACCCACGAACGGCTGCATGACCCGCGCGGCGAGTTCGGCATAAGGAAGCCCCCGCATGGTGGCGATTTCGGCTTGGCTGAAACGCGGCCATTCGCACGGCACGTACAGACCGCCATCGCAGGCAAGCCCAGCCAGCGTGACGCCTTCGAAATCGAGCACCGGTGCGGCACCGCGGGTGGAGATATATTCCATGGCGGGGCGGTTAGCCTCGCCGCAGCGACGGGGCAAGCGAACCCGGATTGCCCGCGGCCAAGTTCACCTGCGCGAGCGGCGCCGCAGCGCGAGGATATAGATGACCAGCGCCGTCAAGGCGAACAGGAACCACTGGCCGGCATAGGCGAGGTGATTATTGGGCAGGTCGCGCGGATCGGGGCGCGCTAACGGTTGGAGCCCGGCTGCGGGATTGAGCGCGACCAGACGCGGACCAGGGGCCACCACCCCGGTGACCACGCCCCCGCGCCATGCGCTCTGACGCGGATCTGCGGACCAACCGATCACCACCTCCGCCTCCCCGCCCGCCGCCAGCGCACAACGCGCGGTATGTGCCAGCCCGGCAACCCCGGCAGGGTTGCGACCGGCAGTGGTCCGCTGGTCCACCACGCGTAGGCAATCGACAGTCGCGACGCGGTAGAGCGATCGCTCAGTGTCCTCCTCGTTGGTGGGCCATGGCGCTTCGGAAGAAAGCGCGAGCGCGCTTTCATAGCGCGCGATCAGGGCTTCCTTTTCGGCTTTACGGCCCAGCTGCCATACGCCGAGCGCGATCATCGTTGCCACGGCCGCAAGCACCAGCATGGTGGAAATGATCGGAACCGGCCGCTTCATTCGCCGCGCACCTTGCCCTCGCCCGCGCGGTTGCGGAATTCGGCAGCGAGCAAGGCGCCCTTGGCATAACGCAAGCCCGCGAGGACGGCGCCGATTGTCACTGGTACCCAGATCAGCGCATGAACCCACAGTGGCGGGCGCACGGCGGCATCGAGCCACAGCGCCAGACCGACCAATACTGCGCCGATGATGAGGGTGAGAAACCCGGCTGGCCCGTCACCCACGTTGAAGGCGTCGAACGCGAGCCCACACGCAGCGCAACGCGGGGCAAACTTTACCGGTCCCACGAACAGCGTCCGCGCGCCGCAACGCGGGCACAAACCGAAAAGGGCAGCCCGGGCGATCCCGGGCTGCCCCCTGTCGGTATCGGGATCAAGGCTCATCAGTGAACCGCTGCACCCCAGCCGCCCCAGATGTAGACGACGACGAATAGGAACAGCCACACCACGTCAACGAAGTGCCAGTACCACGCCGCCGCCTCGAACCCGAAGTGCTGGCGCGGGGTGAAATGGCCCTTGTAGGCGCGGAAAAGGCATACGATCAGGAAGATCGTGCCCACCAGAACGTGGAACCCGTGGAAGCCGGTAGCCATGTAAAAGCCCGAGCTATACGTGTTGCCGCCGAACGCGAACGGGGCGACGGCATATTCATAGGCTTGGATGGCCGTAAACAGAGCGCCGAGGATGATGGTGGCCCACAGGCCCTTCTTCAGCCCTTCGCGATCGCCGTGGATCAAGGCGTGGTGCGCCCACGTGACCGTGGTGCCGGAGCACAGAAGGATCAGCGTGTTAAGCAGCGGAAGGCCGAACGGATCGAGCACTTCCTCGATAGCTACGGGCGGGAATTGCCCCCCGACCACGTCGGAGAGCGCCGATGGAAACAGCGCAAAATCGAACCATGCCCAGAACCAGCCGACGAAAAACATCACTTCCGACGCGATGAACAGGATCATTCCGTAGCGCATGTGGAGCTGCACCACCGGCGTGTGATAGCCACCCTCGGCCTCGCGTACGATGTTGGAGAACCAGCTAAAAAACGTGGCGATCAAACCCGCGATGCCGAGGCCGAGCACGATCTGCCAACTGGCCATCTCATGCATGTAAAGTACCATGCCGCTGGTGAAAGTCAGCGCCGAGACCGAGCCGATAAGCGGCCAGATGTCGGGCGGCAGGATGTGGTAATCGTGGTTCGCGGTGCCAGCCATGAATCGGGTACCCTGTCAGTAATATCGGCCCCGCCCATAATGCGCGGTTTCCGGTTGGTCCAGTGTCAGGAAGCCGGTTGTTCCGGCTGCACGATTGCCTTGTGGAAGGTATAGCTCAACGTGATCTGCTGCACGTCGCGCGCATTGGGATCGTTCAGGATCGCCGGGTCGACATAAAACAGGACCGGCATACGCACTTCCTGCCCCGGTGCCAGCGTCTGTTCGGTGAAACAGAAGCACTGCACCTTGTGAAAATACTTTCCGACCTGCTCCGGCTCCACGTTAAAGGTGGCGTTGCCGGTGATCGGTGCGGCGCTGTCGTTGCGGGCGGTGTAGAAGGCCAGGTCACGTGCGCCAATCGCCACGGTTTCGGTGGTGCGCTCCGGCGCGAAAGCCCACGGCATGTCGCCCGCCGTGCTTGCGTCGAACCTGATCGACATCGTCTTGCCGCCCGCGCTCTGCGCCAGCCGCTCGGCCAAGTCAGCCTCCGCTTCGGTCGCGCGTTGCGTCGTACCACCGAAACCGGTCACGCGGCAGAACAGATCATAGAGCGGCACAGCGGCATAGCCCAACCCCAACATGGCGAGCGCGCCGAGCAACGCATAGATGCCGACCCGGCGATTGCGATCCTCCAGCGTGGCAGTGCTCATCGGGTCACATCCTTACGATCGTAATGGCATAGAACAGTACGACGAAGAACAGCAGCACGGCGCCCAGCACCACGTTGCGCGATTTCTGGCGTCGCCGGTACTCGGCAAGTTCATCGGGAGTCATCACATCCATCCTTGCTGGCGCAGCATCGCATCGACCGCGAGCGCCGCGAACAGCGCGAAAAGGTACACGATGCTGAACGCGAACAACCGCTTTTCGGGCACCATGCGGTCTTCATCGGTCGCAGTGCGGATTGAAACGGGGATGGCCAGCACTACGAACATGCCGGTCAGAACAAATGCCGTCAGCCCGTACAATGCGCCTGTTCCGCCGATCCACCAGGGCGCGACCGCGATGGGCAGCATGAGGAGCGAATACACGAGGATCTGGCGGCGGGTCGATCGCTCGCCTTTCACCACCGGCATCATCGGAATGCCCGCATTAGCGTAATCGAGCCGGACGAACAGCGCGAGGGCCCAGAAATGCGGCGGGGTCCACATGAAGATGATCGCGAACAGCAGGATCGGCATCGCGGTCACCTCGCCCGTCACGGCGACCCACCCGATCAACGGCGGAAACGCGCCCGCGCCGCCGCCGATCACGATGTTCTGCGGTGTGCGCGGCTTGAGCCACATGGTATAGACGACAGAATAATAAATGATCGAGCCTGCCAGAATCGCCGCAGCGAGCCAACCAATCGCGAGACCCATCAGCAGAACCGAACCGACCGACAGACCGATACCGAAATCGCGCGCGCTGACCGGGTCGAGCCGTCCGGATGGGATCGGGCGCGCCGCCGTGCGCTTCATCGCGGCATCGAGATCGGCCTCCCACCACTGGTTGAGCGCCGCCGCGCCACCCGCGCCCATCGCGATGCACAGGATGGCGGTAAATCCGAGGACCGGATGAATCGTCCCGGGCGCGGCAAGCAAACCGCAGATGCCGGTGAAGATCACCAGCGTCATCACCCGCGGCTTTGTCAGCGCGAAGAAATCGCGCCAGTCCGTGGGCAGGGTCTGCGTCGCGGCGGTCATGGCCTGAACTTTTTCGGTCCTCGTGTCAGAGGCGAGGGCGCAGCCGTTGCCGGCGCGCCCTCCCCCAAGTTTGGTTTCCGCCGGCGCCCGCTGGCACCGTTTCGGATCATGCCGGCACGGGCTTTCCGTCAGCGTCCACCGGGCGGTGGTCGTGATAATCGTGATGATCCTCAATCACCGGCAAGGTTTCGAACTGATGGAACGGCGGCGGGCTAGACAGGGTCCATTCCAGCGTCGTGGCCCCCTCGCCCCAGTAATTGTCCGCCGCTTTCTTGCCCGCGATGAAGGCATAGGCGAGATTGACGAAGAACAGGACCATCGAGGCTGCCATTATGTGATAGCCAAGCGAGCTGATCTCGTTCCAGTAGGAATACGCTTCGGCATAGTCGGGATAACGGCGCGGCATGCCCTGAAGGCCCAGGAAGTGCTGCGGGAAGAAGATCACGTTCACGCCGATGAAGAAGCCCCAGAAATGCAGGTGTGCAAGCAGTTCGGAGTGCATCCGACCGCTCATCTTCGGGAACCAGTAGTAAAAGCCCGCGAACAGGCTGAACACCGCGCCCATCGACAGCACGTAGTGGAAGTGCGCGACGACGAAGTAGGTGTCGTGCACCACGTCGTCGATGCCACCATTGGCGAGATAGACGCCGGTCACGCCGCCGACGGTGAACAGGAAGATGAAGCCGAGCGACCACACCATGGGCGACTTGAACTCGATCGAGCCGCCCCACATCGTCGCGATCCAGCTGAAAATCTTCACGCCTGTGGGCACGGCAATCACCATGGTAGCGGCAGTGAAGTACATCTTCGTGTTTACGTCGAGGCCGACGGTGTACATGTGGTGCGCCCAAACGACGAACCCGACGACACCGATCGCAACCATGGCATAGGCCATGCCGAGGTAGCCGAACACCGGCTTGCGGCTAAAGGTCGCCACGATCTGGCTGACCATGCCGAAGCCCGGCAGGATCATGATGTACACTTCGGGGTGACCGAAGAACCAGAACAGGTGCTGGTACAGGACCGGATCGCCACCACCGGCCGGATCGAAAAACGTCGTGCCGAAGTTGCGGTCGGTCAGCAGCATGGTGATCGCCGCGGCAAGAACCGGCAGCGCCAGCAGCAGCAGGAACGCGGTGACCAGCACCGACCACACGAACAGTGGCATCTTGTGCAGGGTCATCCCCGGGGCGCGCATGTTGAAAATGGTGGTGATGAAGTTGGTCGCACCGAGGATCGAGCCCGCACCGGCAAGGTGCAGCGCGAAGATCGCGAAGTCGGTCGCCGGATTGCCGTCGGCGCCCTGCGTTGAGAGTGGCGCATAAACCGTCCAGCCCACGCCGGAGCCATTGCCCGCCGGCCCGCCGGGTACGAACATCGAGAACATCAGGCTCGCGAAACCGGCCACGGTGAGCCAGAACGAGATGTTGTTCATGCGCGGGAACGCCATGTCCGGCGCACCGATCATCAGCGGCACGAACCAGTTGCCGAATCCGCCGATCATCGCCGGCATGACCATGAAGAACACCATGATCAGGCCGTGCGCGGTGATCAGCACGTTCCACATGTGGGCGTTGGAATCGAAATTCGATTCACCACCCATGAACTCGACCCACCAGCCCAGATACTGGATGCCCGGCTCAGCCAGTTCCATCCGCATGATGCCGGAAATGCCGCCCCCGATGATCCCCGCGAAGATGGCGAAGATCAAGTAAAGCGTACCAATGTCCTTGTGATTGGTGGACATAAACCAGCGCGCGAAGAAGCCGGGCTTGTGATCGGCATCATGATGCGCGTGGTCGTCGCTATGTGCCTGGAAGGTCTGGGCGGTGGTTGCCATGTTCGTTCTCTTCGACCTTGAAACGGTTACTGGGCTGCGGCGGAAGCGGCTTCGGCGGTGGGCGCGGCGTCACCCTCCGCCACTGCGGGTTCGCTGACCGGCGTGGCGGGATTGTCCGATACCGCCGGGGCGGCGGCAGGAGCCGCATCGGCACCAGCCGGATTGCCACCACGCGAACGGACCCATGCTTCCCACTGCGGGCGGGGTAGCGCCTCCACCGCAATCGGCATGTAACCGTGCTTAGGGCCGCACAATTCAGAGCACTGGCCGTAGTAAATACCGGGCTCCTTGATGATGAGCAGCTTTTCGTTGAGCCTGCCCGGCACCGCATCAAGCTTGAACCACAGCGAGGGGACTGCGAACGAGTGGATCACGTCGGCAGCGGTGATCTGCATCCGGAGCGGTGTGTTCACCGGCACGACCAGGCGCGCATCGACCTCGAGCTGGCCGGGGAATCCAGCCGCCTTCGCTTCATCTTCCGGCATCATGTTGGAGATGAATTCCGCAACGCCGTGATCGGGGAATTCATACCCCCAGTTCCACTGATAACCCGTCACCTTGACCGTGACGGCGTCTTCCGGCGGCGATTCATATTGCTTGGCCAGCAGCGATATCGAAGGGATGGCGATGCCAACGAGGATCAGGACTGGTACGACGGTCCACACGACCTCGATCAAGGTATTGTGCGTCGTCTTGGAGGGAACCGGGTTGGATTTGCGATTATACCGGACCACTACCCAGATAAGCAGCGCGAGCACAAAAATCGAAATGATTGCCATGATCCACACCAGAGCGACGTGGAACGGCTGCGCGGTTTCCCCGATCTCCGAAAACTGCGGCTGGAGGTCGAACGCGCCGTTTACCGGTTGGCCCTTGATCATGTCCGGCCCAAGCGGGGTGTAGGTCGCGTCACCTTCGGCCACGACCGATTCGGTGATTGTTGCGGGATCCGCCGAAGGAGAAATTTCGGTGGCGGTGGTGGTCGTCGTTGCCGGCGTCTCGGCGGCAGGGGCGACGGTTTCCGTACCCGTGGGCGCGGCGGCTTGAGCCAATGCCGCTGCGGGGGCGATGACGAGAGCCGTCGCCGCCAGGGTCATCGCCATTTTCCGAACCGCCCGAATGGGCCCGTCACCGAAATTCATCTGTCCGACGCTTTCCGTTCTCGTTGCAGGTAGGCCGCTCTCGCAGCCGCAGACACCCCGTCGTGGGCCGGTCTGGGCGGGCCTATACGCGCGCTTGCCCCCTGCCTCAAGCGCTTCTAGGAGAAAAATCCGCAACACCGCTTGCCTCCCGGGCAAGCCGCAGGAAAGCGCCGGAATACACGTTCATGACTGACGAAGAAGTGCTGTCGGAATTCCGCGGCTGCGAAGCCTTGCTTGAGGGGCATTTCATGTTGTCCTCCGGGCGACATAGCGGTTTCTATCTGCAATGCGCGCGCGTGCTGATGAACGCGGAGCGCGCCGGGCGGCTGGCGCTGGCGCTGGCGCAGCGTCTGCCGCGCGAAATCCGAAACGAGATCGATGTGGTCGTGTCGCCGGCGATGGGCGGACTGATCATCGGGCATGAGATGGGCCGCGCGCTGGGCAAGGACGCGCTGTTCCTCGAACGCCCGACGGGCACTTTCGAACTGCGTCGCGGCTTCGCGATCGCGCCCGGCACCAGGGTCCTCATGGTCGAGGATGTCGTGACGACGGGGCTCTCCAGCCGGGAAGCGATCGCGGCGGTCGCGCGCGAGGGCGGCAGGGTGATCGCGGAGGCAGCACTGGTGGACCGCTCTGCCGGCGAGGTCGACCTCGGCGTTCCGTTCTTCCCCCTCGTCGAACTGAATTTCCCCACCTTCGCCGCTGAAGACCTGCCGGACGAACTGGCCGCAATGCCGGTGACCAAGCCGGGGAGCCGGAAGTAAGGTGACGGGCCAGCCGCGAACCCGCTCGCTTCGCCTGGGCGTCAACATCGACCACGTCGCCACGATCCGCAACGCGCGCGGGGGCGAACATCCCGACCCCGTTCGCGCGGCCCAGATCGTCGCTGCATGCGGCGGCGACGGCATCACCGCGCACTTGCGCGAGGATCGCCGCCATATCCGCGATGACGACCTGGCCCGCATCCAGGCCGCCACCGACCTGCCATTGAACCTCGAAATGGCCGCGACCGAGGAAATGCTGGCGATCGCCCTGCGCCACAAGCCGCACGCGGCCTGCATCGTGCCGGAAAAGCGCGAGGAGCGGACGACCGAGGGTGGGCTCGATGCCGCGGGCCTGCACAACACGCTGGTGCCGATCGTCTCGCGTCTCCAGGACGCGGGCATCCGCGTGAGCCTGTTCATCGAGGCCAGCGAGCGCCAGCTGGATGCCGCCCTGCGGCTGGGCGCGCCGGTGGTCGAGTTCCACACGGGCGAATATGCCCATGCGCACCTCGATGGCGATGGGGAGCGCACGTCGGCGGAACTGCGCCGGATCGCCGACATGGCTGCGCTCGCAGCCAAGAACGGGATCGAGCCCCACGCCGGTCACGGCCTCACCTACGACAACGTCCAGCCAATCGCCGCCATCCCCCAGCTCGCCGAGCTGAACATCGGCCACTACCTGATCGGCGAGGCGATCTTCACGGGGCTGGAAGCGAGCGTCACGCGGATGCGCGAACTTATGGACGAGGCGCGCTAGATGGCGTTTGTTTGCACTGTTCGGCCGCCATGCGGGCTGGTGCCACTCTCGCACAAAACGCGGGAAAAAACGCCGTGATCATCGGCCTGGGCTCCGACCTCTGCAATATCGAGCGTATCCAGAAGGCGCTCGACCGGCATGGCGACCGGTTCGAGCAGCGCTGCTTCACGGAGACAGAGCGCGCCAAGGCCGCCAAGCGCCCGTTCACTCGCGCGGGAACCTACGCCAAGCGCTTCGCCGCCAAGGAGGCGTTTTCCAAGGCGGTCGGGACCGGGTTCCATCGCGGCGTCTACATGAAGGACATCGGCGTGGTGAACGCGCCCTCCGGCGCGCCTACGCTTTCGCTTCGCGAAGGCGCGGCGAAGCGGCTTGCGGAATTGACGCCGCCCGGCCATGAGGCTGTCATTCATCTCACTCTCACCGATGATCATCCATGGGCTCAAGCCTTCGTGATCATCGAGGCCCGCCCTTTATGAGTACTGCCTTCGCCGCCGTGACCGACGAAAAACCCAAGGATGACAAGGTGAACTGGCTCGCCGAGCTGCGCGGGCTGGCGCTGATGCTGTTGGCGGTACTGATGTTTCACAGCTTCATCGCGAAGCCGTTCTACATCCCCTCGACCTCGATGATGCCCAGCCTGATGGTCGGCGATCGGCTGGTCGTCAGCAAGTACCCCTATGGGTGGTCGTGGGCGTCGGTGTCGTTTCACCTGCTGCCACGGGGCAAATGGCGGATCTGGCCGGCCACGCCCGAATACGGCGATATCGTGATCCCGGTGCATCCGGTGCGTGATGAGGACTACATCAAGCGCGTGGTCGCGCTGCCCGGCGACACGATCGAGGTGCGCGGAGGGCGCATCCTGTTGAACGGCACCGCCGTGCCGCAGGAAGTCGAGCCGGCGCTGCAGATCCCTGTGGCGAGCGATCAGCATCAGTGCGCCTACGGCGCGCCCTGCCTTGCCGATTTCGACGTTTATCGCGGCCGCAATGCTGCTGGCGAGGCGGTGTACAATGTGCCGGTCGCGCGCGAGACGCTTCCCAACGGCGCCACCTACCTGATCGTGAACGAGGACATCGACGCTGGTTTCGACAACTACGGACCGCAAGTCGTGCCCGAGGGGCATGTCTTCGTAATGGGTGACAATCGCGATCACTCGGCGGACAGCCGGGCCCCAGTCGATCCCGTATTGGGCGGCGGCCTGGGCGGGCCGGTGCCGCTCGAAAACATCGGCGGCCGGGCAGAGTTTATCACTTTCTCGCTTGATGGAACGACATCTTTGAATCCGGTGAGCTGGTTCACCTCGCTGCGCGGCGAGCGCGCGTGGACGACCCTGCGCCCTGCGATCGCCCAGCAACCCGATCGTCGATGAGCGATACCGGCGCCGAGGATGCCGCCGCAGGGGTCGGCGCCAGCCCCACCCGGATCGAGGATACGCGCCTGCGGTTTGAAGCGATGCGCGCGTTCGTGTGGGCGGGCGTCATCGGGTTGGTGGTTCTCGCCATCTGGATATCGCAGTCGCTGCTGGTGATCTTCGGCGCACTCGTGTTCGCTGCCCTGATCGACGGCGGCGCGCGCCTGCTCGGTCGGGTCTTCAAGATCGGGCGCGGTTGGCGGGTGGCGATCGTGCTGCTGCTAACCGCGGCCTTCCTGACCTGGCTGGTCGTGTTCGCGGGGCAGCAAATCGCGGAGCAAGCCGCGCAGTTCCCTCAGATCGTGACCCAGCAGGCGGGCCAGCTGATCGCATTCTTGCGCGATCAGGGCTTCGCGATCAGCGCCACCGATATTCAATCGATGGTCGGCAACCTGATGAGCGGGGTCGGCACCGTTACCCGCGCGATCGGGGGCCTGTTCGGCGGTTTGACGACAATGCTGCTGATCGTGATCATCGGCGTCTACCTCGCCGCCGATCCACGCGCCTACGAGCGCGGTGTGGCGTGGATGGTGCCGGAGGAACATCGTCCGGCGTTCTTCGACACCATCAGCCACCAGGCATACACGATGCGTCGCCTCCTCGCCGGACGACTGCTTGGCATGGTGATCGAAGGGTTGTTCACCTGGATCATGCTGGCGCTTTATGGCGTACCGATGGCGGTGCTGCTGGGCCTAATCACGGGGCTGCTAGTGTTCATCCCGAATGTTGGCGCGATCATTTCGGGCGTGCTGATGGTCCTGGTCGGGTTTTCCGGAGGGACGGAAATGGGGCTTTACACCATTTTCGTCTATCTGCTGGTGCAGAACTTCGATGGCTACGTGCTGATCCCGATGATCGCCAAGAAGACTGTCGACCTGGCGCCCGCGCTGGTGCTGTCGGCGCAGCTCATCTTCGGCGTGCTGTTCGGTATCCTGGGCCTGGCGCTGGCCGATCCGCTGCTGGCAATGATCAAGGTCGCGCTTGAGCGCCGCTCCACCCGGCTCGACAACAGCGACAATGGAGTGGAAAGCAAGCCCGCCTGATGGTTCGCAAGTTTCTCAATATCATCGCCATCCTGACGTTCCTCGTCATTCTCGCCGCGTTCGCGCTGTATATCTGGTGGGACCGGGCGGCGGATTTCGCGTTCGTTCCGAGCCAGGAATTCGTGGAGCAGGACGCGCTGGCCGCCAATGCCTACCAAGACCCGGCAATGTGGTTTTCGCGGCCCGGCATCGGGGTGGACGACCCTGCCCGGTGGCAGCCCGCCTTGCGGCAGGCCGAAGGCACCCGCCCTGCCATTCCCGACGAACGTCCGGGCGCCTTCGCAGTCTTTTTCATCCACCCGACCAGCTACCTCGATCGATCGAACTGGAACGCGTCGCTCGATCACGCCGAATCGCAGCGCATTGCACGAATCTACGTGCGGGGGATGGCAAGCCCGTTCAACCAGGCGAGTGAGATCTGGGCGCCACGTTACCGCCAAGCCACCTTCGGCGCTTTCCTGACAGACGCGCCAGAGGGGCAACGCGCGATCGACGCAGGCTATCGCGACGTCCGCCAGGCGTTTGCCTATTTCCTGTCCAGCATCGACCCGGACATGCCGATCGTGCTGGCGGGGCACAGTCAGGGCGCGCTTCACCTGCTGCGCCTGCTGTCAGAGGAAGTCGCGGCGAGCGAGGTCGCACCGCGCGTGGCCGCTGTTTATGCGGTTGGCTGGCCGATCTCGATCGAACACGACTTACCCGCGCTCGGCCTGCCAGCCTGTGCCGCGGCCGCGCAGGCTGGATGCGTGATGAGCTGGTCAAGCTTCGCCGAACCCGCCGATCCCAGCCGCCTGCTCGAAACCTATAGCGAATCGCGCGCGCCCAACGGGGCATCGCGCGGCAACAGCCCGATCTTGTGCACCAATCCACTGACCGGCGTGGTGGGCGGATCGGCCGACGCGACGGCCAATCTCGGCACGCTTATTCCCGATGCCCAGTACACCACTGGTGAGCTTGTTCCGGGCGCCGTGCCTGCCCGCTGCGATGAACGCGGGCTGCTGCTTATCGGTGACCCACCCGAGGTGGGCGATGCAGTGCTGCCGGGCAACAATTACCACGTCTACGACATCCCCCTGTTCTGGCGGAACCTGCAGCGCGACGTGGCTAAGCGGGTGGAAGCATGGCGCACGGCGCGCTGATCAGCACGAGCGCCGCTGAATTTCGCGACGCGCTGCCCGACGGCGGTGTGCTGCTCGGGCTCGATCTTGGCACCCGCACCATCGGCGCCGCGCTGTGCGACGCGGGCTGGCAGTTCGCCTCACCAAGCAAGACGCTGGAGCGGGGCAAGTTCGGGCGTGACCGCGCCGCGCTGGCTGCACTGGTTGCCGAACGCAGCGTGCGCGGGGTTGTGATTGGCCTGCCACGGAACATGGACGGTAGCGAGGGGCCACGCGCCCAATCGAGCCGCGCCTATGCCCGCAATCTCGCCGAGGCACTCGGGCTGCCCGTTTTGCTGTGGGACGAACGGCTGTCGACCATTAGCGCCGAGCGCGCGATGATCGGCCAGGACATGAGCCGCGCCAAGCGCGCCGAGCGCATCGACAGCCACGCTGCAGCCGTCATCCTGCAGGCCGCGATCGACACCCTGGCAGGGTCAGTATTGTGAACGGCGATATCGACACGTCGATAACGGACACGTTCGATCCAGCGCGGGTCGCCCGGTTCATCCTCGGTCGGGCGCATCCCGGCTGGCTCGGGCTGCGCTATGTCGCGCACGGTGCGGACTGGGTTGAACTCACCTTGCCTTGGCGCGGCGATCTCGTCGGCGAGGATGGCACGGGCGTAATCGCATCCGGCCCGATCATCAGTTTGATGGACATGGCGGCAGGCATGGCGATCTGGTCCACCTCCGGCGTGTTCGAACCTGTCGCCACGCTGGATTTGCGGGTCGACTACATGCGCCCCGCCCGGCCCCGTGCCGCCGTTAGCGGCCGGGTCCAGTGTTATCGCCGCACACGATCGGCAGCATTCGTGCGGGGCACGGCGCACGACGGTGATCCCGACGACCCGGTCGCGCACATCGCGGGCGTTTTCATGACAATTCCTTGGCGGGCAGCATGAGCGGCGCGGCGGAACTATCTGCCTATGCGCTTTCGCTGGGCATCACGGCCGAGCCGGGCGAACACGATACGCCGCTGCTTGCGCTACCATTCGATCCGATCGTCGAAGGTCGGCCGACCGTGCTCCACGGCGGGGCCACGAGCGGGCTGCTCGAAAGCGCGGGCTATGCCGCGCTGCGCGACGAACTCGGCAGGCAGGGCCGACCGTGGCGGCTCAAGCCGATTGGGATCACCGTGCAGTTTCTAAGCGCGGCCAAGAACCGCACGACATACGCACGGGGGCGGATAACGCGATTGGGGCGCCGTAATGCCAATGTCGAGGTCACCGCCTGGCAGGACGATCCTGCCTGCCCCGTCGCCACGGCGGTGATGAACATCCTGATGGTCGATCCGACTGAATAAGTCGCGGCCCAAAGGCGAGGCATCATTGCCGTTCGCCTTAGGGTGGCGGCTCGTCATCCTGCCCCGGCGCGATGCCGATGCCATCCTCGTCAACGCGCAGATCGAGCGGGATGCCGCCGACATCGGTCGACACCGTCACCCCCTCCCCATCGATCCTGACGCGCGATCGATCATCCCCCAGCGGGATATCCTCGAGTTGCGGCACGTCGAGCGGTTCCACCGGGCCGCTCGGGTTCGGACGCGGGCGCTCGGGCGCCGAACGCTCGCCCAGTGCCTGGGTCATGAAGTCGCGCCAGATGCGCGCGGGCAGGTCACCGCCACCGATGCCCGAAAGCGGTGCGTTATCGTCGTTACCGATCCATACACCAACGACCAGGTCGCCCGCATAGCCAATGAACAATGCGTCGCGATAATCCTGCGTCGTGCCGGTCTTGCCGAAGTTCGGCCCGCGCAGCATCGCCGCCCGCCCGGTGCCGCGATTGATCGCCGCGCGCAGCATCTGTTCCAGATCATCGTGATTGCCGCCCGAGAGGCTGCTCTTGCCATCCCACAGGCGCGCGAACCAGCCAGGTTCTTCCTGCTTGAAGGCGTGCGGCACGACCGGAAACTGGTTGCCCGCGATCCCGGCATAGGCGGCCGTCAGTTCCATCAAGGTCATTGTCGAGGTGCCCAATGCCAGGCTCGGATCACCTTCGGCCAGTGGCGAACGGACCCCCAGGTCGCGCGCCGCGTCGATCACCGCCTCGCTGCCCACCTGCTGTAGCAAACGGACCGCCGCCACGTTGCTCGATCGGGCGAAAGCCTGCTCCAGCGTCATCGATTCCGAATAATTGCCCCGCGCGTTCTTGGGGCGATAGCTGCCTTCGGTAATCTCGGAGTTGTCGACCATGTCGTCAGGATCGAGACCCGCTCGCAGCGCGGCGAGATAAACGAACAGCTTGAAGGTGGAGCCGGGCTGTCGCCGCGCCTGGGTGACGCGGTTGAAGGGCGAGGTGGCGTAGTCCTTGCCGCCAATCATCGCGACGACCTCGCCATTGGGGCGCATCGCCACCAGCGCGACTTGCGCCTGCCCGAGCGCAGCCCTGGCGGTGACGCCGCGCGCGATGTTCTGCAAGCGCGAATCGAGCGTGGTGGTCAGCGTCTGTCGCGCATAACCGGGCTGCGCGAGCTTGCGCGCTTCGGGCAAGGCCCAGTCGGCGAAATAGGTACCGGTCGGCAGTTCGTTGCGCGCACGAACGTCCAGCCGCGGATCGGGCAAGGCAGCCGCTTCGGCACTGCTCAGGTAGCCAGCCGCCACCATCGATCCGATCACCAGATCCATGCGTTCGTGGGCAAGCTCGTAATTCTTGGTCGGCGCCAGGCGCGACGGCGCCTGAAGCAGCCCGGCTAGCATTGCGGCCTGCTCCGGCCGCAGCTTTTCGGGCTGGCGATAAAAATAATGCAGCGAAGCGGCGCGCAGACCATAGGTATTGTCGCCGAAATAGGCGTTGGAAAGATAGCGTTCGAGGATTTCGTCCTTCGTGAGCCACGCCTCCAGCCAGAGGGCGATCAGCGCCTCGCGCGCCTTGCGGGTAAGCGTCTGTTCCGGCGTCAGGAATGTGAATTTGGCGAGCTGCTGGGTAATTGTGCTGCCGCCGCCCACGCCGGTAAAAGCCGCGCGGGCGATGCCACGTGGGTCAATGCCCCAGTGGCTGTAAAACCGCCGGTCCTCGATCGCGAGGAATGCCTCGACCACGTGCGGCGGCAGATCGGCAACGCGCACCGGTTCGTCCACCACCGCGCCATTGCGGGCGATCGGCGTCCCGTCGGCCGCCAACAGGGTAATCTCGGGCGGTGCGATCGGTTCGAGCGAGCGCGACAAAGGGGCCGTCACCGCCAGCCAGGCAACGATCAGGAACAGCAGCGCGAAGAAAGCGGCAACCAAGCGCACAGCCCACCAGCGCTTGCGCCGCCCGCGCCAATGCGCTGGCTGGTGCCATTTACTGGGCGGGCGCGGCGGAACCAGCCCCGCCTCAAGTGCGGCGAGCCGCGCATCCCAGTCATCGTATGCCGGGGTCTCGCGATACCCTGCCAAAGCCCACGGGTCGGGTTCCGGCTCGCGCCTGCGGTTATGTGAATCGAACAGACCCATCGCCACTGTGCTATACGAACAATACAGCGATGTGTAGGGGCTTGGTGATGAACGCCGTCCGACCGGCGTGCGGTGTCAGAATGATTCCACCAACGAGCGATAGAATGGCGCGTCATCGACCAGATCGAGGAACAGCCGGTCTGGAGATCTGCGGCACCGTTGCAGCAATCGCTGCCATTCCCGACCGCGCGACGCGTACCCGCGTTGCCGCTCCTCAATGCTCGGCGTCGCCGCGCCATCAAGCATCGCCTTGAGGCCGGGCATGGAGGTGAAGAAGTTCTCCAGCGTGAAAATCTTGCGTTCCCCGGCGTTGGCCGCTGCAAACCACTCCGCTTCGCGGACCAGGTCGGCGCAGCGGTAATCGCCCAGCCCACCGCCGGGGCTCTCGTCATCCCAACGCGCGTAGTCCAGGCGGACCTCGGCCTCGCCCTCGATTGCCGCACCCGCGGCATCGGTTGCCGCGAGGTAGTAGGCCGCCTCGGCCCACGCTTTCGCGGCTGCATCGATCGCGGGCGAATTGCTGCTTCGCTTTAACGTCAGACTTTTGAGCTTGCCATCGGGGCCTACCGTCGCGAGCCAAGTCACCGCGCCGTTGTGGCCTTCGTCCTTGGCCCATTGCGGAATGTCTATCAGTTTGCGCCCGGTTACCTGCGCGGCTTGGGGGTGCGATCGCGGGGCAGTCGGGACGGGACGCGGCTCGGATCGCGCCTGGACCGTGTCGGCTGGCTGGGCGGGCGCGGCCGCAGGACAGGCCAGTAAGGCGGCCGCTAACACGCCCGGCCAGGCAACGCGCGCCTTCACCCCTTGCCCATCACGCTTTCAGGCAGGTCGACGCCAAACACGCGCTGGTAGTATTCTGCGACCAGCATCCGTTCCGCTTCGTCGCACTTGTTGAGGAAGCTCAAGCGGAAGGCGAAGCCGACATCCTTGAAAATCGCCGCATTCTGCGCCCAGGTGATGACCGTGCGCGGGCTCATCACGGTCGAAATATCGCCGTTGATGAAACCCTGCCGCGTCAGGTCGGCGACCTTGACCATGTCGGCCACGACCCTTGCGTCGGTATCGGGCGCCTTGGCCGAAACCACCGCTTGCTCCGTCGCGGCCGGCAGGTAGTTCAAGGCGACGACGATATTCCAGCGGTCCATCTGGCCCTGATTGATGGCCTGGGTGCCATGGTAGAGGCCGCTGGTATCGCCAAGGCCGACCGTGTTGGCGGTCGCGAACAGGCGGAAATGAGGGTCGGGCCGGATCACGCGGTTCTGATCCAGCAGGGTCAGCTTGCCCTGTTGTTCCAGCACGCGCTGGATCACGAACATCACGTCGGGACGGCCGGCGTCGTATTCGTCGAACACAAGGGCGACCGGATGCTGCAGCGCCCAAGGCAGCAACCCCTCGCGAAATTCGGTGACCTGCAAGCCGTCGCGCAGCACAATCGCGTCGCGTCCGACCAGGTCGATGCGACTGATATGCGCGTCGAGGTTGATGCGAATGCACGGCCAGTTCAGCCGCGCGGCAACCTGTTCGATGTGGGTCGACTTGCCCGTGCCGTGATATCCCTGAACCATCACCCGCCGGTCGTGCGCGAAACCCGCCAGGATCGCGAGCGTCGTGTCCGGATCGAAAACGTAGCTGTCGTCCAGGTCGGGGACGCGCGAATCCGCCTTGGAGAAGGCAGGCACCTCCCAGTCGACGTCGATGCCAAAGGTCTCGCGCACGCTGACGGTGGTGTCGGGCGCGGCGAGGACCGTACGGTCGCTAGCCTCCAGGCTCTTGTCGCTCATGTCGTTCATTCCGCGCCGGTGCCTAGACGCGCGCGGGCGGAGCCGCAAGAATGTGTGGCGCAACATTTTCAATGAATGAGCCAGCAGTGTATTGGAACACGATGCCCGATCGCGACCCCGCTGAATTCCTGCGCCGCAAACTGGTTGAGACGGTGCGCGGGGTGTTCAACGATATGGAAGGCGGCGAAGCGCCGGTGCCCGCGTCGGACGACGCATTGTTCGAGCGCGATTCGCCGATCCGCCTCGTCCATGCCGACATCGTGGCGATGATGGTCGGCGGCATTCGGGGTCTGCTGTTGCAGATGCTCCACCCGCATGCGGTTCAGGGCGTGCTCGACCATTCGAACTTTCGCGCCGACATGCACGGACGATTGCGGCGAACAGCGCGGTTTATCGCTGTCACGACCTTTGGCCACCGTGACGATGCCATGGCGGCGATCGAACGGGTGAATCGTATCCACGGCAAAGTGGCAGGAACGCTGCCCGGCGGATTGCGTTACGCGGCGACTAACCCGCGCACGCTTGCCTGGGTCCATGTGGCGGAATCCACCAGTTTCCTTGCCGCCTACCTACGCCATGTCAGGCCCGACATGCCGAACACCGCGCAGGACGAATATTATCGCCAGTTCGCCGTTATCGCCCGCGCGCTGGGCGCCGAGCCCGTGCCGGAGAACCAGCGAGAGGCGGAGACGCTCTTCCGTGAAATGCGCGGCGACTTGCGTGCGTCGGCTGAAGCGCGCGAGATTGCTCGGTTGGTGCTGAGCCAGAAGCCCGAAGGCGCACCCCCGGCGGTCCAGGCAATGCTGGGGGCGGAGGCGGTGGCGCTGCTGCCGCCTTTCGCGCGGTCGATGCTGGCGCTGGAACGACCCGGTCTCGCCGCAATTCCGGCGCGTGCGGCGACCTGGGGCATCGGCAAGACGCTGCGCTGGGCATTTCGCCAGAACTAGGCCAGTTTGTCGGGGAGCGAGAACAACGCGGCGAAGCGCAGCGCGAGGGCACGGTCACCCTCGATCGCGAGCCCGGCCTCGGCCTCGAGCATGTCCCACGAAACGCCGGCATAGATACCGCCCGCGATGATTGATGCGATCGGCGCACGGAACACCGCATCGGTCCCGCCCACCCCGGCCCGCCGGATTGACAGCACATGGTCCCCCGGCTCCGCAACGAAGCTCTCTTCGCCGATCACGAACCCTATCCGGCCCGCTACGGTGCCGATGCGCGCGTAATCCGCCATTGTCCGCAGCGACAGCATCAGCGAGACTGCCGACAGCGGGAGCGTGGGATCGTGCGCGCTTGACTTCGCCGCCCAGCGGCCCAGCTCTTGAATCAGCGGCTCCGTCGCGTAGCCCCATTCAGTCAATTCATAGACCTGGGCCTTGCCCGGCGGCGGCAACTGGCGGCGCGCCAGCACCTTGGCTTCTTCCAGCGTGCCCAGCCGCTCGGTCAGCACCTTGGCGCTGATTCCAGGCAGGCTGGCGCGGATATCGGAAAACCGACGTGCGCCAAGCATCAGTTCCCGGACGATTAACAACGACCAGCGTTCGCCGACCAGTTCCATTGCAAACGCCGTCCCGCACGCGTCCCTATACCATCGTCCATGACCCAATTCGACGTTCATAGTTTCTTTTTGTAACTTCATCGTTGCTTTTAGTAACTCGAAGGCGCAGACAAGGCAAGTTCCGATTCGGGGGCGGGAGAGGAGTGAACCGATGACGAAGATGATTTTCGTGAATCTGCCGGTAGTGGATCTGGCGAAGTCCACCGCGTTCTACGAAGCAATCGGGTTCACCAACAATCCGCAGTTCTCGAACGAAATGGCCGCCTGCATGGTCTGGTCTGACACCATCCACGTGATGCTACTGACCCACGATTTCTGGAAGACCTTCACCAGCAAGGCGATCCCCGATGCGAAGTCCAGCGCACAAGTGCTGCTGTGCCTTAGCCGCGACAGCAAGGCCGACGTTGACGGTATCGTGGCGGCGGCGGGCAAGGCTGGCGGCGCGCTCGACCCCACACCCACGCAGGACATGGGCTTCATGTACGGCCGCAGCTTCGAGGACCCCGATGGCCACATCTGGGAAACGATGTGGATGGACGCGGCCGCCGCCACCGAGGGGCCACCCGCCGAAGTGAGGGCCTGAACAAGACACCGAGGAGAGAGACAATGACCTACTACGACGGTTTCGTGATCGCGGTGCCAACCGCGAACAAGCAGAAGTTCATCGACCACGCCAACAAGGGCGACAGTGTCTTCATGGATTTCGGCGCCACCCGCGTAGTCGAGACCTGGGGCGACAATGTGCCCAAGGGCCACACCACCGATTTTCAGGGCGCGGTCGCGGCGCAAGACGAGGAAAGCGTGGTGTTCAGCTGGATCGAATGGCCGGACAAGGCCACTCGCGATGCCGGCATGGGCAAGCTGATGGCGCCCGATTTCAAGGACGACCGGATGGACCCGGAAAAGAACCCGATGCCGTTCGATGGCAAGCGGATGATCTTCGGCGGGTTCCAGCCGATCGTGACCCACGGCAATCCGTCCGACGGCGACTATGTCCAGGGTTTCTTGATCCCGGTTCCGGAAGGGCGCCAGGAAGACTACCGCAAGATGGCCGACGATGCCTGGGCCATGTTCAAGGGCTATGGCGCGACCGGCGTGGTCGAGGCTTGGGGCGACGATGTGCCCGAGGGTAAGCAGACCGACTTCTACCGCGCCGTAAAGGCGGAGGCGGACGAGAAGGTCGTATTTAGCTGGATGACCTGGCCCGACCGTGCGACCTGCGACGCCGCATCGGAAAAGATGCAGAACGATCCCGACATGAAGATGCCCGATGACATGCCGTTCGACGGCAAGCGCATGATCTGGGGCGGCTTCCAGCCGATCGTGGTCCTGAGCGGGGCGCGCTGAACCGTGCCCGATCCGGTCACGATCTGGACCCTCGACTGGGTTCCGGAGATGCCGCGCGGCTACGTCCGGGACCTGCGGTTGCGCTGGGCGTGCGAGGAGGCTGGCATACCGTACAAAGTGCGGACAGTCGCATTCGACGACCGCGCCACCAACCACCTTGATGCCCAGCCGTTCGGGCAGGTGCCGATGCTGGAGGACGGCGACTTGCGCCTGTTCGAAAGCGGCGCCTGTGTGCTGCATCTTGCGAGGCAGAGCGAGGCGCTGATGCCCCGCGATCCGCATGGCGAAGCGCACGTGACCCAATGGATCATCGCCGCGCTTAATTCGATTGAGATGGTGACGATGCCGTGGATCGTCCTAAACTGGTCGAAGCAGGAATTCGCCGCAATCACTGGATGGATGGACATGCGGCTCGGCCAGATCGAGATGGTGCTGGCGACCCGCGAATGGCTGGTGGATGATCGTTTCACCGCAGCCGACCTGATGATGGCGGACGTGCTGCGCCTGGGCGACCTGCGCGGACGCGGCGACCGCCCGGCGAGCGAGGCCTATGTCGCGCGCGTCACTGCCCGTCCCGCCTTTGTAAAAGCCCATGCCGCACAGCTCGCGTTCTACGCGGCTGCGGATACCACCAGAGGGGAGAAATAGCATGACCGACCATCGCCACACCGACAAGCAAGGGGACTTTGTCTGGTACGAACTGATGACCAGTGACGCCAACGCCGCGCAGGCGTTCTATGGTTCATTGCTCGGCTGGGACTACGCTGACAGCGGCACCGAGGGCATGGACTATCGGCTCGGCAGCAAGGCGGGTGCCGACGTGGTCGGCCTGATGGCGCTGACTGAGGAAATGACTGCGGGCGGCGCGCGCCCGGCTTGGGTGGGCTACATTGCGGTCGACGACATCCAGGCGGCGCTCGCGGCGGTCGAGGCTGCCGGCGGTCAGCGCTACATGGACGCGCAGCACATGCCTGGCGTCGGGCACATGGCAATGGTCGCAGACCCGCAACACGCCACCTTCTACCTCATGCAGCCCGAGGGAGAAGGTCCGGCGACCTCGTTCGCCAAGTACGAGCCAAAGTTGGGTCACTGTGCCTGGAACGAGTACGGCGCCAGCGACCCCGCCGGGGCTGGCCGTTTCTACAATGGTTTGTTCGGCTGGGAGCAGGCCGAGGTCATGGATATGGGCGAACTGGGCGAGTACACGATGTACCGCCACGGCGATTACATGATCGGCGGGATCTATCCGCTCATGTCCAGCGACGCGGCCGCGCATTGGTTGTTCTATTTCCGCGTCGCCGACATCGAGGAGGCGGCGCGCAAGATCGCCGAGTTGGGCGGCCAAGTCGTAATTGAACCGCAAGAAATCCCGGGCGGCGACTATTCGTTATCGGCCGCCGATCCGCAGGGCGCAATGTTCGGGCTGGTCGGTCCGCGCAAGTGAATGGGAGGGGTCAATGGCCGAATTCACCTTCTATACCAATCCGATGAGCCGGGGGCAGATCGTGCGCTGGGCCTTGCACGAGGCTGGCGCGGATTACCGGCAGATCCTGCTGACCTATGGCGGTACGATGGTTGAACCCCGGTATCTGGCGATCAACCCGATGGGCAAGGTACCGGCCATTGTCCACCATGAGCGTGGCGGCGACCGGGTCGTCACCGAATGTGCGGCAATCTGTCATTATCTGGCGGAAACGGTCGCGCGCGATCTTCTGCCCCGCGACAACGAGAAGGCGGATTATTTCCGCCTGCTGTTTTTTGCCGCCGGCCCTGTCGAGCAAGCGGTCGTCGCCAACAGCATGGGCTGGAGCGCCGGCGAGGACATGTCAAAACAAGGGATGCTCGGCTTCGGAAGCTTCGAACGGGCAATGGCCGGGCTGGAGACGCTGTTGGCGGACCGCGATTACGTCTGCGGCGAGCGGTTTACGATGGCCGACGTCTATGTCGGCTCACAGGTTGATTGGGGCATGGCTTTCGGATCAATGCCGAAAGGCCGGGTGTTCGAAAACTATGCTGAACGCCTGCGGGCGCGCGACGCGTACCAGGCGGCCAAAGCGATTGACAACAAGCTGATCGAAGAGGCCAAGCAATGAACAAGAACACGGTCTGCCTGTGGTACGACAGCGGCGCGCGCGAAGCTGCGGAATTCTACGCCTCGGTTTTCCCCGACACCGCGGTCCACGCGGTCCACGTCGCGCCAGATGATTACCCCAGTGGCAAGAAGGGCGACGTGCTGTCCGTCGATTTCACCGTCTGCGGTATACCCTGCATCGGCCTCAACGGCGGGCCGGCTTTCGCCCAGAGCGAAGCTTTCAGCTTCCAGATCATGACCGAGGATCAGGCGGAGACCGACCGCTACTGGAACGCCATCGTCGGCAATGGCGGCGCGGAAAGCATGTGCGGCTGGTGCAAGGACAAGTGGGGCGTCAACTGGCAGATCACCCCACGCACGCTGACCGAAGCGATGGCCGCGGGCGGCGACGAGGCGCGGCGCGCCTTTGCCGCGATGATGGAGATGCAAAAGATCGACGTGGCGAAGATCGACGCCGCGCGGCGGGGCTGAGCCGATGGCGCGCAGGGTGATTGGGGCGGCGTTCCTCTCGCTCGACGGGGTGATGCAGGCGCCCGGCGGCCCGGAGGAGGATCGCAGCGGCGGCTTCGCGCTCGGCGGCTGGCTGGCCCGGCATTTCGAGGAAGTGATCGGCAACCAGATCGATACGCTGTTCGGCCAGCCCTACGACCTGCTGCTGGGCCGCCGGACTTACGACATCTTCGCCGCCTACTGGCCGTTCCAGCCGATGGACGATCCGATCGCGGCGGGCTTCGCCAGGGCGGGCAAGTACGTGCTCACCCGCTCGGACGCACCGCTTGGATGGCAGGGCAGCCACCGGCTGGCGGATCTCGATGCGCTGGCCGATCTCAAGCGGTCGGACGGGCCGGATCTGGTGATCCAGGGCAGCTCGACGCTCTACCCGCAACTGCTCGAACGTGGCCTCATCGACCGGCTGGTATTGATGGTCGCGCCGATAACGCTCGGCGCGGGCAAGCGCCTGTTCGGCGAGGGCACCCCGCCCCGCGCCTTCAAGGTCGTCGAGCAGCGCCTCGGCCCCGGCGGCAGCGTGGTCTCGACCTACGAGCCCGCTGGCCCGGTCGAAACGGGCACGTTCGAAACGCAGCAGCCCAGCGCGCAGGAACTCGCTCGGCGCGCCAAGATCGCGGCGGGGACGTGGTAATGCTCGAACTCCACGGCCACCCGTTCTCGTCCTACACCTGGAAGGCGCTGATCCCGCTCTACGCCAATGGCACCCCGTTCACCTTCTGTGAGATCGACCCGTCAGTGCCGAAGTTCGAGAGCTTCACCGGCAAGACGCACCCCTCGGGCCAGTTCCCGGTGCTGGTCGATGGCCGCGCGGTGGTGGTCGAGGCGACCGCGATCGTCGAACACCTCGCCGTCCATCACCCCGGCCCCGCCCCGCTCATTCCCGCCGATCCTGCCCAGGCAGCAGTCGCGCGGATGATCGACCGGGTGTTCGACAACTACGTGATGGGCAATATGCAGCGCGTCATGGCGGCGTTCTTCGTCGACAAGGACGATCCCGGCGCGGGTGGGCTGCGGGACGAACCCTACGCGTCCGAGATAGCCGCCGGTCAGGCGGGCCTGCGCCGGGCCTATGGCTGGCTCGAACGGTGGCTCGGCGACAGTGCCCTGCCCCCGCACGTCAGCCTGGTCACGTGCGCCGCCGCCCCCGCGCTGTTTTACGCCGACTGGGTCGAGCGCATTCCCGACGACTGTCCGCGCCTCTCCGCGCTGCGCGCCGAACTGCTCGCGCTGCCACCGGTCGCGCGCTGCGTCGACGATGCCCGCCCCTATCGCCCCTACTTCCCCTACGGCGCGCCTGATCGCGATTGATAGAGACGACCATGGAAAATGACCTGACCGTGACCCGCGTGATCGACGCCCCGCCTGCCAAGGTATGGGACGTGATGGCGAACCGGATCGAGGAATGGTGGTGTCCCAAGCCCTGGCGAGCCGAGTTCGACCAGCTCGAGCGCCGCGCGGGAGGCAATTCGCACTGCACGATGTACGCCCCCGATGGCGAGGTCCACCCGCATCCCGGCATGGTGCTCGCCTGGGACGAGGGGCGGCGGTTCGCCTTCACCGATGCGATCGTCGGTGATCTCGAACCGGCTGGCCCGTTCATGATCGGCGTGTGGTCGGTCGAGCCCGAAGGCAGCGGCACCCGCTACACCGCCACCGCGCGGCACTGGACCGAGGAAGCCCGCCAGAACCACGAGGACATGGGCTTCGAGGAAGGCTGGGGTGCGTGCGCCGACCAATTGAAGGCGCTGTGTGAAAGCTAGGCGAAGGCGCTCGATTTCTTGAGCAGGTTGTACGCCTCCACCACCCGGCCCAGCCGCGCCTCGTACTGCCGGTCGCCGCCATTGCGGTCGGGGTGGTAGCGGCGGACCAGTTCGGAATAGCGGGTGCGCAGGCCCTTACGATCGACCTCGGTGCCAAGGCCCATCGTCTCTAGCGCTTCCGCCTCCGCGCGGCTGAAGCGGCCCGATGCCGCCGTGCGCGCAGTCCGCTCGGCATTGCTGCGAATGCCCGCCGCCCGGGCGCCGATGGCGTCCAGCGGATCGTCGTAGTCGGCCCAGCGCGGCACTCCATCGACGTGCGCGGTGGGGCGGAAAGCGCGGCTCTCCCGCGCCCAGCCCGCGATTGGCGATTGCGCGGTCAGGATTTCCTCCGCGCTCATGCCCGCGAAGTAATCGTAACCCGCGTTGAATTCGCGCACATGTTCCAGGCACAGCCAGCGCCAGTCGCCCGGCCCGTCGAAGCTGTTGGCATAGGCGCCAGGGGCACGGAATTCGCCCGCCTCAGTACATCCCGGCGCCGCGCATTCGCGGGCCGCGCCCTCGTATCGGCCATGGAATCTCGTCTGCTTCACCGCGTTAGGATGGGCATGGACAAGCCCGATTGGAACCCCCAAACCGGGCAAATGGCAGGACCGTTGCAACAGGAAATCGAATCGCTGCTGACCGCGGCCTTCGCCCCGACCCGGCTCGAAGTGATAAATGACAGCCGCAAGCATCGCGGCCATTCGGGCGATGATGGCAGCGGCGAATCGCACTTCACCGTGGTGATCGAAAGCGTTGCGTTTGCAGGCGTCGGGCGGCTCCAGCGCCAGCGACTGGTCAATGCCGCGCTGGGCGACATTCCGGGCGAGCGAGTTCATGCGCTGGCGATCAGGACCGCCGCGCCGGGGGAACTGGTATGATCGAACAGGTCATCACCCCCGTCGCGCACGATCTTGGCCAGTTCGAGGTGCGCCGCGCGATACCGTCGAAAGCGCGCACGATGGTCGGCCCTTTCATCTTCGTCGACCAGTTCGGTCCGGCCGAGCTCAACCTGGGCGCGGGCATGGACGTGCGGCCGCATCCGCATATCAACCTGGCGACCGTGACGTGGCTGTTCGAAGGCGCGATCGACCACCGCGATTCCATCGGCAGCTTCGCCACAATCAGGCCCGGCCAGGTCAACCTGATGACCGCCGGGCACGGGATCGTCCATTCGGAGCGCAGCCCGCAGGCCGAACGGGACAAAGGCGCGAAGCTCTACGGAATGCAGACCTGGCTCGCGCTCCCCGATGGACAGGAGGAGATAGCCCCCGCATTCGAAGCGCAAACCGCGCTGCCTGTGGTCGAGGACCAATGCGCCAAGGCGATCGTCATCATGGGCGAACTGTGGGGCCAGCACGCGCCTACCACCTGCCACGCCGACACGATCTATGCCGAGATCGTCCTCGCTCCGACTGGCGCCTTGCCGATCGAGGCCATCGCGGACGAGCGCGCGGTGATGTTGGTGGGCGGCGAGGCATCGGTGGACGGTATTGCTCTCGGCCTCTACGAACTGACCGTGCTCAAACCCGGCGCTGCGATGACGCTGGCGAGCGAGCGCGGGGGCCGCGTAATGGTGCTGGGCGGCGAGGCGTTCGCAACCAAGCGCCACGTCTGGTGGAACTTCGTCAGCTCCAGCCGCGAGCGGATCAACCAGGCCAAGGACGAATGGCGCGCGGGCCGCTTCCCGCTGGTGCCGGGCGACGCCGATGAATTCATTCCCATTCCCGACCAGCCGAAAACGGTGAGCTACCCGTGAACGGGGCTGGCGAAGTCGACCGGATCACCCGCGCCGCGTGGGGTAAACAGCGCCCAGGGCAAGATAGACCATAACGCAGAAATGGAGGGCTGAGGCATGGAACAGCAGCGGGTAACGCTCGCCAACGGGATCGAGCTGGATGTGGTCGATACAGGGCCGCGCGATGGACCGGTGCTGATCCTCCTCCACGGTTTTCCCGAAAGCCACCGCACCTGGCGCCATCAGATCGCGCACCTTTCCGATCGCTACCGCTGCGTAGCGCCCGACCAGCGCGGCTATCGCGGCAGTTCCAAACCGCAGGAGGTGGAGGCTTACACCCCCGACAAGCTGATCGGCGACGTGTTCCTGCTTGCCGATGCGCTCGGCATCGACAGGTTCACCATCGTGGGGCACGACTGGGGCGGCGCGATTGCCTGGGGCACCGCCATCGCCGGGCAGATGAACGGCCGCGTGACCCGCGCCGTGGTCGCCAACGCGCCGCATCCGGCGATCTTCCAGAAGCTGCTCTACACCGACGAGCAGCAGCGCCTGTCGAGCCAGTACATGCGCGGCTTTCGCGATCCGGCCAACGACGCGCTGGTGCGCGAGCACGGCCTCGCGGGGATTTTGCTAAAGGAAGTCAAGTGGGATCGCCCTTCGCAGATGGAACCGGAGGAGCGCGATGCGCTGCTCAAGGACTGGCAGGATCGCGATGCCGCCTTCGGGATGCTCAACTGGTATCGCGCCAGCCCGATCGACATTCCCACGCGCGATGCGCCCTATGCCCTGCCCGACGGCTGGACCTCGCCCGCCTTGCCCAAGCTGACGATCCCGACGCTGGTGATCTGGGCGATGGACGACCTCGCCCTGCCGCCCGCCAATATCGACAGCATGGACGAGGTTATCGAGAACCTCACGCTGGTGGAGGTCCACGACTGCGGCCACTTCGTGCCGTGGGAGGCGCCGGACAAGGTCAATGCGGCGATGGATGCGTTTCTGGCGAAGACGGACTGACCACCCTCCCCGTCACCCCGTGAATCAAACACCTACGCCCCAACCCACTCGATCGACGCTCCATGCGCGTGCGAGCGGGCCAGTAGCATCTCCTCCCCGCCGCCCGGCCAGTACCGCACGGTCAACTCGTGGCGATGGACGGTGCGGTTGGCTTCGACGCGAACCCAGGCGAGCGCGCGTTCCGGCGTGGCTAACGAGCCCGCCGCCTCCATCGCGGCGGTGACGCGCGCTCGCTGGTCTTCGGGGACGTATTGCCACACAATCGAGTGCATCAGCACCCGCGTGGCCCCCTCGGCCTGAGGGCGGGCGAGACGGCTTTCGACGAAATCGGCGGCGTTCATGGCCGAAACCTGCGGCGCACGCACGTTGGCAGCCGCGATCGCCGCATCCATCCGCTCGAACCGGACGGTGTGTTCGGGCCAGATATAGGCACGCAGCCGCAGCGCCTGGGCCGGGTCGGTAAGATCGACCGGGGCGACGTCGCACCCCTCCAGTAAAGCGAAGCCGATCCGGCGATCGGGCGGCGGCGCGCCGGTCCAGTCGGGCGCGAAGCGCATCGCGGCGTCATCCGGCCCAACCACCACACCGCCCAGGTTGTAGCGATAGCGGTCGAGCATCAGGTTGATCCCCGCGCTCGAACCGATCTCCAGGCATTCAAACACCGGCGGCAATCCGCGCCCCGCCAGCCACAGCAGCCCGGCAACAAAATTGCTCGACCGCCCTGCTTCGTTGGTCTGCGGCGGGCCGTCGAGCCACGGCAGCAGTTCCGCATCGCGCGTTTCCATCACCGCGCGCAGTACCGCCGCATCATTGGCGTAAAGATTGGCATAAATCCGCGCGAGGCGTTTCTCGGTCCCCGACAGGTGCAGCGCGTGGATGCCGCCCGCGACCCGCAGCGGCAGCGCATCGGCCAGCGGCGCGCCCTGCCAGCGCCTGACCCGCTCGACCAATGCGTTTGCGGCCTCGCTGTCCAGTACCGCCGCGATTCCCCGCACCACCCGCGCGGTCACCGGCGCGCCGTTCGCTTCGCAATAGGCGACCTGATTGGCGAAAGCGCGCAGCACCGCGCCCTCGCCCGCCTCCGCAATGTCCATCGCCTCGTAGCCCGGCTTGTCGCCGCGATCGCCCATATGCGTTGCCCTTTTTCCGCCCGCCCCCTAGATGGCCCGCGCAATGACCACGCCGCTGACTTTCGCCGTGCCCAAGGGCCGGATCCTCGACGAGGCGCTGCCGGTGATGGCGCGCGCCGGCGTGGTGCCCGAGGCAGCGTTCCACGACAAGCACAACCGATCGCTCACTTTCGCTTGCGAGCAGGCCGACATGCGGATCATCCGCGTGCGCGCGTTTGACGTGGCCACCTTCGTCGCCCACGGCGCGGCGCAGGCAGGGATCGTCGGATCCGACGTGGTCGAGGAATTTGATTATTCCGACCTCTACGCTCCGGTGGACCTGGGCATCGGCTTGTGCCGCCTCTCGGTCGCGGAACCTGTTGGCGCGGGTGCTGGTAACAGCAGCCACCTGCGGGTCGCGACCAAATACCCCAGCCTCACCCGTCGTCATTTCGAGCGGCTCGGTGTCCAGGCCGAATGCGTCAAGCTGAACGGGGCAATGGAAATCGCCCCAACGCTCGGCCTCGCCACCCGGATCGTCGATCTGGTTTCCACCGGCGCGACCCTGCGTGAGAACGGGTTGGTCGAGACCAGCCGCATCCTCGACGTATCCGCCCGGCTGATCGTCAATCGCGCCGCATTGAAGACCGATGCCCGCGTTGCGGCGCTGATCGAGGCATTCCGGGCCGAGGCGCAGGCGCGCGAGGCGGCGTGATGCAGATGCTCCGCGCCTCCGATCCGGGCTTCGAAAAGGCCTTTGCCAAGCTGGTAAACGCCCGGCGCGAGAGCGATCCCGATGTGGCCATCGACGTGCGCGATATCCTGCGCGAGGTAAAGGCGCGGGGCGATGCGGCACTGGTCGAATACACCATGCGCTTCGACGACCATGCGCTGGCCGATGACGCCGACTGGCGCGTCGATCCCGCCGATTTCGAACGCGCTTACAATACCCTGGACGGCGAACTTCGCAGCGCGCTTGAACTCGCGGCGACCCGCATTCGCGCTTATCACGAAGCCCAGCGACCAGCCGATCGCGACGACACCGACAGTGTGGGCGTCCGCCTTGGCGCGCGCTGGAGCGCGGTCGATGCGGCGGGGCTATACGTTCCGGGCGGACGCGCGGCATATCCATCGTCGCTGCTGATGAATGCGATCCCGGCCAAGGTCGCGGGGGTGGAGCGGTTGGTCGTGGTCAGCCCGTCGCCCAAGGGCGCGCTCAATCCGCTGGTGCTGGCTGCCGCGCATATTGCCGGAGTGGACGAATTTTGGCGCATCGGCGGCGCGCAGGCAGTGGCCGCGCTCGCCTATGGCACCGAGCGGATTGCTCCGGTCGACGTGATCACGGGCCCCGGCAATGCCTGGGTCGCGGAAGCCAAGCGCCAGCTTTACGGCGTCGTCGGCATCGACATGGTAGCCGGGCCGAGCGAAATCCTGGTGATCGCGGACGCAAAGAACGATCCCGACTGGATCGCCGCCGACCTGCTCAGCCAGGCCGAGCATGACCCGACGTCGCAATCCATCCTGATAACCGACGATGCGCAATATGCCGCGCTGGTGGAAGACGCGGTCGACCTGCGGCTGGCCACGCTTGCGACCGGCAAGGTCGCGCGGGCCAGCTGGGATGCAAACGGCGTGATCATCGTGGTCGATGCGCTGGCCGAGGGGGTGCCGCTGGCCAATCGCCTCGCTGCCGAGCACGTGCAGATCGCGACCGATGATCCCGAGGCGCTGTTCGCAGGCATCCGCCACGCCGGCAGCGTGTTCCTGGGCCGCTACACGCCGGAAGCGATCGGCGATTACGTCGCCGGGCCCAACCACGTCCTGCCGACCGGCCGCCGGGCACGGTTTTCCAGCGGGCTTTCGGTGCTGGATTTCATGAAGCGGACCAGCTTCATCGAACTGGACCAAGCTTCCCTGGAAGCGATCGGCCCCGCTGCCGTTGCCCTGGCCGAAGCGGAAGGGCTGCCTGCCCACGCCCGCTCGGTCGATGTGAGATTGAAATGAGTGTAAATCCCGCCTCCCTCGCCCGCTCCGCTGCGCGGCTCTCCGCCGTGCAGGCTCTCTATCAACAGCAGATGGAGCCGACCTCGCTCGCGCGGCTGCTCGATGAATTCCACCGTCACCGGCTGGGTCAGGAAATCGAGGGCGAGCACTACGCGAAGGCGGACATCGACTTTTTCGACGATCTGGTTTCGGGCACGCTCGCCCGGACGGACGAAATCGACGGACTGCTGGCAGCCAAGCTGGCGGAAGGCTGGACGCTGACCCGGCTTGACAAGACCATGCTGCAGATCCTGCGTGCCGGTGCCTACGAACTGATCGCCCGCCCGGACGTGCCCCGCGCTGCAACGATCAGCGAATACGTCGATGTCGCCAAGGCGTTCTTCGACGACCGCGAGGCGAAGTTCGTCAACGGCGTGCTGGACTCGCTGGCGAAGGATGTGCGCTGACCGCGCTACCATGAACGAAAGCGCCTTCATCGAAGCATTGAAGGCGCTGGCAGCGCATCCCGGCGCGCGGGGGTTCGAAGACGACTGCGCGGCAATCGAAATCGGCGGTGAAACGCTGGTGCTGACCCATGACATGATGGTCGAGGGCGTACATGTCCTGCCGGGACAGGACCCCGCCGACATCGCGTGGAAGCTGGTCACGGTCAACCTGTCCGACCTCGCCGCCAAGGGCGCGGAGCCCGTTGGCGTGCTGCTGGGGCATATGCTGGGCGATGGTGACGCGCGCTTCGTCGATGGCCTGCGCGAAGTGCTGGAGACTTATCATGTGCCGCTGCTGGGTGGCGACACCGTGCGCGGCGATGCGCGGCGCGCCTGGGGGCTGACCGCGATCGGCCGCGCGACGCACCGCCCGGTTCCCTCGCGCACCGGCGCCCGGCCCGGCGACACCGTTTATCTCACCGGCGCTCTCGGTGCGGCGCTTGCCGGGTTCGAGGCGCTGCGCGATGGCACCGGCGGGGACAGCACCGCCTATCGCCGACCGCGCCCGCTGCTGGCCGAAGGGCGCACGCTGGCCCCGGTGGTCACCGCGATGATGGACGTGTCGGACGGGGTGTTGCTTGACGCGCGGCGCATGGCCTTGGCGAGCAGCGCGACCTTCGCCCTCGACACCGCCGCAATTCCCATCGCCCTGCCGGAGCATCGCCGCGCGGATACGCTGCGCTGGGGCGACGACTACCAGCTGCTGTTCACCGCGCCTGCCGCGTTGGCGTTGCCGGTGGCGGCACATGCGATCGGCACAGTGCTGGCACTGGGCGATGCGCCGCTGCTGCTCGATGGCGCTCCGCCCGCGCCGGATGACCCGCTCGGCTACCAGCACTGAACGCGGCCAGAAGCACCGCGGCGCTGACAAGGCTTGCACCCTTGCCCATGCCTCTATAGCCCTTCGCATTGCGCATGCAGGACCCACCGATGAACGGCGAGCCGCAGCGCGGGGATAAGTCTTAGGGGGATTTCGTGAATCTGGTCATCATAGCAATCGGGCTGGGACTGCTCGCCGTGCTCTACGGCTTCGTCACCAGCCGCCAGGTGCTCGGCGCGGATGCCGGCAACGCCAAAATGCAGGAAATCGCCGGCGCCATCCAGGAAGGTGCGCGGGCCTATCTCAACCGCCAATATACCACCATCGGCATGGTCGGCGTCGTCGTCGCGGTGCTGGTGGGCGTGTTTCTCGGCCCGATCTCGGCGACCGGGTTCCTGATCGGCGCGATTCTTTCGGGCGTCGCGGGTTATATCGGGATGAACATCTCGGTCCGCTCCAACGTGCGCACCGCGCAGGCTGCGTCGACCGGGCTTCAGGCAGGCCTGACGCTGGCGTTTCGGGCTGGCGCGATCACCGGGATGCTGGTGGCGGGCCTCGCGCTCCTCGCAATCGCTGTATTCTTCTACGTGCTGATCGGGCCGATGGCTCTCGAACCCGCCAGCCGCACGGTCGTCGACGCGCTGGTCGCGCTGGCCTTTGGCGCATCGCTGATCTCGATCTTCGCGCGTCTCGGCGGCGGCATCTTCACCAAGGCAGCAGACGTCGGGGCCGACCTCGTCGGCAAGGTCGAGGCCGGTATTCCTGAAGACGACCCGCGCAACCCTGCCGTGATCGCGGACAACGTGGGCGACAACGTGGGCGATTGCGCCGGCATGGCCGCCGACCTGTTCGAAACCTATGTCGTCACCGTGGGCGCCACTATGGTGCTCACCGCGCTGCTTCTGTCGAACATCGGCGATCTGCTGCTGCCGCTGATGGCGCTGCCGCTGCTGATCGGGGGTGCGTGCATCGTCACCTCGATCATCGGGACCTATTTCGTCCGCCTGGGTGGCGGGACAAACGTGATGGGCGCGATGTACAAGGGCTTCCTCGTCACCGCGGTCCTGTCGATCCCGCTGATCTGGCTGGTTACGCAATATGCTCTGGGCGACATGAACACGGTGATCGGCGGCACCGATGGTGCTGGCGGCTTCACCGGCATGGACCTGTTCTGGTGCTCGCTCGCAGGCCTCATCATCACCGGCCTGATCATCTGGATCACCGAGTATTACACCGGGACCAACTACCGCCCGGTCCGCTCGATCGCCAAGGCATCGGAAACCGGCCATGGCACCAACGTGATCCAGGGCCTCGCCATCAGTCTCGAGGCGACCGCGCTTCCCACAGTGGTGATCGTGGCGGGCATCATCGTTACGTTCCAGATCGCGGGCCTGATCGGCATCGCCTATGGCGCGACCGCGATGCTGGCGCTGGCAGGCATGGTCGTGGCGCTCGACGCCTACGGCCCCGTCACCGACAACGCCGGCGGCATTGCCGAAATGGCGGGCCTCGATGACAGCGTGCGCGAGAAGACCGACCTGCTCGATGCGGTCGGCAACACCACCAAGGCCGTGACCAAGGGCTACGCGATCGGTTCGGCCGGGCTTGCCGCGCTGGTGTTGTTCGGCACCTACACCGCCGACATCACGGCCTATTCGGAAGCATTGGGCCTCACCGCTCCGCTGACGTTCTCGCTGTCGTCGCCCTACGTGATCGTCGGGCTGCTGCTCGGCGCATTGCTGCCGTACCTGTTCGGCGCGATGGGGATGACTGCAGTGGGCCGTGCGGCGGGCGACGTGGTGAAGGACGTGCGCGAACAGTTCGCGGCCGATCCCGGCATCATGGCAGGGACTTCGCGCCCCAACTATGCCCGTACCGTCGACCTCGTCACCAAGGCGGCGATCAAGGAGATGATCATTCCAAGCCTGCTGCCGGTGCTGGCGCCGATCGTGGTATTCTTCGTGATCCGCTGGGTCGCGGGGCCGGTCGCCGCGTTCGAGGCGCTGGGCGCGCTGCTGCTCGGCGTGATCGTCGGCGGGCTGTTCGTGGCACTCTCCATGACCGCCGGGGGCGGTGCGTGGGACAACGCCAAGAAGTACATCGAAGACGGCAACCACGGCGGCAAGGGCAGCGAAGCCCACAAGGCCGCGGTGACCGGTGACACGGTCGGCGATCCCTACAAGGATACCGCTGGCCCCGCCGTCAACCCGATGATCAAGATCACCAACATCGTCGCCCTGCTGCTGCTGGCGGCGCTGGCGGGCCACGGCGCGGGATAACCGCGCGCAACCAGTCACACCGAGAGGGGCGCGAGGGGTAACCTTCGCGCCCCGTTTTGTTAAGCGTTCCCCAACGCCTTGGTCTTATGGCGGGTACCGGTCGCGCGATCGGACGGCAGGCGAAGGTTAACGGGTGCAACACGCGGCGATAGCCTCGATCAGGTCCGCCTCGGGGCCAGATGCCCCACCGGCTTCGACATGCGGTGCATCAGTCGATGCGCGGCTCGTGCGCGGTGCAGCGCGCGCCGAGGCACTGCGCCACCCGTGGGATGCGCTCATGCGCGAGGCGAGCGAGCCCAATCCCTTCCTGGAAAGCTGGTGCCTCGTGCCCGCGCTTGACGCGTTCCACCCTGACGCGGCACTGCTGATCGTCGAGGTCGCGGGCATGCCGATCGGCGGCCTCCCGATCGCCAGGCGCGCGGGCTATTACGGCTACCCGCTGCCGCATCTGGCCGCTTGGTCGCACGACAATGCCTTTTGCGGCGCGCCACTGGTCCGCCGAGGACACGAGGCCACGTTCTGGCAGGGGTTGCTCGCTTGGGCCGACCGCGCGGGCGGCACGGCGCTGTTCCTGCACCTGCCGCAACTGCCCACCGACGGCCCGTTGATGGCCGCGCTGCGCGCCGAACTGGCCGCGCAGTCCCGCCCCGCCGCGGTGGTCCAGCGTTGCGAGCGGGCGATGCTGCGCTCGCACCTGGCGCCGGAGGACTACTTCACCGCAGCGATGAGCGGGAAGAAGCGCAAGGAACTGCGGCGCCAACACGCGCGCCTCGCCGAACTGGGCGCGCTTGCTTTCGAGCGGCGCGAGGATGCCACCGGGGTGGACCAGTGGGCCGACCGGTTCCTGGCGCTCGAGATTGCGGGCTGGAAAGGACGCGAGGGGTCGGCCCTCGCCAGTTCGGCGCAAACCGAAGCTTTCTTCCGCCGCGCCTTGGCGGGCGCCGCTGATGCCGGTCGGCTCGAACGGCTCACGCTCTCGCTCGATGGCGCGCCGATTGCGATGCTGGCGAACTTCATCGCCCCGCCCGGCGCGTTCAGCTTCAAGACCGCTTATGACGAGAACTACGCCCGTTTTTCCCCCGGTGTGCTGCTGCAGCGCGCAAACCTCGCGCTGCTGGGGCGCGCGGAGATCGCCTGGGCCGACAGCTGCGCCGCCGCCGATCACCCGATGATCGAGCGCATCTGGCGCGAAAAGCGCGAGTTGGCCCATGTCAGCATCACTATCGGCGGCCCAGTCCGGCGTGCGATCGGCATGGCAATCCTGCGCGCCGAAGCCGGCAAGGCGCGGGAGGGCATCTGATGGGGATCGAGCAAACGGATCGCGCGCCGGTCAACACCGTGTTCGCCGCCGAGCAACGTGCCCGCTTCGCTGCGCGCTATCCAGAGGTGCCGCATATCTTGCGCCACACGCTGGGCGCGCATCCGCTTATGACCCTCGACGCACTGGCGGAGTTGGCGGGCGCGCTTCCTGCTGCCTCAATCGAATACAACCGCGGCGATCTGCCGATCGGGGTCGACGGCAAGCCCGGCGGCACCGGCCGTTCGATCGAGGACACGATCCGCCACATTGCCACCAGCGAAAGCTGGGCCGTGCTCAAGAACGTGGAGCAGGTGCCGCATTACCGCGCGCTGCTGATGGCGCTGCTGGACGAACTGCGCCCCGCAATCGAGGCGCGGACGGGTGCCATGCTGCGTCCGCAAGGCTTCGTGTTCATTTCCAGCCCCGATGCCGTGACGCCCTATCACTTTGATCCCGAACACAACATTCTGCTCCAGCTTACCGGCGCCAAGGTCATGACCCAGTTTCCCGCTGGCGATCCACGCTACGCGCCTGACAGCGTCCACGAAGCCTACCACACCGGCGGCGCGCGCGAGCTGACGTGGCGCGAAGATCTGCTGGCGGGCGGGACCGAATTCGCGCTGGGACAAGGCGACGCGCTCTATGTGCCTGTCATGGCGCCGCACTTCGTCCGCAATGGCCCGGCAAGCTCAATCTCTCTGTCGATTGCCTGGCGCAGTGGATGGTCGTTTGCCGAGGCGGATGCGCGCGCGTTCAATCGGCAGCTACGGCGCCTGGGGCTCGACCCGCGCGCGCCCGGGCGTTGGCCACGATCCAACCGTGCCAAGGCGCTTGCCCAGCGCGCCCTGCGCCGGGTCGGCCTGACGGATTGACGCTTGCGTAAACCCAGCGCAAAAGCCGCGGCCCATGCACGAAACCTACACGCCCCAATCCCTGGTCAACGGGCTGGTCCGCCTGCTGACGGTCACCCAAGACAGTGAAGACCAGTTCACTGGCCCGCCGCAGAACGGCGGCGTTGGCCGGGTGTTCGGCGGCCAGGTGGTCGCGCAGGGCCTTCAGGCCGCGCAGGCGACGGCGCCCGAGGGGATGGAGGCGCATTCGCTCCATGCCTATTTCCTACGCGGCGGCGAGGAAGGCCCGGCGGTGGGATACGCTTTCACGCGCGATCTGGACGGGCGCAGCTTCGCCAACCGGCGCGTGGTCGCCAGCCAGCATGGGGCGCCGATCCTGACACTGACCGCCAGTTTTCAGCGGCCGGAGACGGGGCTCATGCATGACACCTACACCATGCCAGGCCTGACCGATCCCGACAGCCTACCGAGCGATCTGGAGATGCGACGCAAGTTCATTGCGGAGATGGGGACGATCTCCGAAGCGCAGCGCGCGGTGATGCTGCGCCCCCGGCCAATCGAAATGCGCACCGTGGACAAGCTCCACTGGATGAACAGCGACAACAAACCGCCGCGGTCGCGCAGCTGGTTTCGCACCGTCGCGCCCCTGCCTGACGACCCGGCAATCCACCGCGCGGTGATCGCCTACGCAAGCGACTACACCCTGCTCGGCACCAGCGCGCTGCCGCATGGGCTGAGCTGGGCGCGGGGCGAGCTCAACGGAGCCAGCCTCGATCACGCAATCTGGTTCCACCGGCCCGCGCGGGCCGACGAATGGCTGCTCTACGCCACCGACAGCCCGTGGAGTGGGGGCGGGCGCGGGATGAATCACGGCCGCATCTTCAACCGCGCGGGCGAACTTGTCGCCAGCGTGGCACAGGAAGGCGTCATTCGCCGCGCCAGGCGGCGCTAGCGCATCAGGTCGAGCAATGTTTTGGTTTCGATCGTCGCGAAACCGACCGCGCTGTCGGAGATACCGTATGGGATCAGCAGGCGATCTTCCACCTGCAACGCGCCGCAGGTGTAGATGACGTTGGGCACGTACCCCTCGCGCTCGTCGTCGACGGCGGTGAGGATCGGCTCCGCCGTGCGACCGATCACACGCGACGGGTCAGCAAGGTCGAGCAAGGCGCAGCCGAGCGAGTATTTACGCATCGCCCCGACCCCGTGGGTTAATACGATCCATCCCTTGTCGGTGCGTATCGGACTGCCACAGTTGCCGATCTGGATGAATTCCCATGGAAATTTGGGCTCCATCAGCAGCACGCCCTCGTCGTCCCAATGTTCCAGGTCGTCAGACGTAAGGAGGTAGAGGTTCTTACCGTCCTGCCGACCAAGCATGGCGTAGCGCCCCCCCACTTTCTCCGGGAACAGCGCCATGCCTTTGTTGCGGCCCGCCTCGCCGCTAATCGGGGCAAGCTCGAAACAGCGGAAATCGCGGGTCCGCAGCAGTTCGGAACGGATCGAGGAGCCCGAATAGGCGGTGTAAGTGCCGATCCATTCGTAATCCCCGCCGCCATGATCGAACCGGACCAAGCGCAGATCCTCCAGTCCGCCGCGCTGCTGTTCGGTGATCGGAAAGATGACCGTGTTCGAGAGGCTGCTCTCGGCCTCCCGGTGGACCATTACCGATCGATCGGCATCGGTTAGCGAGGCATCGTCCAGTTCGACCGAAGTGGCGAAGGCGCCCTGCGGCCAAAGGTCGAAATTGCCATCAGGATAAGCGATCCCTTCGCGAAAGGCGACCGAGCTGATGTGCCCTTCGCCCACCGCGCGCAGGCTCATGACGAAGCGGCACGCTTCGCCATCCATGCCGCTCTGGTCGGGATGGGGAACGATCGACGGGTTCATCAGCGCCGCCGCAGCATAGGTATATTCGTGGCAGAAGAACGCGCCAATCAAGCGTTGCCGCGTGCGCGAAAGTTCCGGCAATTCGAAGGGGAGGTTTTCTCGCACCTCGGCAAACCGGCGCATGAACATGAGTTCCGTCTGCCAGTGCCGCCCTTCGAAATCAGCGAGCACCACGCGGTATTCCCGCTCGACGGAGTCGTCGTCGAGTGCAAGAATATCATGCACCAGCCGGGCCGCCCGATCCGTTGGCGCGTTCTTTGCCTGCCAGCCAAGATGGAATGGGCGCAGGACAACCCGGCCGGGGTCTGCATGCAATCGTGTGTCAAGTATACGCAATGGGCTCAATGCGTTCCGCGCTCTCGCGTCCAAGACGGGCAACTCCTGGCAAGTTAACTTTGCGAGGGATCAGCGCTAGCATGGCATGATACGACATTTGATAGGCCAGAATGGATTCTGCACCGGAATTTTGATTCACCCCGCGCGGTGTAAGCCCATCGAAACAACGCCCCGTCTCCGGATCCGCCAGCGCAACACCCCGGTCATTGCCTCCGATAAACCAGGCCCATGCGGCGCGAGCTTGCGCGACCCATGCGGGATCGCCACTCACCCGGTGAGCCGCGACCGCCGCATCGATCGCCGCCTGGGCTTCGAGCGGCTGCTGGTCAAACGGCAACGGCGGCAATTCGCCGCGTCCCAGACTGTCCGAACCGACGGGGCGGAAATGCCCGTTCGCCGCTCGTTGGCGGTCGGCGATCCAGCGCAGGGAGGATAGCCCATCGGATATCAGATCGTGCCGGCCCAGAGCTTCTCCCGCGCGCAGCAGCGCCTCCGACAAGCGAGGGTTATCGTATCCCAATACCGCCTCGAACCAAGTCCACGCCGGGCGACGCGACACGTCAAGCAGCCATTGTAACCGGGCAGCCGCCTGCGCGAGTGTCTCACGCGCGCCGACATGCTCCGGATCGGCTGCCAGCCGTTCGGCGCAACCAAAGATCAGGAAGGCCAGGGTGCGGGGGCTGTCAAACCGGGCGATATCAGGCAACACCTTGTCGAACAGGTCTGCCGCCCAGTGACGCAGGCCGTGATCGCAAGCACGCGCGGCGCAATCGCCCAGTGCCCAGATCGCGCGTCCGTTCGAATCCTCCGATCCCGCTTCTTCGCACCAGGTGCGATCGAAGTTCATGAAATTGCGAAACGTGCGAGTGTCATCATTCCAGGCGTGCTGGATGAAGGCCGCGTAAGTTAGCGCCCACCGGCAGGCATCGTCGCTGTCGAGCCGGTGCATGAGCATAAGCGCACGGGCATTGTCATCCAAACAGTAGCCATGCCTTCGATCGCCCACCGGACCGATGGCGTGTTGCAGCATCCCGGTTCCATCGCTCATCGCGAAAACGGCGTTTGTCGACGGCATGACGAAGGTAGCGGTAAGCTTGCGGGAAGCGGGCAGCACGCTTTCGACCAGCGCGGCGGATGCGCTGGCGAAGTGTGGCCAGATCGTCGCCCGGCCGCGTTCCCAGGCGCGTCGCTGCATTGTGGCAAGGCTATCGGGGTCTTCCAGCAATGCGATCACGCTTTCGGCCAGCCCGGCAGGATCGAGCGGGTCCACCAGCACTCCCACGCCGTCGGCAAGCAGCTCGCGTGCGTGAACATAAGGGCTGGACACCACCACCCGGCCCAATGCCACTGCGTAGCTCAGTGTGCCTGACGTCGATTGCTGGAGATTGGGATAAGGGGTGAGATAGATGTCGCACCCCTCGATCTGTTCGAGCAACTCCGTGGTATCGAGGAAGCGATCCTCCCACACAACGTGATCGCGCACACCGAGCCGGTCAGCCAGAGCGATCAGCTTCTCGCGATAGGCCTCCCCCTCCCGCGCCAACAGTTCCGGGTGGGTGGCGCCCACAATCCGGTAGACTGTGTCGGGCTGTCGGGCGACTATGCGGGGTAATGCCTCGATCGCGGTTTCCAGTCCCTTGCCCGGACCAATCAAACCGAACGTCATCAACACATGCTTCCCCGTCAATCCGAGGCGGGCTTTCGCCTGACCAGCGTTTCCGAACGGGCGGTCAGGCGCCCCATGCTCGATCAAGACAATGCGTTCCGCAGGAACGTTGTAGACTGACTGCAAGAGGCCGATCGAATGCCGGGACATCACCATGATGCGAGACGCCCGTGCGATGAGCCGATCGAGGATAGCGTGCTGTGATTTGTTCGGTCGTTCCAAGACGGTGTGAAGCGTCAGGATGAGCGGGAGCGCAAGCCGGTCGACGAAGTCGAGCACCATGGCGCCGTCCTCGCCCCCGAAGATACCATACTCGTGCTGTAGCCAAACGACATCGGCGCCGCTCGCATTGATCCGAGCCGCGGCATCCCGGTATGCCTGCCGGTCATCCACCGAAATGGTCCTGATATCGGCGGCATAACGGAGTCCCCGACGCGGATCATCGAGGGCATACACTTCGGTTGAAATTTCCGGGCGATGAAGCCGAAGCTGTTCTTCGACGTCACTGGTGAAAGTGGCGATACCGCATTTTCGCGGGGTATAAGTCCCTACCAGGACAAGTTTGCAGATAGCCGGTCGATCGTCGATCCAGGTATCGAACACTGAAGCGGTCGCGCCATCCGCTCCGGTCAGATCGCGGCTAATTCGGCTTTCGTTGATATCCATGACAGTTTCCGCGCGTGATGATGCTGTCTCCAAAATGAACACCGGGGTCATTTGGTTCCGCTGCGTTGCAGCATAATTTCCGCTTGTTCCCTGAATCCATGCGATATTCCGCCCCGCCCAGGCGGTGACCCGTTCGGTCCGCAATGTGCCAAGAGAGAGCTCGGGACGATTTTCCGCGCCAAGCGCCCGATGATCGTGTAACGGCCCGCCATTCGCCAACGCGCGGCGTCCGCCGCGCCGTGTCGGCCCCCTCTCTATCGCTTGGGCACTCGCGCGCCATTGTCTGGCCGTGATCCCCTTTACCTCAGTGAGTTCGCATGTCGCCCGAACAGTTACCACCTCCGATCGCCGAGGCGTTCGCCGCGCGCGGTTACGCCGATTTCACTCCGGTGCAGGCTGCCGTCATTGCTCCGGAGGCGCGGGGGCGGGATCTTATCGTCTCTGCCCAGACCGGATCGGGCAAGACTGTCGCATTCGGCCTTGCCCTGGCCGAGGCGCTGCTGGCCGAAACCGGCCCCATGCCGCTTGTCGAACGTCCGCTGGCGCTGGTGGTCGCGCCCACGCGCGAACTGGCACTACAGGTCAGCCGCGAACTTGGCTGGCTGTATGCAGGCGCAGGCATCCGGATCGCCACCTGCGTGGGCGGAATGGACGCGAGCAAGGAACGCCGCAACCTGCGCGGCGGTCCGGCGATCGTCGTCGGCACACCGGGGCGCCTGCGCGACCACCTGGAACGCGGTGCGCTGGATCTTTCGGGCCTGATTGGGGTCGTCCTCGACGAGGCGGACGAGATGCTCGACATGGGCTTCCGCGACGATCTCGAAGCGATCCTCGATGCGGCGCCCGAAACGCGCCGCACCTTGCTGTTCTCCGCCACGATGCCGCGGCCGATCGTTGCGCTTGCCCAGCGATACCAGACCGACGCCCTGCGCCTCTCGTTGACGGGCGAGGATCGCGGGCACGGCGATATCACGTACCAGGCCGTGACCGTTGCTCCCAACGAGATCGAGCGGGCCGTGGTCAACCTCCTGCGCTTCCACGAGGCGGAGACCGCCATCCTGTTTTGCGCCACCCGCGACAACGTGCGCCACCTCCATGCCACACTGCAGGAACGCGGCTTCGCGGTCGTTGCGCTCTCGGGCGAGCATTCGCAATCCGAACGCAACCAGGCGCTGCAGGCATTGCGCGACCGGCGTGTGCGCGTGTGCGTCGCGACAGACGTGGCCGCGCGCGGCATCGACCTGCCGACCCTCAGCCTCGTCATCCACGTCGAGATCCCGCGGGATGCCGAGACGCTCCAGCACCGTTCGGGCCGCACTGGCCGCGCGGGCAAGAAGGGCACCGCCGCGCTGATCGTGCCGTTCAACCGTCGCAAGCGGGTCGACGCCATGTTGCGCGGCGCGCGGATCGCGGCCGAATGGACCGAGGCGCCCACGCCGGAACAGATTCGCGCCAAGGACCAGGAACGGCTGCTCGAAGTGTTGCTCGCCCCCGCGGAATTCGACGAGGAAGACCTTGCGCTTGCCGAACGGCTGATGGCGGAGCGCCCAGCGCAGGATATTGCCGCTGCGCTTGTCCGGGCGCACCGGGCCGCAATGCCGCAGCCCGAGGAATTGATGGCCAACACGCCCGAGGCGCGCGATGCCGCGCGGGCCGAACGCCACCGCCCCGGCTTCGACGACACGGTGTGGTTCCGCATTGATATCGGCCGCCGCCAGAACGCCGAGCCGCGCTGGCTGTTGCCGTTGCTGTGCCGCCGCGGCCATGTAACCCGCAACGAGATCGGCGCGATCCGGATCGGCCCGAACGAGACGCACTTCCAGGTTCCCCGCCCGATTGCCGCCCGCTTCGCCGAAGCCATCGCCCGAACCGCAAGCGAAGAGGACGAACAGGACGCGCTCCATATTGAGCAGACCGACCAGCCCCCGCGTGACACCGCGCGCACCAACCGGCGGGAGGGACGCTCGAACGCTGTCGCCCCAACCCCGCGCGGGAAGCCGGGCGGCGGCCCGTGGAAGGGCAAGCCCCATCCAGCGCGCACCGGTGGCGGCAAGCCCGCAGGCAAGCCTCACCGCGGCAAGCCGGGGTTCCGCAAGAAACCTTGAGCCCTGTCACGCTCCGCCCCGATTGAAAAAGTGTGACTTTCCTCGATCGAGGCAGCCGCAAGGTGTGGCTTTTGTTTCGGGCAATAATCGGGGGGTGGAAACGCATGTCGAAGGCCTGCCAGTGGGCTGGGAGAGGACGCTAGCGAGCGGCAGGCGGGTAGGAAAATCATTTGCTCGCCCGGCGCGGGGCACCTCCAGCTAGCCACCACCGAAAATCCGGAACCCCGCGCAGGTGCGGCCCGTTGGTTGGGCATACATCAACCACACGAGGAACCTCATGGCCGATACCACCCAGCGCGACATCGCCGAGAAAGCAGAGAAGCTGAAAAAGGAGGGCGCCAAGCCGCGCGAATGGCTTGAGCGGCAAGAGGATACATCCGGCGAGGGCATGTCCGAGCATACCGCCGACGAACACGCCGCGCGCGGTTCGCTCGATGCCGAGGGGCAGCGCCCCGTGCTCGAACGCAGCCGGAAGGTGCGTTGAGATGGAGGTTCGATTCAACTCCGACAATGCCACCGATCTGGGCGCCGAGTTTGCCAGCGGCGTGGAGGAACGGTTGACCGAGCGGCTCGATAACCGTTTCGGCGGGCGCCTCACGCGGATCGAGGTCCATGTCCGCGATGTCGACGGCACGACCAACGGTGCTCAAGGCATCGAGGCGCAACTTGAGGCGCGCCCCGCCAACGGCGCACCGATTGTCGTGACCGAACGTGCGAGGGAGCCGATGCAGGCGGTCAACGCCGCGCTTGGGACCTTGGTGAACCGGCTGGACAGCGTCTTCGGCAAGGCCGACCGGCACCGCGCCTGAACGATAACGAAAAACGGAGTTTATCCATGCAGATACCCCCAGGCGCGCATATCGCCGTGATCGACGGTGCGCGCTTTCTCCTGTTCCGCAATGGCGATGACGCGGTGCACCCCGATATTGGTTCGCCCACGCATCCCGACCTTTCGCCTTCGAACCGCAGCCAAGGCAAGCTGCGCCATTCTATCACCACGGCGCAGGATGCGGGCAACGATTTGGACGAAGCCGCGCATGTCGCGGCGGCGGCGGACTGGCTCAACCACGCCGTTCTGTCGAACACGATCGACAAGCTTGTGGTCGTGGCGGACAAGCGGTCGTTGGGCGAATTGCGGCGCCACTATCACAAGGCGCTGGAAGAACGACTGGTGGGCGAAGTGGCCAAGGCGCTGACCGGGCGTCCGGTGCCGGAAATCGAGCAGGCAATCATCGCCGCCTGAAGAGCCGAAACGGGGCGGCGGCGCAGCGCACCGCCGCCCCTTTACGCCCCCCAGCTAGCCGCCCGCATGATAGAAGTCGTAGATCTGTCGCGCCACCCGCTCGCTGACGCCGGGGGCGCGCATCAGATCTTCCAGGGCGGCAGCGCGGACTTTGCTGGCGGTGCCGAAGTGGAGCAGCAACGCGCGTTTGCGTGACGGGCCGATGCCGGGGATTTCGTCGAGCGGCGAGGCGCTGATCGCCCGGCTGCGCTTGGCGCGGTGTGCGCCGATGGCGAAGCGGTGCACCTCGTCACGCAGGTTCTGCAGGTGGAACAGCACCGGCGAATTGACCGGCAGCGTCTTCTCGCGTCCATCGGGGAAGTGAAACACCTCGCGCCCTTCCCGCCCGTGGTGCGGCCCCTTGGCGATGGCGATCACCGGCACATCCTCGATGCCGAGTTCCTCCAGCGTGTCGCGCACGGCGGACATCTGGCCCTTTCCGCCGTCGATGAGGACGAGATCGGGCCAGACCACGCCCGCCTGTTCGCGGTCGGGGTCATCCTCCATCGCGCGGGCGAACCGCCGCCCGATCACCTCGCGCATCATGCCAAAGTCGTCATTCCCCTGCGCGGTCTTGATGTTGAACTTGCGATATTGGCCTTTCTCGAACCCGTCCGGCCCGGCGACCACCATCGCGCCCACGGCCTTTGTGCCCTGGATATGGCTGTTATCGTAGATTTCGATCCGGCGCGGCGGTTCGGGTAGTTCAAGGAATTCCGCCATTTCACGGAACACGCGCGCCTTGGTCCCGCTTTCCGCCATTCGCCGCTCGAGTGCCTCGGTCGCGTTGCGCTGGGCTTGGCCCATCAGCTTGCGCCGGGTGCCGCGCTGGGGGACGGAAATTTCGACCCGGTGCCCAGCCTTGGCGCACAATGCCTCGGCGATCAAATCCTGTTCGGGCAGCTCGCGGTCGACCAGGATCGTGCGCGGCGGCGGCACTTCCTCGTAGAATTGCAGCAACACGTCGGCGAGCACCTGGTCGTCGTCTACCTCGGCAGTATGCGCCGGGAAAAAGGCGCGGTGGCCCCAGTTTTGTCCGCCGCGCACGAAGAACGCCTGCACGCCGACTTGGCCCCCTTTGCTGGCCAGCGCGAACACATCCGCATCGCCCACGCCGCTGGCGTTTATCGCCTGGCTGCCCTGGATGAAAGTCGCCGCGCGCAGCCGATCGCGCAGCATCGCGGCGGTCTCGAAATCAAGGTTCTCCGCCGCCGCCGCCATCTGTTTCTCGATCTTGGCCTGGACCGCGCCCGACTTGCCGCCGAGGAAATCCTTCGCCTCGCGGACCAGCGAGGCATAGCCAAGTTCGTCGATCCGGCCTACGCAGGGCGCGGAGCAGCGCTTGATCTGGTAGAGCAGGCACGGCCTGTCGCGCCGGGCGAAGAAGCTGTCGGTGCAACTCCTGAGCAGGAACAGTTTCTGCAGCGCGTTGATCGTAGTGTTGACCGACCCGGCGCTGGCGAAGGGGCCGTAGTAGTCGCCCTTGGCCCGCCGCGCGCCGCGATGCTTCATGATGCGGGGAAAGGCGTGCTCGGCTCGCAGCAGGATGAACGGGAAACTCTTGTCGTCGCGCAGCAGCACGTTGAACGGCGGGCGATAGCGCTTGATCAGCTGCGCCTCGAGCAGCAGCGCCTCCGCTTCCGAGCCGGTGACGACGATTTCCATTGCCCGGGTCTGGCTGACCATGCGTTTCAGCCGGTTGGAGAGCGCCTTCACCTGCGTATAGTTGGGCACCCGCGCCTTCAGGCTGCGCGCCTTGCCGACATAGAGCACGTCGCCGCGCGCATCGAGCATCCGGTAAACACCGGGGCGCGGCTTTAGCGTCCTTACCGTTTCCCGGATGGCGGCGAGGCCCGCGTCGAGATCGGGCGTGGCCGACGACACGGTATAGGCCGCGCGTTCCTCATGGAAACGCTCCGCGCCGCGCGGATCGGGGGGAGAGCCTGCCTTCGTCACGGCATCAGTAATGGTAGCGGCATTGCGCGATTTCGAGGGCTTGTTTGTCGCCCGCCCCCGTCACCCGATAGACGAGGCGGTGTTCGATGTCGATGCGGCGCGACCACCACCCGGCGAGGTTGCCCCTAAGCGGCTCCGGCTTGCCCGTACCCTTGAACGGATGGCGCTGGCATTCCACCAGAAGGCCGTTGAGCCGCGCCAGCATCTTCGCATCGTTGGCCTGCCAGTGAAGATAGTCGTCCCACGCGGTGGGGAAGAACATGAGGTTCACGGCTGAATGAGCTGCCTGGCCTCACCCTCGCCCGCCTCCAGGCCGCGAACCGCTTCGAGCAGTCGCTCGGCATTGCGCGGTGAGGACAGCAGGTAGAGCGTCTCCTCGATCGCCTCCCACTCACTTTCCGACACCATGACCACGCCCTCCGCCTTCTGTCGCGAGATGCGGATTGGCGCGCGCGCTGCGACCACGCGGTCCATGATCGCCTTCAGATTGGCGCGCGAATTGGTGAAGGTTTCGGTCTGCATCGCGTAACATGTACGTATTTCTGTACGCAAGTCAATTCCATTGACCGCACCCCGCCCTGTGATACCCATTACCTAACGACCCGGTAACGGGCACTTGCGGGGGGACGGGATGCGGCAGCTCCAGGGCATGGATGCCAGCTTCGTTGCGCTGGAAACGCGCAACTCGCCGATGCACATCGGCTCGATCCTGATCTATAACCCGGCGACGGCGCCCGGTGGGTTCGTGCGGTTCAAGGACATCCTTGCCTTCTTCGACAGCCGCAAGCAGCTAAGCCGCACGATCCGCCAGCGCATGGTGCGGGTGCCCTTCGACCTCGATTACCCCTATTGGATCGAGGACCCCGACTTTGATCTCGAATACCACGTCCGCCACATCGCCCTGCCCAGGCCTGGCGACTGGCGTCAGCTGTGCATTCAGGCGGCGCGGATTTTCGCACGACCCCTGGACCTGACCCGCCCGCCGTGGGAATTCACCGTCGTGGAGGGGCTGGACAACATCCCCGGGGTCGCGCCCGGCAGCTACGCCATGGTGACCAAGGTCCACCATGCCGCCATCGACGGGATGAGCGGGATCGACCTGATGGAGGCGATGCATACGCTGTCGCCCGACACCCCGCCCCCGCGCGAACCAGACACGTGGAAGCCCGAGAAAGTGCCCGGCCCGGTCGAGCTGCTTGGCAAGAGCTACGTCAGCGCGCTGCTCAATCCGATGAAGCAGCTTGAGGTGGCGGCCAAGGCCGCGCCGGGGCTGGCGAAGGCGATCGCGGGACTGGCGAAGAAGGAGTTCGCCCTCCACGGCGAAATGATCGCGCCAAGAACACGCTTCAACAAGGCAATCAGTTCGGGCCGCGTGGTGGAGGGGCGCAGCGTGCCCTTGGCCGATATCAAGGCCATCCGCACCGCCGTGCCGGGGGCCAAGGTCAACGACGTGTTCCTCGCCATAGTCGGCGGCGCGATGCGGAAATACCTTGTGGCGCACGGCGACCTGCCCAAGAAAACGCTGACCGCCATGGCGCCGATTTCAGTCAGATCGGGCAGCGAGAAGGGCGACATGGGCAACCAGGTCGCTGCGATGATCGCGCCCTTGGGCACGCATATCGAAGACCCGCTCGAACGGCTCAGGTATGTCCAGGCGCAGACGACCAATTCCAAGGCGGTGACCGATGCCGTCGGCGCGCGCAACATGACCGAAATGAGCAAGGTCAGCCCGGCGTTGTTCATGGCGCTGGGGGCGCAGCTCTACACCCGGCTCGGCCTCGCCAACCGGGGCATGACGGCCCCGTTCAGCACGGTGGTGACCAACGTGCCCGGCCCGCCGGTGCCGATCTATTCGAGCGGCGCACGGCTCGAGAGCATGATGGGCCTGCTGTGCCTCACCGATGGGCTGGGCCTCGGCCACGTCGTCCAGAGTTACTGCGAGGAAGCGACAATCGCCTTCACCGCCTGCCGCAAGCTTATGCCCGATCCGGAATTCTACGCGCAGTGCATCGAGGAAAGTTTCGCCGAACTGCGCGACGCGGCCAAGGCGCCCGTCGCGGTCAGAGCGGCGCCCGTCAAGACCGGCAGCACCGGCAAACCGGCGAAGGCAACGAAGAGAGCCGCGGAGCGTTCTGCTGCTGCCAAGCCGAAAAAGAAGGGAAGCACCAAGGCATGACCACCGGCACCATCGCCGCCGAGGATCGCACCGCGCGCCCGCCGAGCCGCCTGCTGACGCTGGCCGAACCGGGCCGCGCGCTGGGCGAACTGGCCGCGTTCTACGCGCTGCGCCCGTTCATGGGAGCGCTGCCAAAAGGCGACGGGCACGGCGTGCTGGTGCTGCCCGGCTTCATGGCGTCCGACACCTCGACCGGACCGCTGCGTTCACTGCTGAGCGACCTCGGGTATGAGGCGGTCGGCTGGAACCTCGGCCGCAACGTCAAGGTGGACGAGGCGCGCGTGACCGCGATGATGGACTGCCTCGGCGCGCTCTACCGCCGCACTGGGGGCAAGGTCAGCATCGTCGGCTGGAGCCTGGGCGGCGTGTTCGCGCGCGAACTGGCCAAGAAGGCGCCCGACAAGGTGCGACAGGTCATCTCGCTCGGCAGCCCGATCAGCGACGATCGCAACCACACGAACGCGCGCCGTCTGTTCGAATGGCTCAACGGGCCGGAGCCGGAACCGGTCCGCAATGGCCACTTCCAGTCGCTGGGCGAGGCGCCGCCGGTGCCGACCACCTCGATTCTCACCCGGACTGATGGCGTGGTCCACTGGCGCGGGTCCGTGCAGCACGGGAAGGGAGAAGTCGAAAACATCGAGGTCGTCGCCAGCCACTGCGGCCTCGGCGTCAACCCGGCCGCGATCTACGCGATCGCAGACCGGCTGGCGCAGCCAGAAGGCAAGTGGAAACGCTTCGCGCCGAAAGGCCTTGCCGCGCTGATGTTCCCGCGCGGCAAGCTCAACTAGAACACCTTGCGGAATTCCACCGCCACGGTCCGGCCCAGCGGGTCGATCAGGCCGGGCTGGTAACTGATCGGCACCGCGCCGGTTTCATCCGTCACACGCTGCTGCGCTTCGAACAGGTTGTCGACCCGCAGCGACAGTCGCGCGCCCTTGAAGAACCCCGGCGTTTCGCCGGTCAGCCAGCGCTGCTGTTCCAGATCGGCGAACACGCGCAGGTTGAAGGTGGCAAGATCGCCGAAGGTCAAGTCGCTTGATCCGGGCAGGCCGCTCCCTTCGACCACGGTGCCGCTGGCGTAATTGGCCGAAAGGCGCATGCCGAGGCCGCTTTTGAATACGCCGCCTTCCAGTTCGACCCGGTGCCGCGCCACGCCCCCCGCACCAAGCGCGTCACCATTGAGGAGGTCGAGCAATGGCACACCCGGCGCGATCAGCGCCTCGTTTTCGAGCTCGACGGTGTGATAGAGCGAGAGGTTCCAGCGCCCCTGTCCGTCGCCGCCGCGGCCGAAGCCGCCCATTCCTCCCCCGCCGCCAGCACCTCGCGCCTCGCCGCCGCGTTCACCGCTGCCACGCTGGCGCCCTTCGCCGCCCGTCTCGGCAGGATTTGGCAGCGCGCAGACGCGGTTGCGAAGCTCGGTCGCGCGGGTATGGTCGATCTGGCCGTCCGCGCCGCGAAGGCGGGCGAGCATTTCTTCCGGCAGGGCCGACAGGTCCGGGACCGGCGCGCCCGACGGGTTGTCGGGATCAAATCTCGCGCACAGCGTCTGGCGCATCGCGGCCATCCGCGCGGGATCAAACTGGCGCGGCTCGGCGCTGCAGAACCGCTGGCGCAATTGCTCCAGCCGGGCCGGATCGATGGTGCCATCTGGCCCCGCAACACGCTCACGCATCTGCAGCGGCAGGATGGCCGGATCAATCGGCCTGGCCGGATCGGCGCAAACCTGCTGGCGCAAATCGGCAAAGCGCGAGGGATCGAAGCCACCGGGCCCGCCGATGCCACGGCCACCTGTTCCCGAAGCGGCGGGCGGGGCGGCGGGCTGGGCCGCGCGTATCGCACCCATTACCGCCCCGCGCCCGCCACCGCCCGCACCTTCCGCTGAAGGCTGGCCGACGCGGCCAAACAGGTTGATGCCATAGCGGATGCGCGAACTGTTGCGTTCGGCGAAGGTCACCGATCGCCGGTCGATCGCGACGAGGCGCCCGTCGGCATCGCGCGTCACACGGTCAGGAAACGCCGCCTCGATCGCGGGCGTCAGCAGCGGAAAGCCTTCGGTCACGTCGTCCGACCGATTGCGGAAGTATTCCACACGGATGTCGGCACGGTCAAACAGGTCGAGCTCGTAGGCGGCGGACAGCTTGATGTCGCGCTGCGTTTCAGCGAGCAGGAACGGGTTGCCCCCGCCGGTGATCGTCGCCAGCGCCGTCTCGCCGCGGGTGAAGTCGAACACCGGCACGTTGAAGGTCTGGATTTGCGGATCGCCCAGTGCCGCAAGACCGGGCGCCGCCTCGCGCATGGTATAGCTCGCCTGGAGCGACAGCCGATCGGTCGGGCGCCAGTTTAGCCCTGCGGTCCAGTCGTGCAATGTGCCGAAGTCCGACAGATGGTTGATTCCCGCACCAAGGTTGAGGCTGAGTTCGCCAAGCGGGTCCAGAAACCCCTCACGCGCGCTGGCGATCGGGATGCCCACGTTCACCCCGGCAGTCAGGTCGCCGCGCGTGAGCACGGTTTCGCCCACGTTCGCGCGGGTGTCCGTGCTGGCGATGCGGTCCCACGTATAGCCGGCATCGAATGTGACCCCGATCTCTCCCCCTGGCAAAAGCACGGGATTGCCGCGCAGCGTCACCAGCGAGGTGGCATTGGTGAGATTGGTGACCGAACGGTCGACGCCGGCGCCAGCGATGCTCGGCAGCGGGCCGTCGATCGCCAGCTGACCGGCATCGACCAGGTTCTGCAGAACCTGCCCATTGCGGCGGCGGTCGATCAGGTTGACCGTCCGCCCATGGCTTGCATCGGCCGTGGCCGACAGGTTCCATTCCCCGACCGGCTTGTTGAACGAGCTTGCGATCGCGCCCGTGGTTGCGCGGCGGCGGCGTTCGAGCGGATCGTTGTCGAGTGTCCGCAGCGCGCTGGCCGTGCCATCGGCTAGCAACACGGTGTCTAGGCCCGACAGCGACAGTCCGGTCTCGTGCGTCAGGTTCCCGTTGAGCGAGAAGGTCGCGGCATTGCGGCCTTCGCCAAAGGCCGTGTTCCAGGTCGCCTCCACCTCGACCGTGTCGCCCGATCCCGCCAGGCTGCGGAACGCGGCGGGATCGGGGTCGCCCGCGACCGTGGGGACGCTGCCGGGCGTCTGAATGATGTTGCGCTCGTCCTCGGTCAGCAGCGTCGATCGGTTGTATTCCACGCCCAGCAACAGCCGGTTGGGACCGGTGATGGTAAGCTGCGAGAATTCCGCCTCTCCCTCAGCCCGGCCGCCGCCGGTAGGGCCGCCGATCTCCAGCTCGATCTCGCGACTGGCGAAGTTGTCCTTGAGGATGAAATTGATCACGCGCTGATCGGCGGGATAGCCATATTGCAACGCCACTTCCTCGGGGAAGACTTCGACCTTCTGGATCGCTTCGGGCGGATAACGGCGCATTTCGCGGAAGCCCGACACGCGCTGGCCGTTGACGAGGAAAACGGGGCGCCCGCCGCGCCCGCGCCCCGATCCGGTCTGCGGCGCAAGCTGGGCAATAAGATCCTCCAGCGAACCTGCGCCGACCGCCGCGATCTCCGCCTCGTCAAGAGTCACCACGGGTGGAACATCGGTTTCGACCTCCCCGCGCAAGCGCGTGGCGGTGACGACGATTTCGCCGCCGGTCTCGGGCTGATCATCGTCCGCTTCGGCGGTCTGGGGCTGGCCGACCTGGGCCTGAGCGGCCAGCACCGACCCGTCCTGGCCATGTGCAGCCGTCGCCAGGACGCTCGCAAGCGCGATGAAGGAAACGCGGCTGATGGATGTCTTCACGGTCGTTGGGCCCTTGCCTGCTATTCTCGGTCCCCCGACCACCAACGGGGCTTGGCGGCCCCGCACCGGACAATCAACATTCACGAGGTAATAAATTGTCGCGGCTTGTGTTCCCCGGGCCGCGCCATCGCCGCGCTCTTTCCTTTTGCAACGCCTGCCGCTATGGGCGCGCGACATTTTTCGACAAACAGCACGGAAACCGGAAACTGCATGGCCAAAGAAGAACTCCTCGAAATGCGCGGCAAGGTGGTGGAGCTGCTGCCTAACGCGATGTTCCGGGTGGAGCTCGAGAACGGTCACGAGGTGCTCGGCCACACCGCGGGCAAGATGCGAAAGAACCGCATCCGCGTGCTGGTGGGTGACGAGGTTCTGTGCGAACTGACGCCCTACGACCTGACAAAAGCGCGGATCACCTACCGCTTCATGCCCGGACGCGGCGGCCCGGGGCCGCAGTAACGCGCCCGTGGGCCAGCCCACGCTCGTCCTCGCATCCGCCAGCCCGCGCCGCCGCGAACTGATCGCGCGGCTGGGAATCGCGCCCGCGCGCGTGGTTTCCGCCGATATTGACGAGCGCCCGGGCGAAGCTGAACTGCCGCGCGCCTATGCCATCCGCATGGCGCGCGAGAAAGCGCTGGCGGCCGCATCGGACGAGTCGTTCGTGCTCGCGGGCGACACGGTAGTCGCGGTGGGGCGCCGCATCCTGCCCAAGGCGGAGGACGAGGCGACGGCGCGGCGGTGCCTCGAACTGCTCTCGGGACGCCGCCACCGGGTCTTGTCCGCAGTTGCGCTGCGCGCGCCCGACGGCACGATGCGCGAACGGCTGTCGGAAACGATCGTAGTGTTCAAGCGCCTCTCCGCCGAGGAACTGGCAGCCTATCTCGCAAGCGGCGAATGGCACGGCAAGGCGGGTGGATATGCCATCCAGGGCGCGGCCGAGGGGCTGATTCGCCGGATCGACGGCAGCCATTCGGGCGTCGTCGGCCTGCCGCTCCATGAGACCCGCGCGCTGCTCAAGGCGGCGGGATTCCCCCTTGGCTGAGTGGCTGGTCGAACGCGGAATCGGCGAGGACCGCGCGGTCCGCATCGAACGTGGGGAAATTGCCGAGGCGCGGCTCGATTGGCCCGGAGGGCTGATCGCTGGTGAAGTAGACGACGCGGTGCTGGTTTCGCGGACAAGCGGCAGCAGTCGCGGCGCCGCCAGGTTTCCCAATGGGGAAGAAGCGCTGGTCAGCAAGCTGCCGAAGGATGCCAGCGAGGGTGCCGCGTTGCGGCTCGAGGTAACGCGCGCCGCGATCGGCGAGCGTGGCCGTCTCAAACGCGCCCAGGCCCGCCCGACCTTGCGCGAACGGGGCCGTCCGGATCTCGTCACGCGTCTTGCGGAAGAGGGGCGAATGGTGCGCGAAGTTCGACGCTTTCCCGAGGGCGACTGGGATGCGCTGCTGGCCGAGGCGCTTTCGGGCGAGGTCGTGTTCGCGGGCGGCGCGCTGCTGTTTGCCCCCACGCCCGCGATGACGGTCATCGACATCGACGGCGCCCTGCCCCCACGCGCACTCGCGCTTGCCGCCGTGCCGGCGCTGACGAGCGCGCTGCGCCGGTTCGATCTCCGCGGTTCGATCGCGGTCGATTTTCCCACCTTGCAGGACAAGGCCGACCGGCGCGCCGTCGACGCGGCGCTCGGCGCTGCCTTGGGAAACTGGCCGCACGAGCGCACCGCCATCAACGGCTTCGGCCTCGCCCAGCTCGTCGCGCGGCTGGAGCGGCCTTCGCTGCTGCACCGCGCGCGCCATTCGCGTACCGCCATGCTCTCGCGGCAACTGCTGCGCCGCGCCGAATCCGTCACGGAGCCTGGCGCGCTCTTGCTGACGCTCCACCCGGCCCTGGAGGCCAAGCTCACGCCCGAATGGCTGGCCGAGCTTGCCCGCCGCACGGGCCGCGAGGTGCGCCTCGCGATCGATCCCGGGCTTGCGCTGGAGGGCGCATTCGCCCAGGCCGTGCCGCCATGACCGCGCCCAAACCCTGTCCGATCTGCAAGCGCCCGCGCAGCGCCGAATTCGCGCCGTTCTGTTCCAGCCGCTGTCGCGACCGCGACCTGGCGCAGTGGTTCGGCGATGGCTACGCGGTGCCCGGCCGCCCTGCCCTGCCCGAGGAAATTGCGGGGCAAGTGACACGCGGCGAGGACGACTGATTGCCCCTTGCCAACGCGAGCGCGCTTCGCCATAGGCGCGCTTCCAACCGCTCGCCGGCCCCTTGCGGGTCGCTCGCAGAGTGCGCCTCGGTAGCTCAGTTGGTAGAGCATGCGACTGAAAATCGCAGTGTCGGTGGTTCGAATCCGCCCCGAGGCACCACCACCTTTCCGCCCAGCGACCGCCTTCCCTCTGGCCATTCGCGCCGGTTCGGAGTAAGGGCGCGACAAACGCCCCGGCCCCGCGGACGCCAGCCGATTCCGCCGGCCGGGGCATTCGTTTTTCACGCCAAGGAAACGCCCCATGTCCCGTCGCCGCCAGATTTACGAAGGCAAGGCCAAGATCCTCTATGAAGGTCCTGAACCGGGCACGCTGATCCAGTATTTCAAGGACGATGCGACCGCCTTCAATGCGCAGAAGAAGGGCACGATCAACGGCAAGGGCGTGATCAACAACCGCATCAGCGAGTATGTATTCACGCGCCTGTCGCACATCGGCATTCCCACGCACTTCATCCGCCGCCTGAACATGCGCGAGCAGCTCGTGCGCCAGGTCGAGATCATCCCGATCGAGGTCGTGGTTCGCAATGTCGCCGCTGGCAGCATTTCCAAGCGCCTCGGCATCGAGGAAGGCGAACCGCTGCCCCACACGCTGATCGAATACTATTACAAGGACGATGCGCTGGGCGATCCGCTGGTTGCGGAAGAGCATATCGCCTGCTTCAACTGGGCCGGCCCGGAAGAGATGCAGGACATCGCCAGCATGGCGATCCGCATTAATGATTTCCTGTGCGGCATGTTCGCCGCGATCGACATCCGCCTGGTCGATTTCAAGCTCGAATTCGGGCGCATTTGGGATCAGGACAATTACGCCCGCGTGATCCTGGCCGACGAGATCAGCCCCGACGGCTGCCGCCTGTGGGACATGAAGACCGGCGAGAAACTGGACAAGGACCGCTTCCGCCGCGACCTGGGAGGCGAGGAAGAGGCCTATCAGGAAGTCGCCCGCCGCCTCGGCCTTCTGAACGGCGAGGACAACGGGCCGGGCGAAGTGTTCGATCTCGACGCGCACCGCGGGCGCCTGCGGCTGAACCCCAAGCCCAAAAAATAGGAGCCGCCACGCGGTTATTGTCCGGTTCAGGCGAGGCTGCCATGTAGGCGGAATGCTGAAACGCCTGATTTTCCTGCCCGCCGCGCTGCTGGTCGCGGTTCCTGTCGCCGCGCGGGATGCGGCGCCGGAACCCGTTGCCTGGGCATTCGAGAAAAGCGATCTCGCGGCTGAGCAGGCGTATGTGTTCGGCCAGCTCGACAATGGCATGCACTATGTCATCCGCCGCAACGACCGCCCCGAAGGCACGGCGGTCGTGCGAATGGAGATCGGCGCGGGGCGGCTCGACGAACGCGAGGGCGAGCGCGGCCTCGCGCATTTCGTCGAACACATGGCCTTCAACGGATCGACCAACGTGCCAGAGGGGGAAATGGTCAAGCTGCTCGAACGGCTCGGACTTGCCTTCGGAGCGGACACCAATGCCGCGACCGCGTTCGATTACACACAGTACATGCTCGACCTGCCACGCGCGGACGATGACTTGCTCGACACCGCGCTGATGCTGATGCGCGAAACTGCCAGCGAACTGCTGTTCGAACCAAACGCGGTCGAACGCGAACGCGGCGTGCTGCTGGCGGAGCGGCGCGACCGCACCACTTTCGCCCAGCGCAACCTGGCCGACACGGTCGATTTCATGTTTCCGGGCTCGCGTTTTTCGGAACGCTTCCCGCTGGCCGAGCGCGAGGATGTCGACAGCGCCAGCGCGGCGACGCTCAAGGCGTTCTGGGAGCGCAACTACGTGCCCCAAAAGACCACGCTGGTGGTCGTCGGTGACTTCGATCCGGTCCTGGTCGAAGCGAAGATTAAGGCGCGCTTTTCCGATTGGCAGGCACGCGAGAGCGCGCCGCAGCCGGGTGCCGGACCCTATGACCCGGAATACAAGGGCGCGACAAAAATCTATCTCGATCCCGCGCTCGACACTCAGATTGCAATCCTGCGTAACGGGCCCTGGGTCGACGAACCCGATACGCGCGCCCGGCGCAAGACGGCCATGCTGCGCGCGCTTGGCTATGCTGCCATCTCGCGGCGGATGCAGCGACTGGCGCAAGGCGACGATCCGCCCTTTCGCGCTGCAGGATTCGGCACCGGCGACGTATTCGAAACCGCGCGCCAGACCTCGCTGACAGTCAATGCGATCGAAGGACAGTGGCAGCGCGGCATGGCGGCCGCGGTGGCCGAATATCGCCAGGCGATCGAGCATGGCTTTTCCGCGGCGGAGATCGCCGAGCAAGTGGCGCAACTCCGGACCGCGTACGAGAACGCCGCCGCCGGCGCCGAGACGCGCAGCAATACCGCGCTGGCCAATGCAGCGATCGCCCTCACGCGTGATGATCGGGTGCCGATCGGGCCAAGCGACCAGCTCGCGATCTTCGAGGAAGTCGCGGCGGTCGCCACACCTGCTGCTGCTCTCGCCGCGGTGCGCGACCATTCTTTGCCACTCGACGATGCGCTGATCCGCTATCAGGGCCGCAGCGCGCCCGACGGCGGGGAAGCGGCGCTGCGCGATGCGTTTCAGGCCGCCATGGCCGCGCCGGTCACGGCGTCCGAACAGGCCAGCGCGGTCCCGTTTGGCTATACCGTCTTCGGGACGCCGGGTACCGTGGTCGAAGACAGGACCGACGATACGTTTGGCATCCGCACGCTGCGCTTCGCCAATGGCGTGATGCTCAACCTGAAGCGCACCGCGCTGGAGCGTGACCGGGTCCGCGTGGCGATCGCGATTGACGGCGGCCAGTTCCTCGATACGCGCGAGGCGCCACTCGCGACCGCGCTCACCGGGCTCTATTCCGCTGGCGGACTGGGCAAGCATTCGCTGTCGGAATTGCAGACGATCCTGGCCGGGCGCACGGTCGATGCCAGTTTTACCGCGCAGACCGATGCCTTCCGCGTTGCCGGCACCACCACCCCGCGCGATCTGGAACTGCAATTACAACTGATTACGGCCTATCTCACGGATCCCGGCTACCGGCCCGAGGCGGTGACACGCTATCGCAATTCACTGGCCGATTTCTTCGCCCGCGTCGACGCGACGCCGGGCAGCGCGCTGGGCAACCGCATCGGCGGCGTGCTGAGCGACAACGACCCGCGGTTCACCCTGCAATCGCAAGAGGCCTATGCCGCGCTCGATTTCGCGCAATTGCGCGCGGCGATCGGCGACCGGCTGGCCGGGGGTGCAATCGAGGTGGCGCTGGTGGGCGACGTGGACGAAGCGCGCGCAATCGCGCTGGTGGGCGCGACCCTGGGCGCCCTGCCCGCGCGCGAGGCCGCGTTCAGCAATTACGACTCCAACAACGACCGCGCCTTCACCGCGGACCGCTCGCGCCGGGTACTGCGCCACACCGGCGGTGCCGATCAGGCGCTGGTTCAGCAGGTCTGGCCCACCGAGGACTATACCGACGTCGCCGCGGGCAGCACGCTGACCCTGCTGCGCGCGGTCGCCGATCTCGAGATCACCGAGCAGTTGCGCGAAGCGCTGGGCAAGACGTATTCACCCAATGTCGCCAACGCCCAGAGCCGTCACTACCCCGGCTACGGCACCTTCGCGATCACCGCGACCGTGGAGCCGGGCGAGGTCGAGGCGACCAGCGCCGCGATCCGCGAAACAGTGGCGAGATTGCGCGCCGCGCCGGTCGATGCCGACATCTTCCAGCGCGCCCGCCAGCCCTTGCTCGAACGGCTCGACAATTTGCTGAAAACCAACACCGGGTGGATGAGCCTGGTCGATCGCGCGCAGAGCCAGCCGGACACGATCGAGCGCTACCGCGCGGCCAAGGGCCGCTACCAGGCGCTAACCCCGGCGGACGTGCAGGCGATGGCGGTCAAGTACCTCGACCCGGCACGCGCGGTGGAGATCGTGATCCTGCCTGCCGAGCAGGGTTCCGTTCCCGCAGCGCCATCGCTATAGGCGCGCCCAACAGCGCCAGCCGGAGTCCCGCCCATGAAAGTCCGCGTCCACGTCAGCCTCAAGCCGGGCGTGCTCGACCCGCAAGGCCGCGCCGTGCATCACGCGCTCGAAGGCATGGGGTTCGAGGGTGTGACGGACGTGCGTGTCGGCCGCCTGATCGAACTCGACGTGGCCGATGGCACCAGCGATGCCGCGCTCGACGACATGTGCCGCAAGCTCCTCGCCAACATGGTGATCGAGAACTACCGCATCGAAAAGGCGGAGACGGTCTGATGGCGGGCTTGCGCGCCGCCGTGATCACATTTCCCGGCTCCAACTGCGACCGCGACATGGCGGTGGCGCTGGAAAAGGTGTCGGGCACGGCGCCCTTGCGTGTTTGGCACGGCGATGCAGACCTGCCGGACCGGCTCGACCTGATCGCGCTGCCGGGCGGGTTTTCCTACGGCGACTACCTGCGTTCGGGCGCGATGGCGGCCAAGAGCCCGATCATGCGTTCGGTGATCCGCGCGGCTGATCGCGGCGTGCCCGTGCTGGGCGTGTGCAACGGCTTCCAGGTGCTTACCGAGGCGGGGCTGCTGCCCGGCGCGCTGCTCCGCAATGCGGGCCAGAACTTCGTCTGCCGCACGGTTCCGCTGCGGGTGGAGAACAGCCAAAGCCTGTTCACCGGTGGATATGCGGCGGGGACAACGATTCACATTCCCGTCGCGCACCACGACGGCAACTTCTTCGCCGATGCCGAGACACTCGACCGGATCGAGGGCGAAGGGCGCGTCGCTTTCCGCTATCTCGACACGGTCAACGGGTCGCAGCGCGATATCGCGGGAATCCTCAATGCCGATGGCAACGTGCTCGGTATGATGCCGCATCCCGAACGCGCAATCGAGGCAGACCATGGCGGCATTGATGGCCGCGCGTTGTTCGAAAGCGCGATCCGGGGTCTGGTCGACGCCTGAGGTTCAGCCCGCCTCGCGCGCGCCGCGCATGAACAGGGCGCGGGCGTCGGCCGCGGGCATGGGGCGGCCGAAGTAATAGCCCTGGATCTTGTTGCAGCCCATGTCGCGGATCAGCGCGGCCTGTTCGGCAGTCTCGACCCCTTCGGCGGTGGTCGTCATTTCCAGGCTCTGCGCCATCGCCACCACCGCGCGCACGATCGCCAGGCTCTCGGCATGGTTTTCGGCCGCGCCCTGCACGAAGCTGCGGTCGACCTTGATCGTGGTGAAGCGGAGCTTGCGCAAGTATCCGAGCGAGGAATAGCCGGTGCCGAAATCGTCGAGCGCCACACTGCATCCCAACGCCATGACCTGTTCCAGGGCGGCGCGTGCGACATCGGCATCGCGCAGGAATATGCTTTCAGTGACCTCTATTTCGAGCCGCTGCGGCTGCAAGCCAGTCGCGGCCAACGCGCGCACCACCGTGGCGGCGAAATTCGGTTCGACCAGCTGTTCGCCCGACACATTGACATTGACCTTCACGTGCCCCGGCCACTGCATCGCCTCGTGACAGGCGGTCTGCAACACCCATTCGCCGATCGGTACGATCAGCCGGGTATCCTCGGCCAGGGGGATGAACTTGCCGGGGCTGACGCTGCCATGGTCCGTGCTGTTCCAACGCACAAGCGCCTCGAAGCTGACCAGGCTTTCGTCATTCGCATCGACCACCGGCTGATATTCAAGCACCAACTCCTGCCGTTCAAGCGCACGGCGCAGCGCGAATTCGAGCTGGCGACGTTCCTCGGCCACGGCATGCAGCTTGGGCTCGTAGGTGCAATGGTTGCCGCCCCCCTCGTCCTTCGCGCGATAGAGCGCGAGGTCGGAGTTCCGCATCAGTTCTTCGGCGGTCTTGCCGTCGCGCGGGGCGACCGCCGAACCGACGCTGGCGCCGACATAAAGCGTGTGATGGTCGATCTGGTAAGGTTGCGACAGCCGGTCGATCACCCGGCGTGCCACGGTTTCCACGCGACCGCGTTCAGACGCATCGCGAATGACGATCGCGAATTCATCACCCCCGAGCCGACCGACCAGCTCGTTTTCGCCCATCAGTTCCTTCAGCCGGCGGGATACCTGCGCCAGGAGCTGATCACCGACCAGGTGTCCCAGCGAATCGTTGACCGCCTTGAACCGATCGAGGTCGATCATCAGGAACGCGCAGCGCGTGCGCCATTGCTTGGCATAGCGCATCGCATCGCTCAGCGCTTCGTTGAGCATCAGCCTGTTGGGCAGGCCGGTCAGCGTGTCGTAGCGCGCCAGATAGGCGATCTTTTCGGAGCTTTCCCGCTGTTCGGTCACATCGGAACCGACGCCGCGAAAGCCCACATGATTGCCCCGGTCGTCGAGCATCGGCGTGCCCGACAATTCCCACCAACGGCTTTCGTGATTGATGGTGACGCGAACGATCAGGTCGGAAAAACTCTCGCGCCGCTTCAGCCGCTCGGCCAGATCATGCAGGCTGGGTGGAAACTGGCCATTCTCCCACGCATCACCCGCGATCATCTCGAGGAATGATTTGCCCTCGCTGTCTTCCGTCGACCGGCCGAGCGCATAGGCGAACCGCGGCGAAGCCGAACGCACGCGGCGATTAACGTCGATCTGCCACAGCCAGTCCGCCTCGTTTTCCTCGAACTCACGCAAGAGCAACGATACGACCTCGCTCTTTTCAAGGATTGCCATCTCGGCAATGCGCGCGCTCAGGTGGACCCGCGCGGTGTTCACCGCGCCCAGCCCGATTGTGGCGCCGAACACCAGCGTGAGCGGGACGATGGCATATTCACCTAGCCACACCGCACCGCCCACCGCAAACAGGCTTCCGATCAGGGTGAAGGCAAGCGTGGAAAGCGGCGTCGCGGCCACGATCTGGGCCGAACAGGCGATAATGCAGACCAGGATGACGTAACTGAGCAAGAACCCGCGCAGGTCACCCGTGAATGCGGCATAGGCCAGCGGCAGCGACCAGACCGTGGCCATGAGCGATATGGCCAGGGTGTGGCGCCGCATTTCGGACCGCAGCATGGCGCGGCGATGGGTATCGGCCACGGCCCGGTCCACGCCAATGTTGTGGTAAAGCGTCAGTCCAAGCAACATCGCCCATAGCGCGAGCGGTTCGAAACCCGCGGTCTGCACATGCGCGACGACGGTCAGGGCAAAGGCGAGTGCATAGCCGGCCAGGCGGCTGCGGATCGTCTCACCAATGCGGGTATATTGCATCCCGCGCAGGCGCGCCCATTGGTCGGTCGTCGGATCATCCAACCCGAGGACCGCCTTCGCCGACAATTCCGTCGGCAGATTAGGGACTTCGCTCTGATTTTCGCTCACTCACCCGGGATAGCGAGCAAAGGTTTCGAGCCGGTAAAGCATGGCCGCCGCGAAATCGGGCCGGTTTACTCCACCGTCACCGACTTTGCCAGGTTGCGCGGCTGGTCCACATCGGTGCCCTTCACGCAGGCCACATGGTAGGCGAGCAACTGCACTGGCACGGCATAGACCAGCGGCGCGATCAGCGGATGCACCTTCGGCATCTGGATCGTGGCAAGACAGCCCTCGCCCGCTTCAGCAAGCCCTTCCTCGTCGGAAATAAGCACGATCTTGCCGCCACGCGCGCGCACTTCCTGCATGTTGCTGACGGTCTTTTCAAACAGCGGCCCGCTGGGGGCGAGGACGATCACCGGCACGGCCTCGTCGATCAGCGCGATCGGCCCATGCTTCATCTCTCCGCTGGCATAGCCTTCGGCATGGATGTAGCTGATTTCCTTGAGCTTCAGCGCGCCTTCCAGCGCGAGCGGATAGTCCGGCCCGCGCCCGAGATAGAGCACATCACGCGCCGGCGCGATAAGGTGCGCCATTGCCGCGATGTCGTCGTCATGGTCGAGCGCGGCGTTCAATGCGGCGGGCGCTTCGAGCAGGTGCTTGACGACCTCCTGCTCCTCCTCGCGGCTCATCCGGCCCTTCTTCACCGCCATGTGCGCGGCGAGCGCGGCGAGCACCGCAAGCTGGCAGGTGAACGCCTTGGTGCTGGCGACGCCGATTTCCGGCCCGGCGTGGGTGGGCAGCAGCAGGTCCGCCTCGCGCGCCATCGAGCTGGTCGGCACGTTGACGACGACCGCGATGGTCTGTCCCTCGGCCTTGCAATGCTTCAATGCCGCCAGCGTATCCGCCGTCTCGCCGCTCTGCGAAATGAACAGCGCGAGGCCGCCCGGCTCCAGCACCGGATCGCGATAGCGGAACTCGCTCGCCACATCGATGTCGACTGGCACGCGGGCGAACTGTTCGAACCAGTATTTCGCCACCAGCCCGGCATAATACGACGTACCGCAGGCAACGATGGTAACGCGCTTGATGGCTGAGAGATCGAAATCTATCTGCGGCAGCGCCACCGTGTTGTCCGACCGGCGCAGGTAAGAGGCGAGCGTCTGTGCGACCACGGTCGGTTGTTCGAATATCTCCTTCTGCATGAAGTGGCGGTAGTTGCCCTTCTCCACCGCCGCCGCCGATGCACCCGATGTAACGACATCGCGGCTAACGACGGTGTTTTCGACATTGTGAATCGTTGCGCCACCGCGCTCGATGACGACCCAGTCGCCTTCTTCGAGATAGGATATCTTCTGTGTCAGCGGCGCCAGTGCCAGCGCATCCGATCCGAGATATGTTTCGCCCTCGCCATAGCCGACCACCAATGGCGAGCCGAGACGTGCGCCGATCAGCATGTCGGGGTGCTGGCGGAACGCGATCGCAAGCGCGAAGGCACCGCGCAGGCGCGGCAGGACAGCCATGACCGCGTCCTGCGGCGAGGCGCCCTGTTCGATTTCGCGCGAGATCAGGTGCGCGACCACCTCGCTATCGGTGTCGCTTTCGAGCGTGCGCCCTTCGGTTAGCAGTTCATCGCGCAGCGGCTTGAAGTTTTCGATGATGCCATTGTGGACCAGCGCCACTTCGCCAGTGGCGTGGGGATGCGCGTTGTTCGCGGTCGGCGCGCCGTGGGTCGCCCAGCGGGTATGCGCGATGCCGATCGTTCCCGGAGCGGGGTTGCGCTCAAGTTCGCGCACCAGGTTGGCGAGCTTGCCCTCGGCCCGGCGCCGCACCAGCGCGCCGCCATGGAGCGTGCACACGCCGGCACTGTCATAACCGCGGTATTCCATTCGCCGCAGCCCGTCGACCAGCCGATCCGCGACCTGTTCCTTGCCCACGATACCGATAATGCCGCACATAGAATCGTCAGTCCTTCAAAGGGTGTAGGGAACGCGGATACCCGGCATGTTGGCCGGAAAATCCTTGATGTTGCGTGTGATCAGGATCGCGCCATTAACCTGCGCCGTGGCGAGAATATAGGCGTCGATCAGTTTCATCGTGCCGCGATGGCGAAGATCGGCCGCGGCCAGCGCGACGCGCGCGTCGACCTCGACCACGTCGAACGGAGCGAGGATCTGCTGGACGGTATTGCGCCGCTCCAGCGGCTCCGCGGCGAGCACTTCGGTCCAGACGATCCGGCTGATGCGGTGTCGGTTGTAGCGGCCCAGTTCGGCGCTGGCGGGCGGAAGATCGCGCAGCCAGTCGACCAGAATGTTGGTATCGAAGAAGGGATCGGACATACGTCAGATGTCTTCGCGAGGCGTGCGATGTTCGCGCACGGTGCGCTGATATTCGACCCCGTCGCCGATGTCGTCGCGATCCTTCCAGTATCCCGCACCGTGCGCGATCCAGCCCCTGGTATCCGAATTTTGCGCGAGATAGAGCTTCACCGCCTCACGGATCGCGGCCGCCCGGGAAGTCTTTCGACGCGCCGCGACGCTATCGAGTTTCTCCACGTCCTCATCAGGAATATCGGTCAAGATACGCATGAGGATATAACGATATCATATCATGATATCATTGCAAGCCCGAAGCGATCGCGGGTGTACGCGGGGTCTGCGACCATAGAAGGACGCCCGCCGCGATGATCACGGCCGCGCCGAGCAAGGTCATCGAATCGGGCCTATCGCCGAAGAACAGCCAGCCAAGCGTTCCCGCCACGGGCAGCTGGATATAGGTCATTGGCGCGATCGTCGCGGCGCCCGCACGCATTGTCCCGCGAAAGATCAGCCAGTGCGCGAAACTGGCGCTGGCCGCGACCAGCGTGCAACGCGCGGCCACGGTCCAACTGATCGGTGTCAGCGCCAATGCATCAATGCCGCTGGCGTGACCCACCATCGCGGCCGCAATCAGGACGGGCGCGGCAATGCAAGCCAAAAACACCTGCATCGACAGCGCGCTGCCCTGCCCCACAGCCGCGCGGTTGGCGATCACGGTAAGACTGAAAAACGCGGCGGATGCCAGGGGCAGCAGCGCGACCAAACCCAGCTCGACGAAATTGGGCCGCAAGATCAGCACCACGCCGGCAAAGGCGATCAGCGAGGCAGCCCAGACCAGAGGGCGCACCCGTTCGCCCAGCAGCGGTCCGCTAAGGAGCGCGGTGAGCACGGGAGCGACAAAACTGATCGACATCGCTTCAGCCAGCGGCATCACGAAGATCGCACTGAAAAAACACAGCGTCGCCCCGGCCATGCATACACCGCGCGCGATTTGCAGCCACGGGCGGCTGGGGCGAAACGCGGCGGGGCCTTCGCGGATGAGCAGTATTGCGGACAGCCCCGCCGCGCCAATCGAGAAACGTAGCGCCGCCACGGCAATCGGCGACCACTGGCCCGCGATGGATTTGATCACCGCGTCACCGCACGAAAGCAGCGCAAAGCCGGCCAGCGCAAGCAACAGACCGCTTCGTTCGTTCGTCCTCACCCGGCGCGCCTTGGCCCCATGCCTGCCCCATGGCAATCGCAAACTGCCCAGCGGGTTAGCGGCATGTTAACCATCCACCGCTACCCGGGCGGGATGGGGCCGAAGCTGGGGCGATGGATGGCAATGGCAGTTTCCGACGGCGCTAAACAGCGGCTGTTCAACTACACCGTGTGGCTGATCGCGCTATGGGCCTCGGCGCTCAACCTGCTCAATCACCATTCCTATCCGCTGTTCACGACCGAGGTCGGCTTGCTACTGGCCGGGCTGGCGATCGTCGCCGTGCTGATGGGCACGTTGGTGCAGGTGGCAGGCACTCGGATAGGCTTCGTCTTTACCAGCCTGTTCGTCGCGATCGCGATCGATCTCAACGTCCCGCTGTCGCTGATCAATTTCTACATGCTGTGGGCGGGCCTGGCGGTGGTTGCATGGTTCCTGGAACGGCCGCTTCTCAAATTGACGATGGCTGCTTTCGGTTCGGTCCTCGCGTTCCAGTTCATCGCGTTGACGACCGGCATTGGCGCGCACCAGCGGTCCGAGGATGAGACCCAGGTTCGGCAGAACACGGCGGTCCCGGCCGCTGACCGGGCGCCCATCGTCCACCTGGTGCTTGATTCCTACATCGGGCTGGATGGAATGGCCTTGGGCCCCGCCCCGGTGCAGCGGCTGCGGGCGGAGCAGGCCGCTTTTTTCGCGCGGCATGGGTTTCAGGTCTACCCCAAAGCCTACAGCCGCCACGTCAAGACAATCAATTCGCTGCCGCACCTCTTTTCCTATGGCAAGGCGCCCCTGGCGACGACGCCGCGTAACCTGCAATACTATGTCCCCGCCCCGCTCGATTACTTCACCGATCTTGACCAGCGCGGATACCGCATCGACGCCTTGCTGCCGAGCTACGTCGACCTGTGCGTGAAGCACCCGATGACACGCTGCCGCAACTACGAGCGATCGGGGCTGGATTCGATGCGCGGAACGGCCATTCCGGCCAGTGACCGGGCGACGGTGTTTGCCTTCACCATGCTGCAATTGACCGCCCTGCCCAGTCGCGCGGCGGAAGCGATGGTGCTTGGCGCGAACGACCTGTTCGGGCTCGAAGCGCGGCGCCCCTATGATCGGCCAAAGCTGCTGCCGCTGGTCTCGCTCGATCGGCTGGAAGATTTCACCGCCGACCTTGCCACGCTGCAACGCGGCGAGGTGCGACTGGCCCATCTGCTGGCTCCGCATGACCCCTACATGCTGGATGCACGGTGTCGCGCGCTCCCTGGTCGACAGTGGCTGGACGAGCATGGCCCCGGAGCCGTCGACGCCCGGCAGGCTGCCTATGCCGACCAGGTGCGGTGCCTGACCAGCCGGATCGACCGGATGATGGCCGCGCTGGAGGCGACGCCTGCGGGTCGCGAGGCAATCGTGGTGATCCACGGCGACCATGGATCGCGCATCACCCCGGTGGTGCCGTTCCTCGATGGACCGGAATTGACCGATCTCGAGGTGCTGACCTCGCACGCGACCCTGTTCGCGATCCGGGTGCCGGGAGAGAACGCCGCCAGTATCGACGGCGCGGTCTCGCTGGACGAACTGATGGCCGATTTCCGCCGCCGCGAATTCGCCAGCGCGCCACGCCCGGACGCCTCGCCAGCGCGCGTCTATCTGATGGATATGCAGTGGATCCCACGCGAAATGCGCGATCTGCCCGATTTTGCCCGCTGATTTAACCAGCCGTTAGGCAAAGCGCTTCATATCCCGGCATGAATTAAACCGAGGACAGGGGGTATCTCGATGCAATCCAAGACCTTTGTTTCGCTGGCTGGCACCTTTGCCATGCTTACCTTGGCCGCGCCGGCGCATGCGTATCTTGATCCCGCTACCGGCAGCATCATCCTCCAGGCGACGATCGGCGCGATTGCCAGCGCCACGCTGTTTTTTCGCACCTCGCTTTACCGGGTGAAGGAGCTGTTCGCGCGCGGCAAGCAGCCTGGGGCGGAACAGGAATGGACGCCATCGCCAGCATCGAACCCGGGTCGTTCCGCGATCCGGGGGGCCGCGTGTTCGTGGCCGATCAGCGCATTCTGCGCGCAGTGATGCCAACCGCCGCTCCGGGGTTCGAGCTGGCCGAGCAGGCCGGCGTGCTGCGCCGTCTTTCAGATGCGGGCCGCCTGGTTGACTATACGCCGATTGCGCCCGATGCGCTGCCCGGCGTTCCTGCCGCGCATGTGCTGGAGCATCCGCGCGTGCCGTTTATCTCTTATCCGTACGAGTGGTGTTTTGCCCTGCACAAGGCTGCGGCACTTTTTCACCTCGATCTCCACCTCGACTTGCTCGATGAAGGGTTCACCTTGTCCGACGCCACCGCCTACAACGTCCAGTTCGACGGAACGCGGCCGGTGTTCATCGACCACCTGTCGATCCGCCCCTATCGGGAAGGCGAGATCTGGGAAGGTCATCGCCAGTTCTGCATGCAGTTCCTCAATCCGCTGCTCATGTGGTCGCTTCTCGAAGTGCAGCCAAACCACTGGTTTCGCGGCGCCCTGGAAGGGATCGCGCCGGAGGATCTGGCCAAGCTGCTCCCGATGTCCAAGAAGCTGTCTTGGACGGTCATGACCCATGTCGTTGCCCAGGCCGCGATGCAGAACCGCTCGGTCCGTCAGGCCAAGGGTTCTCAGGAATACCGCGAGACAAAGCTGCCCAGGCACGCCTTCAAGGGCATGCTCGACGGGCTGCGCCGCGCCATAGCCGGGCTGAAGAGCCCATCCCATGCCACGGTGTGGGGCGATTATGCCGGGCGCAACAGCTATCAGACCGACGATGCACGCGCCAAGGCTGCCTTCGTCGGTGAAATGACCGCCGCCGTCCGACCCGACGTGCTGTTCGACCTGGGCTGCAACAGCGGCGATTATTCCAAGGTCGCGCTTGAAAACGGTGCGCGGCGCGTGGTGGGTTTCGACTTCGACCACGCCGCGCTCGAACTGGCATATGACCGGGCGAAGCAGGAAAATCTTGCGTTCCTGCCGCTGTGGCTCGACGCCGCGAACCCCAGCCCGTCGCAAGGCTGGGCACAGGGCGAACGCAAGGGGTTTGGCGACCGCGCGGGTGCCGATGCGCTTGTCGCACTCGCTTTCATCCACCACATCGCGATCGGCCGCAACGTGCCGCTCGACATGGCGACACACTGGCTGGTTTCGCTTGCACCCAAGGGCGTTATCGAATTCCCGCACAAGGCCGATCCGATGGTCCAGACACTGCTGGCGCAGCGCACCGACATCTTCCCCGATTACGAGAACGATCGCTTCGCCGCGCTGCTTGGCGCGCGGGCGAGGATCGTGAAGAAGGTCGATGTCCTGCCGACGCGGACTCTGTACTGGTATGAACGCGGCTGAATAGCCGCGCCGAACGGCGATGCATAATGCGCGCTTAGGGAAAAAATAAGGTTTCCCGCCTATTCATCCTGCTTCGAAAAGCCCGCGTTTTCGCCATCGCTCGGACACGCGGGACCGGGCTGACACACGATAGTGGGGAACGCGAATGAGCGCTTTCGGACGCAGGAACGGACCGGGCAGCATGAATCCCGGCGCCCGCCCGCAGTTCGGCGTCGCGCGCCCGATGAAGGGGGGCGAAATGCCGCGCCCCGCCGCGCCGGTGCCCGGCGGCGAGCAATTCCCGCCGTTGCCTGGCGAAGCGGCGATGGCCGCGCCCGAGCCCACCGCGCCGAACAAGGCCGACGCGATGACGCGGCTGGCGGACCGCGCCAACGCGGTCCATGCCCAGCAGGAAGTCGGCGGCTTCGAGGCCAGCGTCCACAAGATCAAGGAACAGGTGCTGCCGCGCCTGCTTGAACGCGTCGACCCCGAAGCGGCTGCCACGCTCACCAAGGAAGAGCTGTCGGAAGAATTCCGCCCGATCATCATGGAGGTGCTGGCAGAGCTCAAGATCACGCTCAACCGGCGCGAACAGTTCGCGCTGGAAAAGGTGCTGATCGACGAGCTGTTGGGCTTTGGTCCGCTGGAGGAACTGCTCAACGACCCTGACATCAGCGACATCATGGTCAACGGCCCTGACCAAACTTATGTCGAAAAGAAGGGCAAACTGCAGATCGCGCCGATCAGTTTCCGCGACGAACAGCACCTGTTCCAGATCGCGCAACGGATCGTCAACCAGGTCGGCCGCCGGGTCGACCAGACCACGCCGCTCGCTGACGCTCGCCTGAAGGACGGCAGCCGCGTCAATGTGATCGTGCCGCCGCTCTCGCTGCGCGGTACGGCCATTTCCATTCGTAAGTTTTCCGAAAAGCCGATCACCATCGACATGCTGCGCGATTTCGGCAGCATGAGCGACAAAATGGCGACCGCGCTGAAGATCGCCGGCGCATGCCGGATGAACGTCGTCATCTCGGGCGGCACCGGCTCGGGCAAGACGACGATGCTCAACGCCCTGTCGAAGATGATCGATCCGGGCGAACGCGTGCTGACGATCGAAGACGCGGCCGAACTGCGCCTGCAACAGCCGCACTGGCTGCCGCTCGAAACCCGCCCGCCCAACCTGGAGGGGCAAGGCGCGATCACCATCGGTGACCTGGTCAAGAACGCCCTGCGTATGCGGCCCGACCGCATCATTCTGGGCGAAATCCGCGGCGCGGAGTGTTTCGACCTCCTCGCCGCGATGAACACCGGCCACGACGGCTCGATGTGTACGCTCCACGCTAACAGCCCGCGCGAATGCCTGGGCCGCATGGAAAACATGATCCTGATGGGCGACATCAAAATCCCCAAGGAAGCGATCAGCCGCCAGATCGCCGAATCAGTCGACCTGATTGTCCAGGTCAAGCGCCTGCGCGACGGTAGCCGCCGCACCACCAACATCACCGAGGTCATCGGGATGGAAGGCGACGTGATTGTGACCCAGGAACTGTTCAAGTTCGAGTATCTCGACGAGAGCGAGGACGGCAAGATCATCGGCGAATTTCGCGCCTCGGGGCTGCGTCCCTATACGCTGGAAAAGGCCCGCCAGTTCGGGTTCGACCAGGCCTATCTCGAGGCTTGCCTGTAAGTCCTTAGCTCTTGGCAAGGCCGGATGCGGCCAATGCCATCAGCGCGGTCCCGATCATCGCGCAGGTAAGGAAGACCCCGCGCCACGGCACCAGCCCGACCCGCTCGATCCGGGCGCGGCGGGTCGCGCGAAGCTCCGCGATTGCGGCGAGCGCCGCCACCAGCAGGAAACCCGCGCCCCATATCCCGGCCATCGCGGCCTCGCTGGCGAAGGTCCAGAAGTGTCCCAGCGGCATGGCGCGCGATATGGGTGGCCTGTCGCAGTTGGCAAGCGCGATCATCAGCACTCAGGAACGGTTTTGCGCAATCGCCGTTGAATGCCGCGACACCTCTATGGAGAGAACCATGGCACGTAAAATGCTGCTTGCGCTCGGCGTTGCCGCGCTTTCGATTACCGCGGCCGCCTGCAACACCGTGAAGGGTGTGGGCCGTGACATTGAGTCAGTCGGTCAGGCGGGCGACGAAGCCATCAACTGAGCTAACCCGCAGGGGACACATCCCTTTGCGGTCGCACGCGCCCGTCGGAGCGATCCGGCGGGCGTTGCGCGTTCAGGCCCACCGCCCCGCCGCCCGCGCTCGCCTTTCGCGGACCACTAGCCAGATCAGCAGGCCCACCGGGCCAGCCATGTAAGTGGCAATCAGAACCGGTGCCTGGGCAAGACGAGAAAACGCCTTTGCATCGGCATCACGTGCGATCCACAGGCCGACGAACAAGTCGAATGCCAGGTAATGTACCCAGCCGATCGTCACGCCGCCGTCGGTCGCGAAGATCGCGCGTACGCCGTCGATGGAGAAGAAATTGACCGACGCATCGCCTGATCGCAACGGGTCCAGCCATCCGGTCAGGATACCGATCAGCCCGACGGCATATACGAGGCACAGCAGCGCGATTCCGAGATAGAGCACCGCGGCGAGCAGCGCGGGCTTTCGCGGCAAGGCGACAAGCGCGACCCAGCCCGCGAGGGCGAGGAGGTTGGCAAAGGCAAAAACCGTGGCCCACATGGGGATTGACCTCAATCGTTATTCGCCGGGAACCGCGAGCGAACGCGCTGCACGTACCAGCGCGTCGTTATCGTGCTTGAACCGCCCCGCCGCGCGCCGCAAGGCCAGCGCCAGCGCCGCTTCGGCCACGGTGTGCGCGGGGATCGACCGATATTGGCGCGCACGCCCGTGTAGCAACATGTCCGTCAGCGGGCTCAGCAGGATGCCGGCACGCTCGACGAGCCGCCTGTCACTCTGGCGCGGACCGCGCAGCAGGCCGGGGCGCAGCAGGTCGAGCCGCTTGAAACCGAGCCTTGCGAGATGGCGCTCCGCCTCGCCCTTCACGCGCAGGTAGAATGTCTTGGAGGCCGGATCAGCGCCAGTCGAACTGACCGCGACCATTCGCTCCACCCCGTGCGCCCGTGCCGCCCGCGCGGTGTCCAGCACGAGGTCGTAATCGACCGCGCGGAACGCCGCCTCTTCCCGGCCTGCCTTGCGCCAGGTTGTGCCAAGCGCCGAAACCAGTACCTCGGGCCGGGCCGCCTCGATCACTTCGGCCCAATGGCCGGGTTCGGCGACGAACATTTCCATCCGCGCGCCAGGTGGCAGGCGGAACTCGCGCCGCGAGATTGCGGTCAGCCGCACGTCACCGCGGCATGCCGCCAGATCGATGAAGCTGCGCCCGACGAGGCCGGTGGCGCCAACCAGCGTGATCCGCAGCGGCTCAGACATTGCGAAGCCCCTCGGGCGCCTTGCCATAGATACGGGCGCATTGGTCGATCGCGTAGCGATCGGTCATTCCGGCAATGAAATCCGCGATGCGGCGTGTGCGCTGGGGGTCTTCGGTTGGCAAGTCGGCCTGCCATTCTGGTGGCAGCAGCGTGCCGTCCTGCTCGTAGGCGGCGAACAGACGGGCGACCACGTCGCGTGCGCGCTCGGCGGTCGCGAGCTGTTCGGGGTGGTGGTAGAGGCGGTCGTACATGAAGCGCTTGAGCCGGCGCTCCTCCCGCGCGACGCCAGGCGAGAACGCTGCCAGCGCATGCCCCGCATCGCGGATTTCCTCGACCGAACCCGCGCCGCTGACGGCTTGTCGCGTGTGATCGATCACGTCGTTGACCATGCGCCCGATCTGGCTGCGGACGAGTTCGCGCAGGCGCCGTTCATGCGGGGCGCCGGGAAACTGCGTCTCCACCGCGCGCCACCCTTCCGCGACAAAATCGAGCGCCAGCAACTCGTCGAGCTGCAGGAACCCGGCGCGCAAGCCGTCGTCGATGTCGTGGTTGTCGTAGGCTATGTCGTCGGCCAACGCGGCCACTTGCGCCTCCAGCGAAGCGTGGCGGGCGAGGTCGAGGGGGTAGAACGCATCGAGCTCGGCCAGCGCCCATGTCGGCGCGGCGACGGGGCCATTGTGCTTGGCTAGCCCCTCGAGCGTTTCCCACGTCAGGTTCAGCCCGTCGTGATCGCAATAGGGGCTTTCAAGCCGCATCAACACGCGCAGGGTATGGGCGTTATGGTCGAACCCGCCGTGGCGCGCCGTCGCCTGCGCCAGCGCTTTCTCGCCCGCATGGCCGAATGGCGGATGGCCGATGTCGTGGGCCAGGCACAGGGCCTCCGTCAGGTCCTCGTCGAGCCCCAGCGCGCGGGCGATGACGCGACCGATCTGCGCGACCTCCAGGCTATGGGTCAGGCGAGTGCGATAATGATCGCCGTCGGGCGCGATGAACACCTGCGTCTTCGAGCGAAGCCGCCGGAAGCCGATCGAATGCACGATCCGGTCACGGTCACGCTGGAATTCGCTGCGCGGCCCGCGCGCGCCGCCGCGGTCCAGACCGAATTCCCGTCCGCGCGAAGCGGCGGGATTCGCGGCGTAGGGCGCGCGGTTCACGTACCCTCGGCCAGGATCCAGTCGACCGCGGCCTCGCAATGAATGTGGGCGGAATCGAATATCGGCAACACGTTGGCATCGACATCGACGATCATGTCGAGCTCGGTACAGGCGAGCACGATCGCCTTTGCCCCGTCCTGTTCCTTGCGCGTGATGATGGTCTTGAGCGCGCGTTCCGAATCACGCGTCCGGCGGCCCAGCATCAGTTCGTCATAGATGATCGCATCGACCTGTTCGACATAGTCCATGTCGGGCGGGAGCAGGTCTACGCCATGGGCGATCAGCCGCTGTCGGTAGAAGCTCTCGGTCATGACGTTGCGCGTGCCGATCAGCGCGGCGCTGGTCACGCCCTGCGCTTCCATCCGCCGACCGACGCATTCGGCGATATGGATGATGTCAATGCCGATCGCCGCCTGGACCCGGTCGTACACGCGGTGCATCGAGTTGGCGCAAATCAGCAGCGCGCCAGCTCCGGCGCTCTCGAGCCGCCGGGCCGATTCGATCAGGACTTGGGCAGCGCGGTCCCAGTCCTGCTCGCTCTGCAGGCCGGACAACTCGCGAAAATCCAGGCTTTCGATCAGCAGTGGCGCACTGGCCCGGGGCGACACACGTTTCTGGATCAGGCGGTTGATGGTCTCGTAATAGTCGGCGGTCGAGACCCAGCTCATCCCGCCGATCAGCCCCAGCTTGCGCAATGCCTGTTCCCTTCGGCCCGGTAGATTGGGGCAGCGCCTAGCCCAGAGACGGCCGCGGCGCCACCCTCATGGCCCAGGCTGCCCGACGACGTGTTCGGCCAGCCACCCGCGCAAGTCGGCAACGCTGCGCTCCGGTGCTTCCTCCATCGGCAGGTGCCCGATCCCGGGATAACTTGCGATCGTCGCGTCGCGGAGGTGCGCCATGTACCAACCGGCCGCTTCATACGGGATGATCGTGTCGTCCTGCCCCCACATGACCAGTGTCGGGACCGCGATCGCGCGAACCTGTTCCGGTGTGAAGGGCGTGCGTTGCTGCGCGAATCGTTCGAGCATGGCGTCACGGTTGCCAGGATAGCGGGCGAGTTCCCAATAGCGATCCACCGCCTCGGGCGTTACGATTGCCTGGTTGGACACACTCTGCGACAAGCTCCGCTCAACCAGTATGCGTGGGGTGATCTCGCCAGCGAGACGGTTCACGACCGGCATGGCGGCGATCGCGAAGGCCAAGTTGCCGCCATCCTTGCGCTCAACCGGCGCGCCCCCTGCGTCGATCAGGACCAGCCCCAGGAGCCGTTCAGGGTTCGTCATGGCGTATCGCACCGCGACAGTACCGCCCATCGAATTGCCCGCGAGCACGAAACGCTCGATCCCCAACGCGTCGGCGACTTCGCCAACGTCCGCCGCGAAGGCTGCGGGCGACAGGTCGCCGTCGAGAGCAGGTCCGGTCAGTCCGTGGCCGATCTGGTCGTAGCGCACGATGCGATAATCGCGGCTGAGATCGTCGACCCACGGCTGCCAGGTGTGCAGATCGGCGTTGGAGCCGTGCAGCAACATGATGACCGGCGCGTCGCGCGGCCCTTCGTCGCGCACATGGACACGCTGGTCATCAGCGAGCGCGACGATCCGCGAAGGCGGGCCGCCGTACTTGACCAGCATCGCCGCCGGATCGGTATCGGGTGTACGCAGCGCCAGGAAGGCGAGCACAAGGATCGCGGCGAGAATGCCGAGGATCTTCGCCGCGCGCATCACCGCCCCATTTCCGCGATCCAGCGCCGCACCGCATCGACACCTTCGCGGTCGACCGTCGACTTGCCCAGTTCCGGCATCGCGACGCCCGGTTCGGCGCTGGCCATGCGGTGGATCAGGATGGACTGGTCGGGTTCCCCGGGCACGACGCCGAACGATAGGTCGCCCGCGCCGCGACCGGCGGCGACGGGCCGCTTCATCACGCCCAAGGCTGCGAGATCCTGTTGCTCCCACCGCAAGTCGAGCCCGCTGTTCGATGCCATCGCCCCGGGCTGATGGCAGTGCGCGCAGTTGACATCGAGATAAGCGCGCGCGGTGGACGCGGCGGAGGATTCCGATCGCGCTTCCCACGTCGGCAAGGCGCCGGCGCCCCCGGGAACCAGGTCGAGCCTGCCCGATGCAACCTCCCGCGCCAGCCAGGCCTGCGACAGGTTTCGCGCCTTGGGACCGATCGGAACGACGGCATCGTCCAGCCCGTGACATTCCTTGCACTGGTTCTTGTTCGGCACGCGGTAGCTGATTGCGTCCCCTGCGGGTGTCGTCACTGCGACGCGCGCGCCGGCGAGGGCAAGCGTCGCCTCGGTCTGCGCCTCGTTCCAAAGATAGGGCAGCGCGACCCATCCTTCCGCGCGGTGAAGCAGCACGCGGGTCTCGATCAGGCGGCGTTCTGCGCCCGCGCCAAACGCGAAGGTCTTGATCAGCGCGCTGCCGACCGGGAGCCGGAGCAGCCCTGGGCCATCGGCGGTCATCCCCGTTCCAGCGGGAAGATAGACGAAGCGCAGCTTGTCTGCCCCGTCCGAGTATAGCGGCGTTTTGAGGCGATAGGGCACGACACCGGCATTGGGCTGCTGCGCGCCGCCATTGGCGAAGAAACCGAATGCCGACAGCGATTGCGGCATCGTCTCCCCCGCGACCAACGCCGCGTCGACCCCGCCCGGATCGGCGGCACGCGTCGCCACGCCGCCCGCCAAAGCGAGTGCGGCTGCGAGGAAGAAAGTCGAGCCGAGCCTCACCGCAGGCGCGCTTCCAGTTCCGCCGGGGCGCCGATCCCGTCGGTCTGCCAGGTGATCGCGGGTTCCGGCACCGCCAGGGGCCCAGGCCGCGCCGCGCTCAGCGGCTGCCCGGCGTCAATCAGATTGAGCGACCAGCCGCTGACCCCCGGGGCGACACGCAGGCCGTTCCCCTCTTCGGCCACCCCATCCCACATGACCGGCGGCAGCGCCCCGCCAAATGCCGCCAGCAACAGGTCCTTTCCGTCGATCTGCGGATCGTCGCCCCCGCGCCCGAACACGTTCTGGCCGATGACCACGTTGCGCGCATTGGGGTTGTAGCGTTCGTCCTCATAAGGCTGGTTGTACGCGATCACCATCACGTGCGCGGTGGGGTTGTTGTCGAACACGTTGTTTTCGACCAGCACCTTGTCGTTGGCCATGACCAGCACGCCGGTGCCGCGCCGCACGCTCGCGACGATATTCCCCGGCGGGGCGAAGTTGGGCGTGTCGTTGGCAACCACCAGGTTGTTGCGGACGATCACGTTGCCACCGCCCATGACAGGCAGATTGGGCAGGTCAAACACCAGGATGCCGCCGGTATTGCGGGTGGCGATGTTGTTTTCGACCAGGGCGTCGCGGCTGTTCTCGATTTCGATCCCGGCAACATTGGCCTCCGCGATCGAGTTCCTCACGGTGATCTTGCGCGATTGGCCCACATAGATACCCGCATCCGACGCGCCTGACACCTGCACCCCGTCGATCAGCACCCCGGTGCTTTCGACCGGATAGATGGCATAGGCGCCGTTCAATGCGTCCGGCCCCTTGGTCCAGCGCACACGGATGCGGTGGTAGACGATATTGTCCGCCCCCTTCGACTTGACCCCGTCACCCTTTGGGTTCTCTAGCGCGAAGTCGCGCAGGGTCACGTCGTCGCTGGTAACCAGTAGCCCCTCGCCCGAACCCTGCTGGCCGGTAAAGTCCAGCACGGTTTCGTCCATCCCGGCGCCGCGCACAGTCACCCCGGTCACGTCCAGACTGAGCCCATCGGTCAGTACGAAACGGCCCGCGCCCAGCACGATTTCGTCGCCCGGGGCAGCCAGGATCAACGCCTCCTGCAGCCGCTCCTGCGCGCCTTCACCCGCGGCGACGGAGTGTGTCGCGGCCGCGACCGGACCAGTCAGCACCGTGAGGGCAATCGCGCCAAACATGGACACCTTCAACATCGCACTCTCCCTTTGCCGCTTACTTTGCGGTAAATTGCGAGCGAAACCAAGTGGCGGTTTGCAACGAATCGCTAGTGCCTGTCCGAGGGTGAAGCCATGCGTCGATCCATCCTGTTCATGGCTCTCGCGCTGGGCGGGTTCGCCGCCCCAACGCTTGCCGCCGAACCTGCTGGCATCCAGGGGAACTGGATAACCGCCGATGGCAAGGCGGTGATCCGCGTCGCCCCCTGCGGCGAAGCGATGTGCGGGCGAATCGTCGAACTGCCATCAATCGATCCGGGCGAACGTGCGAAGGACAGCCGCAATCCGGATCCCGCCAAGCGCGGACGTGGCTTGATTGGTCTCAGGGTTTTCTGGGCGCTTGTGCCGAGCGAACGGCGGTTCGAAGGCAAAGGCTACAGCCCTGAACGCGGCCGCTATTTCGACGCAGAAATATGGCGCGATGGGGATCGGCTGCGCGTTAAGGGCTGTGTAGCGCTGATCTGCCAGACGCAGACCCTTGGCCCTGCCTAGGACATTCGAACGCCTCGTCGCAGATGCGGCGCGGCTCGCGGCGTCAACGCCAAATTAACCGAGGTGGGTAGTCCGGAATTAACGCTTTCGGTCAATTCTTGCTCGTGCAGGGGGACAACGATGGAGCGACCCCATGCGCCAATTCCACAAGACCGAAAACAGCCGACTGCTCCGGGCCGGCCTGCCCATAACCCATGATATCCACTGGTCGCTTGCCCGCAAGCGCGACGTCGTCAACGCCGTGCGCGACAAACTGATCAGCTTTGACGAGGCGCGCTGGCGCTACCTGCTCAGCCGTCGCGAGTTTGAAAGCTGGGAGCGTAGCGTCGACGGCCGTGCCACCGCCGCGCGCGAACTGGAGCCGAGTTGAGACCGCCTGGTTGGTCTCGCACCCGGCAAGTCCGCCCGCTTTCACCGCCGCCCCTAACCCCCTGCTCGGGTCGGCGCGTGAAAGTCGGGCGGCCTGTCCCCACATCGGACGGGGCAGGCACCCCCGATCGTGGGCCTGGCGTCACGGCCTGCGTCATTCCGGCAAGCGCCAGGAACGACAATCAGCCGGTCATTTCTTGTCGGCCTTCTTCTTTTTCATCGTGTCGTGAAAGCGGTCGGCCCAGCCCGGTTTCACCATCTGCTCCGCACGAACCATTCGCAGCTCGCCATCGGCGACATCGCGGCTGACCGCGCTGCCTGCCGCCACGATTGCGTCGGCACCAATCTTTACCGGCGCGATCAGTGCACTGTTGGAACCGATGAAGGCGCGCGGTCCAATCACGGTCTTGTACTTGAAGTATCCATCATAATTGCAGGTGATGGTACCGGCGCCTATATTTGCGCCCGCGCCGACCTCCGCATCGCCCAGATAGCTCAGATGATTTGCCTTGGCGCCCTCGCCCAGCGTCGCCTGCTTCATCTCGACGAAGTTGCCCACCTTGGCGCCGCGCTCCATCACCGCGCCGGGGCGCAGGCGCGCATAGGGGCCGACCTCGCAGCCTTCGCCCACCCGCGCGCCTTCAAGATGGCTGAACGCGCGGATCGTCGCGCCGCTCGCCACGCTGACGCCGGGGCCGAACACCACGTGTGGCTCCACCGTCACGTCGGCGGAGAGCTGTGTGTCGTAGCTGAAAAACACCGTCTCGGGCGCTTTGAGGGTAACGCCTGCCTCCATTGCCTCGACGCGCTTCAGGTCCTGCCACTGACGCTCCGCCAGCGCGAGTTCGGCGCGGCTGTTGATGCCCTGAACCTCAGCCTCGCCGGTTTCCGCGACCTCTACCGGTAGTCCCTCGGCGATCGCATTGGTGGCAACGTCGGGCAGGTAGTATTCGCCCTGTGCGTTGTCGTTGCCGACGGTATCGAGCAGCCGCCACAGATCGTCGCTGTGCGCGATCAGCACGCCTGAATTGCACAGGTCCACTCGCCGCTCGGCCTCTGTCGCGTCCTTGAACTCAACCATCTTGGCGACCTTGCCGCGGGAATCGGCGATGATCCGGCCATAGGATAGTGGATCGGCCGGGCGAAAGCCGAGGACCGCAACACGTGCCCCGCCGTCGATCAGTGCGGCAAGCCGGCGCACCGTGGCTCCTTTGACCATGGGGCAATCGCCGAAACAGATCATCACCAGTCCGGAAAAATCGGCCAATGCCACGCGCGCCTGCATCGCGGCATGCGCGGTGCCGAGTTGCGGTTCCTGCAGGGCCACTGTCGCGCCGTAACCCGACAGCGCATGCTCCAGCTGTTCATGCCGGTCGCCCGCCACCACCACAGTGCGCGTTGGTGCGAGTTCCGCCAGGTTCGACAGCAGATGTTCGATCATCGGGCGCCCGCCAATGGGATGGAGGACCTTGTGCAGGTCCGATTTCATGCGAGTGCCTTTGCCCGCGGCAAGGATGACGACGGCGATTTCCTTCATGGCCTGGCCCATGCCAGCAAATGCTTGCGACTTGAAGAAACATCCGCCACCGCGATCCGGGCATGGCCGATTTCCCTTTCGACATCGTCGGTTTCGACCTTGATGGCACACTCCTCGAAACGCACCGCGACCTCGGCACGGCGGTCAACCATGCCCTGGCCATCGGCGGATTCGCCAAAGTGGCGGTCGACAGTGCGAAAGACCTGATCGGTGGCGGCGCCAAGGTCATGCTCGAACGCGCCATCGCGGCTCAGGGCGGCGTCGACGAGATCCGGTTCCGCGAGCTCTACAAGGAGATGCTCGCCTTCTACGGGCAGAACTACGCCGTCCACACGCGCCCCTACCCCGGCGCGATCGAGGCGCTCGACAAATTGCACGCGCGCGGCGTGCGCGTGGCGGTCATCACCAACAAGTTCGAGGAATTCGCGCGCGGCGTCCTCGCCAGCCTCGACCTGATCAATCGGTTCGACTGCGTGATCGGCGGCGACACGATGGGCAAGGGAAAGGCGAAGCCGGCCCCCGATCCGATCATCAAGGCGCGTGAGAATTGCGGCGGTGGTCGCTTCGTCTACGTCGGCGACAGCACTTACGACATGCGCGCCGCCCGCGCCGCGGGCGTGCCGGTCGTCGCGGCGTGTTACGGGTATTGCGATGCCACGCGCGAGGAATTCGGCGCTGACGCAGTGATCGATTCGCTGCACGAATTGATCCCGGTGCTCGAAACGCTGTAGAAACGCCCGACCTTACGGAATCGCGCACTGACGAAAGCGCGGTTGCAAGCCGCCCGCGCATCTGCCAACCGGCTCGCGTATTTACGCAAACGTAAGGCCGCGCTGCGCGGCGAGAGGAGACTTCCCATGACCATTTCGTTCAAGGACAAGGTTGCCATCGTCACCGGCGCCGGCGGCGGCCTGGGCCGTGAGTACGCGCTCGAATTGGCGCGGCGCGGGGCCAGGGTCGTGGTCAACGACCTGGGCGGCTCGCGCGATGGCACCGGCCATTCCGACGCGGCGCTCAAGGTGGTCGAGGAAATTGAACGCGCCGGGGGCGAAGCAATCAGCAATGGTTCCTCGGTTACCGAATTCGACCAGATGGAAAAGATGGTTGCCGATGCCCGGCAGAAGTGGGGCGGCGTCCATATCCTGATCAACAACGCGGGCGTCCTGCGCGACAAGACCTTCGCCAAGATGACGCCGGAAGACTTCGAATTCGTGGTCAAGGTTCACCTGACCGGCAGCGCCTTCGCCACCAAGGCGGTGTGGGAAACCATGCGCGAACAGGCTTATGGCCGCATCCTGATGACCGCCAGCAGCACGGGGCTGTTCGGCAATTTCGGCCAGGCGAACTACGGCGCAGCCAAGCTCGGCCTCGCGGGCCTGACCAAGACGCTTCAGCTCGAAGGCGGGAAGTACAACATCCGCGTCAACACGCTCAGCCCGGTCGCGGGCACGCGGATGACCGAAGACCTGTTCCCCGAAGAAGCGTTCAAGCTGTTCGATCCGGTCAATGTCGTTCCCGCAGCGCTGTTCCTGGTCAGCGAGGACGCGCCCAGCAACGCGATCGTCGGCGCGGGCGCGGGCGGTTTCCACTCGTCGTGGACGGTCATGAACGACGCGGTATGGCTGCCAGAGGAAGATCGCACTGTGGAAGGCTTTGCGGCGCGCTGGGGCGATATTTCCTCCTTCACGAACCTTGTCGCCCCGCAATCGGGCGCCGAGCAGAGCGGGAACATCCTGAAGGCGATGCAGAAGGTCACTGGCCAGGGCCCCGCGAGCGCGCGGGGCTGACGCTAGACCGCCTTCACCAGGCGTCGTTCGATCGGAGCGAGGACACCGGCGAGTTCGTGGCCACGTTTCAGCACCTGGCCATGTTCGCCGAACAGGGTCCACATGCCCTGGCGCGTGCGTAGCGCCGGGCGTTTCTCGATCCGCGCCTGCGGGCGCTCGGCAGCACGGCGGAATGCGGCAAAGGCGGCAGCATCGCGCCCGAAATCCATCGCATAGTCGCGCCACTGGCCCGCGGCGACCATGCGCCCATAGAGATCCAGTATGCGCGACAGCTCCTCGCGCGCAAAGCCGATCTGCTCGATCCGCCGACCGGGGAATGTCACGACAATACCGAGCCCACCGGCGCCGGGCCAATCGCTCATGCGCGCTTGGCTCCGCCGCGCTTGTTCCTAGCGGACACGACCGGCGCCCTCGCGGCGCGAAGCTCGGCGATTTCGTCGCGAAGCGCGGCAAGCTCGCTTTCGAGCCGCTCCACACAATCGCGACTTGGCGCGCAAGGATCATCGCACGGGGTGCCGTAGGGTATGAATTCCTTGATCCATTCTTCGGCGGGTACAAGCGTTGAGCGCGCCTTCAGCCCGATCATCGTTGCCCCTTCGGGCACGTCATCGGTGACGACGGCATTGGCGCCGATCCGCGCGCGCTTGCCGACCGTGACGGGGCCAATCACCTGCGCGCCGGAACCGATAATGACATTGTCTTCGATCGTGGGGTGTCGTTTGCCGCCCACGCCATTGGCCGGATTGGTGCCGCCAAGCGTGACACATTGGTAGATGGTCACATTGTTGCCGATCTCGGCCGTTTCGCCAATCACCGTGAAGCCGTGGTCGATAAACAGGTTGCGCCCGATCGCGGCGCCGGGATGGATATCGATCGCGGTCAGGAACCGGCTGAGATGATTGACGAACCGGGCGAGGAAATAGAGCTTCGCCTCGTAAAGCCAGTGCGCCGCGCGATGCAGCCCCACCGCGAGCACGCCCGGATAGAGCAGGATTTCCCAGCGCGAACGGGGCGCCGGATCGCGCGCGCGTATCGAGTCCAGATAAGCGATCAGGCGGTCGAACATGCCTCGGGATTCTCCCACTTTCACGCCGTCAAAGCAAGCGGCCCTGCTCTGGCCCCTGGATCGCTTCCAGCGCATCGCGCCACACCGACTGAGTGGCCGGCGCCTTGCGCTCCATACTGAGCCGGTCGATTGTCTCCACAAGACGCTCGATCGCGGCGAAACTGCGCTCGGCACGCGGCACGAGATAGGTAAGCGCGCCATCGCCCAGCGCAAGCCCGCGCTGCTCGGCGTGAGATTCGATCAGCAGGGCCATCATCTCGTCGTCGGGTTCCTCGATCTGGATCTGCAAGGCCGCGCCCATTCGCGACCGGAGATCGGGCAGACAGATGTCCCAGGGCGCGCGATCGACGATCAGCAAAAGCGGCCGCCCACTTTCCTGGGCACGGTTCCAACGGTGGAACAGGACCGTTTCGTCGAGCCCGTCGGCGCCGTCGATTATCTCGCCGTGGCGCTCCGCCGCGAACCAGCGCGCCAGCAGCGATTTGCCCGCGCGTGCCGACCCGGTCAGCACGGCAGTGCGGAAGGGCCAGCCTTCGGGGCGCGACAGTGCATCCAGCACGCGCCGATTGGCGTTGCCGACCACGATCCGCCGGGGCGCGCCCGCGCGACCCAAGGTCAGCGGGAGAACGATCTGCGACACGCGCCGCCGCTCCCTATCGCCGGATCGAAAGCGAGCTGCTGCCCTGCGTGACCGTGAAACCACGCGCGCGCAACGCCGCCGCGAGCTGATCGAGCGTGCCGGCAAAGCTGACCGACATGACCGATGTACCGCCTATGCCGACACTGGTGGTGGCCGCGCCGCGCACGCCGGGCGTGGCACGGACGGCAGCCAGCGCGGCGTCGAACGCGCCGGCATCGGGCGTGGCGAACTGGACGGGGAAACTGGCGACGGAGGCCGGCGTGCCCACGGCATCGCCAGTAGCGTCAGGAGGTTGCTCACCAGCCGATCCGGCGGCTGCGGCTGCCCGCTCGGCACGGTCGCGCGCCTCGGCATCGCGGCCAAGCTGAAGCAGTCGCTCGATCGCGGGATCGATTTCGGGTATGCCCAGACTCAAGGTCGGATCGGGGGCCAGCGTGCCTTGCGCCAAGGCGTTTTCGAACATGCGATTGAAGCGTAGCACCGCCTCGTCGAGCATACGCGGAACCTGATCCGGGTTGGTTGCGGTCAAGGCAAAGCTGCCAAGATAGCTGTTCGATGGGCCGTGTCGTGCGGTGAAAGTACCGCGCACGGGACCACCGGGATAAAGATAATCCAGCCGCGCGATGGGAACGAGCACGTCAGCCGCGCCGAATTGATCCAGCACGTTGCGCCACCAGGTGCGGCTCCGCCGTCCGGTCTGACCGTAGGTGATCAGCAGCGAATCACCGCCAGCACCGGATGGCCGGACATAGTCGATCCGGCTCGCCCCGGCTTGGTACTCGGCCCAGGCACGCTGCCATGGGTTTCGCATTTCGTAGACGAGTTCGGTCCCGGCGGTCATCGTCACCGGGATCAACAGCATCGGGGCCGATCGCCGCGCCTGTCCGTCGCGGCCCAGCATTCCCCCCGCCCGCGCCCGATCGAAAATGACACCAAGCGTCGCGATGTACCGACGCGGCCCCACCTGTTCGCGCTGGATCACGATAGCCGAAACCATCGATTGCAACTGGCCGTCCGAAATCGCCGGGCCGCCGATGCTCGCCCAAGCCTTCTTCTGTGCCTGAAGCCAGCCTTCGCTCCGCGCATCCTCCGCGTCATCGCCGCGTGCATCGACGCGGACGTCGCGCACCTCGATGTCGCTGCTGCTCATGACGGGTGCGATGCCGCGGTCCCCCTCCACCTGCGCCATCAGCGCGCGCGCGGCGAACAGCGCGGCAACGAGTGCGAGCGCGGCAAGCACCCAAGCGATCGTGCGGCGATGCGTGGGGAAAGGATGGTCGAGTTGAGGCATGGGGGAAAACTGGCGGCCTTTTGCCCAATCGGGCATGGAAATCCAAGCGCGAAACTCTAAAGGGTGTCGCCATGTCCGGGGATGAACAGGTGCAAAAGGGCTATACCTATGCCCAAGCCGGGGTTTCGATCGACGCCGGCAACGCGCTGGTCCGGGCGATCGGGCCGCTGGTCAAGGCGACCCGCCGCGCGGGCGCGGATGGCGAGATCGGCGGCTTCGGCGGGTTCTTCGATCCACGCGCGGCGGGATACACCGACCCGCTGCTGGTCGCCGCAAACGACGGGGTCGGCACCAAGCTGAAACTGGCGATCGACAGCGGGCGGCATGACACGGTTGGCATCGACCTGGTGGCGATGTGCGTCAACGACCTGATCGTGCAGGGCGCCGAACCGCTGTTCTTCCTCGACTATTTCGCCACCGGCAAGCTGGAGAACGGTGTTGCCGAACGGGTGATCGCGGGCATAGCCGAGGGGTGCAAACAGGCGGGCTGCGCGCTGATCGGGGGCGAAACCGCGGAAATGCCCGGCATGTACGCGCCCGGCGATTATGACCTGGCCGGTTTCTGCGTCGGCGCGGTCGAGCGGGGAGAACAGCTTACCGGCGACCGGGTGGACGCCGGCCAGGCATTGCTCGGGCTGGCCAGTTCCGGGGTCCATTCCAACGGTTACTCACTCGTTCGCCGACTGGCGGCGGACAAGGGCTGGAAGCTCGACCGACCCGCCTTGTTCGATGCGGACCGGCTGCTGATCGACGCCTTGATGGAACCGACGCGGATTTACGTGGCCAGCCTGCTGCCGCTTATCCGGGAGGGGCACATCAACGCGCTCGCACATGTTACCGGCGGGGGATTGCTGGAAAACATCCCGCGCGTGTTGCCTGGCGGCTGCCATGCCGTCGTCGATGCCGATGCGTGGGAGCAGCCCCGGCTGATGGCTTTCCTGCAGGCACAGGGCCATATCGAGCCAGGCGAAATGGCGCGCACCTTCAATTGCGGCATCGGCATGGTCCTGGTGGTCGAGGAAAGTACGGTCGAGACCGTTACCCACCGGCTTGCCGCAGCGGGCGAAACCGTGATCCGGATCGGGCGGATCGAGCGGGGCGACAAGGGCTGCACCGTAGGCGGCAGCCGGGGCACCTGGTCAGCGCGGGAAAACTGGAAGGCAACTCACCTTGCCTGACAAGGCGCGCGTCGCGGTGTTCGTGTCGGGCACCGGCACCAACATGGCCGCGCTGCTTTATCACAGTCGCCTGCCCGATTGCCCTTACGAGGTCGTGCTCGTCGCCGCCAACGATCCTGCCGCGGGCGGGCTGGCATTGGCCAGGGTCGAGGGTGTTCCCACATTTGCGCTGTCGCACAAGGGCATGTCCCGCTCCGCGCACGACGCGGCGATGGAACGGGCGGCGCTCGACGCGCGGGCGGATTACATCGCCCTGGCCGGTTACATGCGGATATTGACGCCAGAGTTCGTGAGTCGCTGGGCCGGGCGGATGCTCAACGTGCATCCCTCGCTCCTGCCGAAGTATCCTGGCCTCGATACGCACGCGCGCGCAATCGATGCTGGCGATACCCACGGCGGGGTTTCGGTCCACCTGGTGACTGTCGAGCTCGATGCGGGCGAAGTGCTGGGCCAGGTTCGCGTTGCGATCGCCCCGGGAGAGGATCCGGGGGCACTGGCGGCGCGAGTCCTGTTCGCGGAGCATCAGCTCTACCCCCGGGTGCTGGCCAGCTACGTTGCCCGGGAATGCGACCCGGCGTTCCTGCTCGAGCGCGTGCGCCAACTCGCCCTCGCCTTGCCCGAAACGCACGAGCGCGAGAGCCACGGCTCGCCCGGTTGGCGCGCGGGCAGCGAGAAATCGGGCAAGTTCTTTGCTTATTTCCACGACCAGCACCATGGCACCGACCAGATTGCGGTGCTGGTCAAATGCGGCAGCCTGGACGAACTGCTCGACCTCGTCGAAGCGCAGCCCGAAGCATATTTCAAACCAGCCTATTACGGCGCGGCGGGCTGGATCGGGGTTGTCCTCAATCGCCGGGGTTTGGATTGGGATCATGTCGCCCAATGGCTCGCGCGTAGCTGGCGCCAGGTCGCTCCCAAAAGCGCGATGCGGCTGGTCGACGTGGCGGAACAATTCTGATGGCGCCGCCGCGGCTGCATCCTCTGGCGCGCTCGCGCGCGGCGACCTGGGCCGACCGGGCCATCGCCGCGATGTGGGCGAACGGCGTGACCGACAAGCCACCGCTCGATCCCGAATTCCTTTGGGCCAAGGGCAGCGCCGGTTTCACACGCGACGATGAAAAGTCGATCCGCTGTGATGAGGATGTCGCCGATTTCCGGGAACGGCTGTCGGTGCTCTGTCGCTCGCTGCGCGACGAGGCACGCCTTAACGCGCTGGGGCATACGATGGCCTACGGCCAGTTGACTGCCGTGATCCGCAAGCGCCATGCCCTGGGCCGTCTTTGGCGCCGGCGCCCTGATCTGGCCCGCACGCCCATTGCCGCGCCAATTGCGGTGGTCGGGCAAATGCGGGCAGGCACAACCCGCATGCATCGCCTGCTCGCCGCTGATCCCGCGCACGCGGGGACGCTATTCTGTAATAGCCATGATCCAGTGCCGCGCCGCCCCGACCCCCGCCCCGTGCGTAGCGCGATCGGGCTGGCCATTGCTCGCCGGATCAACCCCTGGCTCGACACGCTCCATCCGTTCGGCGCGACCCGGGTGGACGAAGAGATTGGCTGGCTCGCTGGCGCCCTGGATGCCTGTGCCTATGAAGCACAATGGCACATCCCCGCCTTTGTCGCGTTCAGCGAAGCGCGCGACGCCGGGCCGATCTATCGCGAATTCGCGCGCATCCTGCGTACCGACGCCGCGACGGTCGGCAATTCGCATCTGCCGCGGGTGCTGAAATGCCCGCAGTTTGCCGAGGATGTGCCCGACCTCATGGCGGTTTTTCCAGACGCGCGATTGGTCGTCACACATCGTGATCATGACGAAGTGCTGGCCAGCACCGTGTCCATGGTGGCAAGCCAGATGGCGTTCCAGTCGGATCATGCCGACGTGGCGAGCATCACCCGCGAATGGCGGCGGAAGCTGGCCTTGCGCGGGGAACGGGTGGAGCAGGCACTCGATCAGGGGCTCGGGCCGGTCGTGGAGGTCGGCTTTTCCGCGCTCGGCGCGGACTGGCGTGGCGAGATCGCGCGGGTTTACGACGCCTTGGGGCTGAACCTCACTGCCGCGGCACTGGCTGCGATGGAAGGGGAGCAAAAGCAGGCCGAACGCGGGCAGCACGTGGGCCATGCGCGCCATCTCGCACGGTTCGAGGCGGCGAGCGCGACCTGAGCCTCAGGCCAGGACCTGCGCCTCTTGCGGCAAGAGAATACGCACGAGCGCAACGGGGTCGCCCGCCCCGAAGCTCTGCCAATGGGTGATCTTGCCATCACTGACCCGCGCCTGCCACAAGGTGTCCTGCGCCAGTCGCGCGTCATCCGCCGTTGCGCGCCCGCGCATCAGCACGTCGCCGTTATGCATCGCGAACTTCATGTCATGCCAACGGAAGTTGCGTTCCAACTCAAAGAAGTTGCGCGTTGCCTCCACCACGTTGGCGCGGCCTTCAAGCCACTCGCCACGACTGTCGACAAAACGGCAATCATCCGCCAGCAGCGCGTCGACACGGTCGGCGTCGCGAGCATTCACGGCGTCGATGTAGTCGCGCGCAACCTTGGCAGGTTTCGGCTTGGACCAGCCGAACATAGGCGCCCTTCCTGGGCGGCCTCCGCCTGCCGCGCCCATTGCACGGCAATCACAAGGTGCGCCCGGCGCGCAGCATATCACCGCGCCCCGAGTCGCACCTAGCGTCAAATTTGATTTAGTAAAGCTCTGATTAACCGACGATTTCTTCGGGCTTGAAGAAATAGTCGATCTCGATCCGCGCATTCTCATCACTGTCGGAGCCGTGCACGGTATTCGCCTCGATCGATTCGGCCAGCGATTTGCGAATCGTGCCTTCGGCAGCGTCGGCAGGATTGGTCGCGCCCATTACCTCGCGGTTGCGCTTCACGGCGTCCTCGCCTTCCAGAACCTGAACCACCACGGGTCCGCTGGTCATGAAGTCGCACAGTTCACCGAAAAAAGGGCGTTCCTTATGCACCGCGTAAAAACCTTCGGCCTGTTCCCGCGTCATCTGGATGCGCTTGGATGCAACCACCCGCAGCCCGGCGTCCTCGAGCATCTTGATGACCGCGCCGGTAAGGTTACGGCGCGTGGCGTCGGGCTTGATGATCGAAAAGGTGCGGGTAACCGCCATGAGATGTTCCTTCGTGGATATGATTGGGGATTGCGGCGCGCCCCTAGCGCCCGGTATCCTTGGCGGCAAGCCCCGTCCGCATTAGAGCTTGCGGACCCACTTGCCCCCAACAAGCTCGTGGAATTCACGCTCCACGTCCGCGCGGTCGTCGAAGCGGCGCCAGGTGGCCCGGGCAGCCGACCGTCCGGTATCGTCGAAGAACAGGAACACGCGCTCGAAAGCGTCTGCCTCCTCACGCCAATGTCCGTCGGCAAGCGCCAGCAGTTTCGCGCCGTTGCCCGACGCGCAGGTTCCCGACAACAGGATCGGCTGGCGCGCGTCGTGCGGCCCGCCCGCAGTGCCGTGCGCGAGGAAGTCTTCCGCGGCGGCTTCCCACAGCGCGTTATCCAAACGCTCCAGCAAGTCGGCATCGTCCGCGACCACCAGCATTCGCTGGCCAGCGCGCAGCGCGGCGCGCGCGACGAGCGGCAGCACCTGTTCGACTGGACGGTCGGGGGCGAGGTAAAAGCCGACGCGGTTCATGCCTTGGACGCGCCGATGGTGCGTGCGCGACGGCACCGTTCGGAACAATACTTCACCGCCTCCCAATCCCGCGCCCATTTTTTGCGCCAGGCGAACGGCAGCCCGCAGGCAGCGCAGGTCTTGCTGGGCAAGTCCGCCTTGCGCCGCATTGGTGGCATCGACGGTTGCCCTAACCTTCCGCCACGTCGCGAACCAGGCGATCGATCAGGCGCACGCCATATCCGGTCGCGCCCTTGTCCCAGGTCCGGCCGGGCTTGTCGGCCCAGACCATGCCCGCGATGTCGCAATGCGCCCAGGGCGTGCCTTTCTTGATGAACCGCTGCAAAAACTGGGCCGCGGTGATCGAGCCGGCAAAGCGGGGGCCGATATTCTTCATATCGGCGATCGGGCTGTCGATGAGCTTGTCGTAGTCGGGCGACAGGGGAAAGCGCCACAGCTTTTCGCCCACGGCCTTGCCCGCCGCGGTGAGCTGCGCAGCAAGTGTGTCGTCATTCGCGAAAAGGCCTCCGTGCTCGCTCCCCAGCGCGATCATCATCGCCCCGGTCAGTGTGGCGAAATCGACGATCCGCGCGGGATCGTATTGTTCCTGCGCCCAGTGCAGCACGTCGCACAGCACCAGCCGCCCCTCGGCGTCGGTATTGAGCACCTCGATTGTCTGGCCCGACATCGAGGTCACGATGTCGCCGGGCCGCTGCGCCTTGCCGTCGGGCATGTTCTCGACCAGCCCGACCACGCCGATGACATTGGCCCTGGCCTTGCGCTTGACCAGCCCCAGCATCGCGCCAACGACCGCGCCAGCGCCGCCCATGTCCCATTTCATGTCCTCCATGCCGGGACCCGGTTTCAGCGAAATGCCGCCCGTGTCGAAGGTCACGCCCTTGCCGACGAACACGGTCGGCTTTTCATCGCCGCCGCCACGCCAACGGATCGCCAGCACGCGCGATGGTTGCTCCGACCCCTGGCCGACGCCTAGCAGCGCTCCCATACCGAGCGTCTGCATCTGGTCTTCGTCAAGTATGGTCAGTTCCGCCCCGGTGCCGCGAAAGGCATCCTCGCACCGCGCCACGAAACTCACCGGGAAGATCTTGTTGGCCGGTTCGGCCACCAATTCGCGGGTAAACTCGACACCCTGCGCCACGGCATCCTCAACCGCCCAGGCATCGCGCGCATCCGCCGGAGCGCCGACCACGCTGACGCTGTCGAGCGTGCGTTTTTGTTCGTCCTTGATCCGCGTGCGATAGGCGTCGTGCCGCCAGCCGCGCAGTCGCAGGCCGAGCAGCACCGAAGCCAGTTCCTCCGCCGATAACGCCGACTTCTCCGCGTCGAGCACGAGGTGCGTTTCGCCCGAAGCCAGGTAGCGGGCGGTCAGCGCCGCCCCAGCCTTCTCCAGCGCGGCAAGCCGGTCGTCGGCACCCGCGTCGCCAGCGCCCGCCAGGGCGATTCGCACCACGGCGCGGTTACGTTCCACGAACCCTTCGAACAGCTGACCGGCCTTGCCCTTGAACCGAGCTGCCTTGGCGCCTTCCACCATGACCGGTTCGAGCCCGGCCGGCATCGCGGATCCGCTTACGACATAGGCGAGGAGGCGTGCATCGGGTGGGAATATCTCGGTGAAGGTGACGTGCATGGAAGCTCCGCAGATCAGGCTGATACGAGGCGCGCATGGTCGCGGCATGGGCGCCAATGTTGCGATTGCGATTAGGCTGGGGGAGTGCGATAGGCAACCCATGCTCCCCGCCCCGCCGACCGCGTCGCAGGCCTTTTGTCGCTGCTTGCTCCTGTCCGGCACGGCGGCGTTGCTGTTTGCCGCGTCCAGCGCGGGCGCGACCGTAACCGGTTCGGCCGTGCCGATACTGCTCGCCGCCCAGCCCGATGCCCGCGCGCCCGCCGCGCCGCCCCCGCGCGAACCCTTCGAAGAACAGGCGGAGCCCGCGCCGGAGGAACCGGCGCAGCCAGCGACGGCGGGCGCCGGCCGGGCAATCGATTTCGAGGCCGACGGTCTCGCCTACGATTCGGAAGCCGATGTCGTAACCGCCAATGGCAATGTCGTGTTGCGAAGCGCGGATCGCTCGGTCCGCGCCGACGCGGTCGTATGGAACCGGCGCAGCGGCCAGATAATGGCCAGCGGCAATGTCCGCTTCGTCGATGAAGACGGAAACCAGCTCTATACCGAAAGGGTCGAGCTGACCGATGAATTCGAAGCCGGCGCGATGGAGGATTTGCTGCTGGCGCTGCGCGAAGGTGGACGCCTGGCCGCCCGGCGCGGGGAACGCGGCGCCGATGGAACGGTCGTGCTAACCGACGCGGCTTATACCGCCTGCGCCGTCGCCGATACCGACGGGTGCCCCAAGGAACCAAGCTGGCGGATAACTGCCGATCGCGTGGTTTATGATCCGGATGCGAACCGCGTTCGGTTCACCCGCGCATATCTTGAGCTGTTCGGCGCACGGTTACTCCCGCTCCCCGGCCTCGCCGTGCGTACGGACGGGCGCGCGGAATCGGGTTTCCTCGTGCCCGACCTGCGGTTCTCCGAATCAAACGGGGTGGAGGTATCGGGCAGTTACTACTGGCGGATCGCGCCCAACCAGGATCTGACCCTGGGTGCGTACCTGTTCAGCGAGGCTCCGCCGATGGCTTCCGCCACATGGCGCCACCTGACCGGAAAGGGCGCCTACCAGATTACCGGCTACGGCACGCACAGCCAGCGAGTTTCTGACCTTACCGGCATTCCGATCACCGAAAGCGATCCGCGTGGCTACCTCTACGCGAACGGTCGTTTCCAGCTCGATCCGCGGTGGAGCGTTACGGGATCGATCCGCCTGGCGAGCGACCGTACCTTCCTGCGCCGCTATGACATAAGCCGCGACGATCGACTGCGCTCGACCGTGGCGCTGGAGCGGACGGACGACGATTCGTTTCTGTTTGTCGAAGGATGGGCCACGCAGACATTGCGGATCGGCCAGCCGCAAGGCCAGGTGCCGTTCGCTTTGCCGCTGATCGATTACCGCCATCGGCTGGCCGACCCGCTGGGTCTGGGCGGCACGGTGGAATTACACCTGAACTCACTCGCGCTTCACCGCAACGAAGGGCAGGATACACGCCGGGCGTTCGCCGGCGCCAAATGGGATCTGAAGCGCATCACCGGCTTAGGCCAGGTCCTTACGCTGACCGGCCTAGTTCGCGGCGACATTTATCATTCCGACGAAAACGAGCTCACCGCGACCGCCGTCTATCGCGGCAATCCCGGCTGGCAGGGGCGCGGCGTGGCGTTGGCCGCGGTGGACCTTGAATGGCCGCTGGTCGGCGAAGCGTTCGGCGGAACGCAGGTTCTGACCCCACGCGTGCAACTGGTCGCCGTGCCTTCGGTCCGCAATCTGGCCATCCCCAACGAAGACGCGCGCGCCATCGACCTGGAGGATTCCAACCTGTTCGCGCTCAATCGTTTCCCCGGTTACGACCGAGTAGAGGATGGTGCGCGGATCACCTACGGCGTCGATTGGGAACTTCAGCGCCCCGGCTGGCGGATCATGACCACGGTCGGACAATCCTACCGGCTCGATCGCGACCCGCTGGTGCTGGTGGATGGCACGGGACTAGCCGACCGCGTGTCCGATTTCGTCGGACGGACCGAAGTCCGGTTCCGCGATTTCGTCAAGCTGACCCACCGGTTCCGGCTCGACAAGGACAACCTTGCGGTGCGTCGCAACGAATTCGACGCGACGGTCGGCAGTCGCCGAACCTATGCCGAGATAGGGTATCTTCGCCTGAACCGCGACATCGACACGATCGAGGATCTGCAAGACCGCGAGGAACTGCGCGTGGCCGGGCGCCTGGCTTTCGCGCGGTACTGGTCGGTCTTCGGCTCGGGGGTTTTCAACCTGACCGACCGGAACGAAGACCCCACCTTCACCGCCGACGGATTCGACCCCATTCGCACGCGCCTCGGGGTGGCTTATCAGGACGATTGTCTCGAGCTCGGGCTGACCTGGCGGCGCGACTACGTGAACACTGGCGACGCACAGCGCGGCGACACGTTCCAGTTCTATTTCGCGCTGCGCAATCTCGGCTTCCGCTGACCGATTGTGGCGCCCGCGCAAACGCGCTATCCGGCACGCCCACTCAGCTTCGGTTAAGCCGCCTGGAGCCAGAGGCCGGGACCATTTTTTCGCGCGCGATAGCCATCGCGCAACGGACGGATACCAACGTGAAAACCAAGTCTTTCAGCAAGTTTCTGGCCGGAATCGCAGCCTTCGGCGTCGCTGCATCGCCCGTTGTCGCGCAGGCGCAAGACGCTGCCGCTTCCAATCCGCTCGGCCTGCCCGCCGATGTGACGATGCTCACGCAGAACGATCCGAACTCGCGCAAGCCGACCGCGGTGGTGAATGGCTCGGTTATCACCGGGACGGACATCGATCAGCGTGTCGCGCTGGTCACGGCGGCCTCCGAAGGGGAGATTCCGCCGGAGGAAATGATACGCTTGCGGATGCAGGTGCTCCGCAACCTTATCGACGAAACGCTGCAAATCCAGGAAGCGAGCGCCCAAGAGATCGAGATCTCCGATGCGGAAATCGACGCGCAGTACGCGCAAGTTGCGGCACGGAATTTCGGCACCGACCTGCCTCGGATGGACGCCTACCTACAGTCGATCGGGTCAAGCCCTGCGGCGTTGAAGCGGCAGATTCGCGGCGAAATCGCGTGGCGGCGCCTGCTTGGTCGCAATGTCGCGCCGTTCGTGAACGTTTCCGAAGAGGAAGTGCGCGAAGTGATGAAACGGCTCGAGGAATCGCGTGGCACCGACGAATATCGCGTCGGTGAGATATTCCTCTCCGCCACGCCAGAATCGCGCGACGCGGTAGGCCAGAACGCGACGCGTATCGTTGAGCAGTTGCGGACCGGCGGGAGCTTTGTCGCCTATGCGCGACAGTTTTCCGAAGCGACCACGGCGGCCGTGGGCGGGGACCTCGGCTGGATTCAGCTGCCGCAACTGCAATCGCCCCAGCTCGAGGCGATCGTCGCCGAGATGCAGCCTGGCCAGCTGGTGGGACCGGTGGAAATCCCAGGCGGATACTGGATCGTGTACCTGATCGAGAAGCGCCAGGTGCTGATGGCCGATCCGCGTGACGCGGTGCTGAGCCTCAAGCAGGTGGCGATCGCCTTCCCGGCCGGCACCACCGAGGCGCAGGCCACCACCCGCGTCGAGGCTTTCAATGCCGCGGTCCAGACCATTCGCGGCTGCGGTGATGTCGAACGCGCCGCCGAGACGGTCGGCGCCGACGTGGTCACCAACGACGAAATTCGCGTGGCGCAGCTTCCACCGCAGCTTCAGCAGACCATGCTGGAAATGCAGGTCGGGCAGGCGACCCCGCTGTTCGGATCGCTGGAAGATGGCGTGCGGGCGCTGGTATTGTGCGGTCGCGACGATCCCCAGGTCGCAAGCGGGCCGGATTTCGACACCATGCTCGATCAGATGGAGCAGGAACGCATCAACAAGCGTGCACAGCGCTATCTGCGCGACCTGCGCAACGACGCCTTCATCGAGTATAATTGAGCATTTCGCCCTTCCCCCTCGCGCTTTCGCTGGGTGATCCGGCGGGCGTTGGCCCGGAACTGATCGCCGAAGCATGGGCGCGGCGCGCGGAACTGCGCCTCCCACCGTTCCTCGTGGTCGGTGCCCGGGCCGTGCTCGTCGAGGCAGCAAGGTCGCGGGCAATAACGCTTGCGGTCACGCCGATCAGCCATCCGGGCGAGGCGGTTGCCGCATTCGCCGATGCATTGCCGGTGCTGGAACTCGACGCAATGGTTTACGCACCGGGACGGCCTGACGCGCGCGGCGCCCGTCTGTCGCTTGCCGCACTCGAGACCGCAACCGACCTGGCCCGCGCGGGCGAGGTTGGCGGACTGGTCACGGCACCCGTGGCGAAAGCGGCGCTGGCTGCAGTCGGCTTTGATCATCCCGGCCAAACGGAATTCCTGGCCGCACGCTGCGGACTGCCGACGGAAGCAGCGGTGATGATGCTGGCCGGGCCGAACGTGCGGACCGTACCGCTGACCATACACTGCGCGATCTCGGCCGTGCCGACCATGCTCAGCGAGGAACTGATCGTATTACGCGCGCGCATCACCGCCCAGGCGCTCGCGCGGGATTTCGGCATTGCCCGGCCACGCCTCGCGGTATGCGGCCTTAACCCGCACGCGGGCGAGAACGGCGCATTCGGTGACGAAGAAGCGCGAATTATCGCACCCGCCATCGCCCGCCTTCGCCTTGAGGGGATCGAAGCCACCGGCCCGCATGCCGCCGACGCGCTGTTCGCGCCGCACAAACGGGCGAGTTTCGACGCGGCACTATGCATGTATCACGATCAGGCGCTCATCCCCGTCAAGGCACTCGACTTCGATCAGGGCGTGAATACAACGCTGGGCCTGCCGATCGTGCGGACCAGCCCCGATCACGGCACGGCATTCGACATCGCGGGCCAGGGCGTGGCGGATGCCGGCGCGATCATCGCGGCAATCCGCCTGGCGGGCGAAATTGCAACGCGGCGCGCGGTCGCTTGATTATGGCCGGATGACCCGCGACCTTGCCCCCTTGCGCGATGTCATCGCCCGGCACGGCCTTTCGGCATCCAAGGCGCTTGGACAGAATTTTCTCTTCGACGAGCAGCTGCTCGCCCGCATCGCCGCGATTCCCGGCGATCTGACGGATAAGGCGGTGCTTGAGATCGGCCCCGGCCCTGGCGGGCTCACACGGGCGCTGCTGCGCGCGGGCGCACGGGTGACCGCGATCGAGATGGATCGCCGCTGCGTTCCCGCGCTGGCCGAATTGGGCGAGGCATTTCCCGGCCAGCTGCGCGTCGTGGAGGGCGACGCGCTGAAGCTTGATCACGACACCTTGATGGGCGAGCGCTTCGCCGTCCTCTCGAACTTGCCCTATAATGTCGGCACGGCCCTGTTCGTGCGCTGGCTCGGCGGACAGGACTGGCCGCCGCGTTGGAGCAGCCTCACGCTGATGTTCCAGCAAGAGGTGGCGCAGCGGATCGTCGCCCGGCCTGGCAGCTCGACCTACGGCCGCCTAGCGGTGCTGGCGCAGTGGCGTTCCACTGCCCGGCTGGCGATGAAGGTGCACCGTAGCGCCTTTACCCCTCCACCCAAGGTGATGAGCGCGATCGTCCACGTCCAGCCCGCGGCGATGCCCGAAGGAATATCGGCCCACGTCCTCGAACGGCTCACCGAAGCGGCATTTGGCCAGCGCCGCAAGATGCTGCGCCAGAGCCTCAAGGCTGTTCCCGGCGCGCTGGATGCGCTGGACGACCTGGGGATCGACGCGCAGCGCCGCGCCGAAACGCTTGGCGTAGCCGAGTTCGTGGCGATCGCGCGTCGACTGACCTAGCGCGCCTTCGCCACCTGGCGCCATTGGTGCAGCAGCGGTTCGGTGTAACCGCTAGGTTGCTCGACTCCCTTGAAGATCAGGTCGCAAGCCGCTGAAAAAGCCGGACCATCTTCGTTCCCGACCATGGGCACGTAGAATGGATCGCCTGCGTTTTGCGCATCGACCTTAGCCGCCATGCGCCGCAGCGAGTCCATTACCTGTTCGCGGGTGCAGACCCCGTGGAGCAGCCAGTTGGCGAGGTGTTGGCTGGAAATCCGCAGCGTCGCCCGATCTTCCATCAGGCCGACGTCGTGAATGTCCGGCACTTTGGAGCAGCCGACGCCCGCGTCGATCCAGCGCACCACGTAGCCGAGGAGGCCCTGGCAGTTGTTGTCGAGTTCCTCGCGCACTTCCTCGTCAGTCCAGTTGACCCGATCGGCCAGCGGGATCGCCAGCAGCGCATCTAGACCCGGCGCCTCGCCCAGCCCCTGCTGCACGGCGAACACGTCAAGCTGGTGGTAATGCAGCGCGTGGAGCGTCGCGGCGGTCGGGCTCGGCACCCATGCGGTGTTGGCGCCGGCCTTCAGGTGCCCGATCTTCTGTTCCATCATGTCGCGCATCATGTCGGGCGCAGCCCACATGCCCTTGCCGATCTGAGCCCGGCCCGAAAGTCCGCAAGCCAAGCCTATGGCGACGTTGCGTTTCTCATAAGCGTCGAGCCAGGCGCTGCCCTTCATCGCCGCCTTGCGGATCATCGGTCCGGCCTGCATCGAGGTGTGCATTTCGTCGCCGGTGCGATCGAGGAAACCGGTGTTGATGAACACTATCCGGTCCTTAACGGCATGGATGCACGCGGCGAGGTTCGCGCTGGTGCGCCGTTCCTCGTCCATCACCCCAACCTTCACCGTGTGGCGGGGCAGTTCGAGCAAGTCCTCAACAGCATCGAACAAATCATTGGTGAACAGAGATTCTTCGGGTCCGTGCATCTTCGGCTTGACGATGTAGATCGACCCCGTGCGCGAATTTCTTCGCGCGGTATCGAGCGCGCCGATCGCGCTGGTGAACACCGCATCCATGATCCCCTCGGGAATCTCGCTGCCGTCCTCCAGCAGGATGGCCGGATTGGTCATCAGGTGGCCGACGTTGCGCACGAACAGCAGGCTGCGGCCCGGCAAGCTGTGTTCGCTGCCGTCCGGCGCGGTGTAGCGCACGTCGTCCGCCAGCCGCCGCGTGATGGTTTGGCTTCCCTTGGCGAAAGTCTCGGCCAGATCGCCTCGGATCAGCCCCAGCCAGTTCGTATAGGCGAGCGTCTTGTCCTCGCCATCGACCGCCGCGACAGAATCCTCGCAATCGCAAATCGTGGTCAGCGCGGCTTCCAGGATTACGTCACTGATGCCCGAGGGGTCGGTTCGACCCACCGGATGGTCCCGCTCGAAGCGAACTTCGACATGTAAGCCATTGTGAAGGAACAGCCGGCCATGCTCGGTCTGGCCCACGTATTGTGATGGATCGGCAAGTTCGATCCCGTTTGATGGATCGCCCAGTTCCGCCCAGCCGCGTCCGCCAGCGAGGGGCAAAGTCGCGTCAAGGAACGCCTTCGCGCGTGCGACGACCGCTCCGCCGCGAGCCTGGTCGTACCCCCCAGGTCGGGCTCGCGGGGCGTCGAGCGCGTCGGTGCCGTAGAGCGCGTCGTAAAGGCTTCCCCAGCGCGCGTTCGCGGCATTCAGCAGGAATCGCGCGTTGAGGATCGGGACGACCAGCTGCGGACCGGCCATCGTCGCGATCTCCGGATCGACATTGGTGGTGCCGACGGTGAAGGGCGGCGGTTCGGGCACGAGATAGCCGATGCGTTCGAGAAACGCGCGATATTCCGCCGGGTCGTGCGGCCGCCCCTTCTGTTCGCGATGCCAGCCATCGATCTGTTCCTGCAACGCCGCGCGCTTCACGATAAGCTCGCGGTTGCGCGGAGCAAAGTCGCCAAGCAGCGTCGCGAAGCCCTGCCAGAACGCATCGGCATCCCGCCCAAGGACGGATAGCACGTGCTGCTCGATCAGGTCGGCAAGCGGCGGATAAACCCGAAGATTGGCACGTGTCACGTATTCAGTCATTGATCCTCGCACTGGTTTGGCCCGCTCACGACGGGCGCGCATTTTCGGCAACAAATCCAGGGGAGGAAGTGCGGCTATGGCCAAGCGGGCGCCTGATTGCAATGCCCGCTGCGGGTAAGCGCCCACCGCCTCTTGGACAGCTGCCCTCCTCGCCGCTAGAGCCCCTTGGGAATGAAACCAGACACTTTCCGTGATGAACTCATAGCGCCGATCGATCAGGACGCGATGCTGGCACACGCGCGGGCTTGGAGCGAGGTCAACACCGGCACCGCCAACCTCGTCGGCCTGGCCACGATGGCGCATATCCTGGCCGATGCCTTTGCCGCGCTGCCTGGCGAAATCGCGCTGGTGGAGCCAGCACCGGTGATCGCCATCGACAGCGCGGGTCGCGAGGTCGAGCAGGCGTTCGGCCGACATGTCGTCCTGCGCGTGCGCCCGGCGGCGGAGCGACGCGTGCTGCTGACCGGCCATATGGACACCGTGTTTCCCGCCGATCACCCGTTTCAGCACCAGCACTGGATCGACGACCACACCCTGGTTGGCCCTGGCCTTGCCGACATGAAGGGTGGAATTGCGGTCATCCTCCACGCGCTGCTGGCGTTCGAACGCTCAGACGCGGCATCACGGATCGGATACGACGTCTTGCTCAATTCCGACGAGGAGACGGGTTCTCTGGCATCGGCGCTGCTCATCGAGGAACTGGCACACGGCAAACATGCCGCCCTCACTTACGAACCGAGCGCCTTGCCGGACGGCACGCTGGCCCACGCGCGCGGGGGCAGCGGCAACTACGCGCTGGTGGTGTCCGGCCGCTCCGCGCACGCGGGGCGCAATCCGGAGGACGGGCGCAACGCGATCGTCGCGGCCGCCGCGCTCGTGATCGGCCTCAAAGCGCTGCAATCCACGGATTGCCCGGTCAATCCGGCCAGGATCGAAGGCGGCGCGGCCAACAACGTCGTGCCCGACCACGCCGTGGTGCGGTTCAACATCCGCCCGCGCAGCCCATCCGCGGCGGCAGCGTTCGAGACGGGGCTCGCCGCGTTGATCGGCCAGATCCGGCAGGCCCACGAGGTTCACGTTCATGCCCATGGCGCGATCACCCGCCCGCCCAAGCCAGTCGACCGGCGCGCGCAGGCGCTGTTTGACCTTGTGCGCGACTGCGGCGCCGCATTGGGCCAGACAATCGGCTGGCAAAGTTCGGGCGGCGTGTGCGACGGGAACAACATTGCTGCATGCGGCGTGCCGGTGGTGGACACGATGGGCGTGCGCGGCGGGGCGATCCACTCGCCCGATGAATATCTGATCGTGCCGTCCCTTTCCGAACGCGCCGCCCTGAGCGCAATGGTGCTGCACGCGCTTGCCACGGGGGACAGGAATTGACGTTTCGCCTACGCACCGCGCATCCCGACGACCTCGAGCCGCTGTATGAGATGGCGAAGCTGACTGGCGGGGGGTTCACCAATCTGCCCGCCGATCGGGACGCGCTGGCCGCCAAGCTGGTCCGCGCCGAACAGGCGATCTCGCGTGGATCGGGCGGCCTGGCGGACGAATTGTTCGTGCTGGTGCTCGAAAATGCCAACACCGGTGAGGTGCGCGGCACGTGCCAGATGATGACCCAGGTTGGCCAGCAGTGGCCGTTCTATTCCTATCGCCTCACCACGCTGACCCAGTATTCCAAGGAACTTGATCGCACGGTACGCGCGGAATTGCTCAGCCTGGTCACGGACCTCGAAGGATCGAGCGAAGTCGGCGGACTTTTCCTTCACCCCAACGAGCGCGCTGGCGGGCTTGGGCTGCTGCTGGCGCGCAGTCGCTACCTGTTCATTGCAATGCATCGCCAGCGGTTCGCCGACCGTATACTGGCCGAATTGCGCGGGATCATCGACGAGCGCGGCGGTTCGCCCTTCTGGGACGGCGTGGCGGGTCGCTTCTTCGGGATGGGCTTCCAGGAAGCCGACTATTTCAACGCGATCAACGGGAACCAGTTCATCGCCGACCTGATGCCAAAACACCCGGTCTATGTCGAAATGCTGAGCGACGAGGCGCGCAAGGTCATCGGCCTGCCCCACCCTACTGGCCGCGCGGCAATGCGGATGCTGGAAGCGGAGGGCTTTGCCTACGAGGGCTACGTCGACATTTTCGACGGCGGCCCGACCATGACCGCCCGGACCAGTCAGGTGAAGAGCATCGCCGATGCAAAGCCGGGTACGCTTTCGGGATGCGCTGTCGAATCCGGCGAACGCGCGCTGCTCGCCACCGGGAGACTCGGCAGTTTCCGCGCTTGCTTCGGCAAACGCGCGTTTCAGGATGACGGCTCGCTCCACATCGACCACGTGTCGGCGACGATGCTGGGCGTGACGGATGGCAACGAGGTGTGGAGCGTGGCGCGGTGAACCTCGTCGAGATCAATTTCGACGGCATTGTCGGCCCGAGCCATAATTACGCCGGCCTCAGCCTCGGCAATCTCGCCGCCACGAAAAACGCCGGCGAGACCAGCTATCCCCGCGCCGCAGCGCTGCAGGGGCTCGCCAAGATGCGCGCCAATATGGCGCGCGGCCTGGCGCAGGGGTTCCTGCTGCCGCTGCCGCGCCCCAGCAACCAGTGGCTGAACGAGATTGTGGTGGACGAGACGACCGATGGCGCGCTGATCGCTGCCGGATGGTCGGCCAGTTCGATGTGGACCGCCAACGCCGCCACCGTCAGTCCCGCTCCCGATACCCGCGATGGCAGGTGCCGCCTGACGGTCGCCAATCTCGTCACCATGCCACACCGCAGCCACGAATGGTGCGACACGCACGCACAGCTGTCGCTGGCATTTGCCGACAAGGCCCATTTCCAGGTCTACCATCCCGTCCCCTTCTGCTTCGGCGACGAGGGCGCGGCGAATCACATGCGCTTCTGCGAAGGACATGGCGCCCCCGGCGTCGAGGTGTTCGTCTATGGCGAGCCCGGCGGCCGATTCCCCGCGCGCCAGCATGTGCAGGCCAGCCGGGCGGTGGCGCGTCGTCACGGTCTCGACCCGGCTCGGACGGTGTTCATCGAGCAGAACCCCGAAGCCATTGCCGCAGGGGCATTCCACAACGACGTGGTCGCGGTCGCCAACGAACGGGTGCTGTTCACTCACGCGCTCGCCTTCGCGGACCAGCAGGCCGCTTACGATGCGATCCGAAATGCCTTCCCAGCGCTCGAGGTGGTCGAAGTGCCTGCCGACGCGGTAAGCCTTGGGGACGCCATCGCCAGCTACCTGTTCAATGCCCAGCTGGTAAGCCTACCGACGGGCGAGATGGCGCTGATCGTCCCGACCGAATGCCGCGACAATGCGCGCGTGTGGGCATGGCTTCAAGGGATGCTCGCGGGCAACGGTCCGATCCGGCAGGTCATCCCGGTCGATGTGCGCCAGTCGATGGCCAACGGCGGCGGACCCGCTTGCCTGCGCCTGCGCGTCGTGGCCGATCCCACGACGGTCGACCCGCGATTCATGCTCGACGATGCGAAAGCCGATGCGATGAGTGCGACCATCGCCGCGCACTGGCCCGATCAGATTGATCCCGCCGACCTTGGCAATGCCGCGCTCGCGCGCGACGTGCGTGCGGCGCGGGCGTCCCTGCTCGAAACGCTGGACTTGCAGGAATTGGGTTAACGCGCTTGCCGCCACGTCGGCAGGGCTTACAATCGCGTTCCCGGTTAACCACGCCACTGCGCGGGAAACCGTCGCTGGCACGCTCATTGCACTGCCATGCGTTAAGGAAGGAATGCGAATGCTGCGAAAGCTGGGCCGCCTGTTCGTGATCAAGAACCGGTTCGAAGCCTACCTGATCATCTTCGCCCTCGCCCTGGGCGCGATGGAGCGCGGCACGCATTATCTCGACCAGTTTCCCGGCTACGGCGGCTGGATGCTGTTCGTCGCCTGCAGCGGCGCGGTGTTCCTGGGCGGCGCGAAGATCCTCGACGCGCTACGCTACGAACAGGAAGCGCGGACCCGAGGCCTTGAGCCATAGCGCTGCGTGAAGCGCGGCAGATTGCCGTTGGCAGGCCGCATGGGGCGGATATTGACGGAAAATCGGTGGAGGGATTCTGTTGCTAGGCTCCCTCCGGGCCCCCGGTTTCCGATTCTGTTACCCGGTTCGGTCCGAACCGTGCTCAAGTCCTTGTAAATTCCGGCCGTTAGGCCATCACATTACGCAGCGAGAGCAAGTGCTTCGTTGTCGTTGGCACTTATGTGTTGTGAGCCTTATGCGGGTTACTCAGCCCGGGCGAAAACAGTGCTTTTGAGCACACGTCGATCCTGGTTCGGCCCCGTCAGGAAGCGCGGATTTCCGCACTTTCTGGTGGAGCCGCCGGGTACTGCCCCCGGGTCCGTTGTGCCTATTGCACACCGCAATTTATCGCCATAGCCGACCGAAGCCGGCACCGCCCGATATAGGCGATGCCGACTTAATGTGAAGTGACCGCGTGCAAATTCAGGCGCCGGCGCGGCGCCGCAACTCGTCACGGATTTCGGTCAGCAGTTCGACTTCGCTCGGGCCGGAGGGGGCGTCCTCCTTCTTCGGCATCGCGCGATTGATGGCGCGCACCACCAGGAAGATGATGAATGCCAGGATCAGGAAATTGACCAGCGCGGTCACGAACTGGCCGTATCCGAGCATCGCCACGCCAGCCGCCTTGAGGTCGGCATAGCTGTTCGGATCACCCGCGAATTCAGCGGGCACCGGGCCGAGCCGCACGAAGTAGCTGGAGAAATCGAGCCCGCCGAAAATCGCGCCGATCACCGGCATGATTATATCCTCGGTCAACGAGGTCACGATCGCTCCGAACGCAGCGCCGATGATCACCGCCACCGCAAGATCGAGCACGTTGCCGCGCGCGATGAATGCCTTGAACTCGTTCAGCATGATCACCCACTCCCTCCGATAAATCGATTGCAGCGTGGCACGTCGACGCCGCGCTGGTCAATAATTTCGCGCCCGCTTGAAGCAACGCACAACCGTGCTATCTATGCAATACAGCTGCACGGCAGCTTCGAGGAGGACGACGACGATGTTCAAGATCGCCGGCCGCATGGCCCTTGCCGCTTTTGCCACACTGGCGCTCGCAGCGTGCGGGATCAATTCGGTGCCGACCAAGGAAGAAGCAGCCAAGGCCCAGTGGGGCAATGTCGAAACCGCGCTGCAACGCCGCGCCGACCTGATCCCCAACCTCGTCTCGGTGGTCCAGGCTGCCGCTATTTCAGAGGGCAACATCCTTCAGGGCGTGGTCGACGCACGGGCCCGGGCGACCTCCATCAACATCACCACCGACGACTTGTCGAACCCGGAGGAATTCCAGCGATTCCAGGACGCGCAGAACCAGCTCACCCAGGCGCTCGGGCAGCTCCGCACGGTGGTTGAAAACTATCCCCAGCTCGCCAGCCAGCCGCGCTTCGGCGACCTGATGGTGGCACTCGATGAATCCAACAATCTGATCAACACCGAGCGGGTTCGCTACAACGACGCTGCGCGCGACTACAATACGGAAATCCGCACCTTTCCCTCGTCGATCGGCGCGAACGTGATCCACGGCGCCGAGCCGCTCGAATACTTTGAGGCTGACGCAGCGAGCCGCGCCAACCCGACCGTCGACATGAGCGGCATCACCGGTGGTCAGGCTGCCCCGGCCGCCGCTCCGGCCAGCAACGACAACGCCCAGGCTCCGGCAGCACCGGCCGCGGCCGCGAACTGAGGTGGCGCGCACCTTCGCCGCCTTCAGGGCGTTCCTGATCGTCCTGGCGGCGACGCTCACCAGCGTCGCCGTCCAGGCGCAGGACTATCCGAACCGCCCCACCGGACCGATTTACGACGGGGCGGACATGCTGTCGACCGAAACCGAGGCCGCGCTCGACGCGCGCCTCCGGGATTACAACCGGGAAACCGGGCGGGCGATCATCGTCGCCACGGTGCCCGATCTCGGTGGCTCTCCGATCGAGCCCTATGCCACTGGGCTTTTCGCCGAATGGGGCATCGGCGGGGCGGAGCGCGATCAGGGCTTGCTGCTGCTGATTTCCCGCGATGACCGGCGGATGCGGATCGAGATCGGATATGGCCTCCACCCATATTTTGGTGGGATCATGGCCGGTCGCGTGATCAACGACATCATCACCCCGCGTTTCAAGGCAGGCGATTTCGATGGCGGCGTGACGGAGGGCGTCGACGCGATTTTGACCCACCTTGCCCGCAGCCCGGCCGATGCGGCGGCCGTGGCCGAAGCGGCGGAAGCGGCCGCGGCACAGGAACAGAGCGAGGGCGGCTTTCCCATAGGCGCCCTGTTCTGGATCGCGTTCCTGCTGTTCTTCTTCATCCTGCCCGCATTTGCCGGCGGCAAGGAGAAACGGCGCTATCGCGGGAGTGGCCTGGGTGATGTCGCGGGCAACATCATCTTGTGGGAAGTGGGCAAGGCAATTGCCAGTGGCCTTTCCGATAACGATGGCGGCGGCTGGGGCGGCGGCGGAGGAGGCGGCGGCGGCTTTGGCGGGTTCGGCGGCGGCATGTCCGGCGGCGGTGGCGCATCGGGGGGTTGGTGATGCCGCATTATCTGACCGAAGCCGACCACAAGATCGTGACCGACGCGGTCGCGGCGGCAGAAAGCACGACCTCGGGCGAGATCGTGACCGTGATCGCCGACCGGACCGATGGCTATTCCGACATCGTGCTGGCCTGGGCGGCGCTGTTCGCGTTCACGGCAATGAGCGTGTTCGCCGTATGGCCCGAATTTCTCATCGCGAAGCTCGACTGGCTCTCAGGGGGCTGGGGCACCGACTGGAGCTATGGCGAGATTCTTTCGCTGGCGATTGGTGCGGGGCTCGTCGTGTTCCTCGCAGTGTGGGGAGCATTGCAGTGGGATCCGCTGCGGTTCCGCACCATCCCTGGCCCCGTGAAGCGGCGACGCGTGCGGCTGCGCGCGGTCAAGCATTTCAAGGTCGGTGCGGAGCGGCGCACCCACGGCCACACCGGGGTGCTGATCTATGTCTCGATGCAGGAACACCGCGCCGAAATCGTTGCCGACCGGGCGATAGCCGCATTGGTCCCGGCCGAGGTCTGGGGCGTCGCAATGGCGGACATGCTCGCGGAAATCCGCGACGGCTGCCTCGCCAAGGGCATCGCCGCGGGGGTGCGCGACGTGGGCGCGGTGCTGACCGAGCATTTCCCCATCGGCGATGACGACAAGAACGAGTTGCCCGACCGGCTGATCGTGCTCTGATGCATGACGCGCCTGAGGAAGTGGTCTGGCAGGGCAGGTATGTCACCGCCAAGCGCAAGGGGCGGTGGGAATATGTCAGCCGTGCGCGTGGCATCCGCGCGGCGGTTATTCTCGCCGTTGACGAGGGGCACGTGCTGCTGGTCGAACAGTTCCGCGTGCCGCTGGGCCGGGTGTGCCTCGAACTGCCCGCGGGACTGATTGGTGATGACGATGGCGGCGAGGATGAAAGTGCCGAGACCGCCGCGATCCGCGAACTGGAAGAAGAAACCGGCTATCGCGCAGCGCGGATGGATAGCCTGGGCGAATTCATGTCCAGCCCCGGCATGGTCAGCGAGAGCTTCACCCTGCTGCGCGCCATTGGGCTGACCAAGGTCGGTCAGGGCGGTGGGACGGAGCACGAGGATATCACCGTGCACCGCGTCGCCCTCGACAACCTGCCGCAATTCGTTGCGGATCGCCGTGCACTGGGCCATGCGATCGACGTTCGTGTCGCGCTCCTCTTGGCAGGCGGCATGATCGAGGGAGACTGACCAATGGTGGGAAGGTGTGCGGGCAAGCTGGCGCTGGTAACGGGCGCGGCGCAGGGCCTGGGCGCGGCACACGCGCGGCGGCTGGCCGAAGAAGGCGCCCGGGTGCTGTGCACCGATATCAACGGTGCCGGCGCGCGCGCGACCGCAGCCGCGATCGACGAGACGCTCGGCAGCGGCACCGCTTTTGGCATCGCGCATGACGTAACCGATCCGGCACAATGGGAAGTCGCGGTCGATGCCGCGCGCGAGCACCTCGGCGGATTGAACGTGCTGGTCAACAACGCCGGGATCGGCGTCGGCGGCAATATCGAGACCTGCCGGTTCGAGGACTGGCAGCGCTGCTTTTCGATCAACGTCGATTCGATCTTCCACGGCTGCCAGAAAGCGCTGCCGCTGATGCGCGAGCACGCGCCGGGCTCGATCGTCAACATCAGCTCGATCGCGGGCCTGATCGCGAGCGACACGATGCCCGCCTACAACGCCAGCAAGGCAGCGGTCTGGATGCTGAGCAAGTCGATCGCGCTCCACTGCGCGAAGAATAACATGCAGATCCGCTGCAATTCGGTCCACCCGACGTTCGTCGACACGCCGATCCTCGACGGCACGGCGCGGCACCACAATATCGACAGGGCGGTGTTGCTGGAGAAGCTGGCGCGGCAGATCCCGCTCAAGTTCGTCGGCGAGCCCGACGACATCGCTAATGCGGTGGTCTACCTTGCCAGTGACGAAAGTCGCTTCATGACCGGGGCCGAGATCAAGCTCGACGGCGGCATTTCGGCGATGTGAAAATGTTGAGGGAGCCCCAACCGGGGCCCCCTCAATCGGCGATCAGGGCAATCGCCGAATAGATCAGGATCAGCGAGCCGAAGCCCACGATCGTGCCGAGAACGAAGCCGATGCGAACCAGCGTGGCGTCGATCCCGAAGTAGTTAGCGATCCCGCCGCAGACGCCCCAGAGCTTTCCCCGGGTCCGGTCAAGCCGGAAGGATTTGCTCATCGGGGCGACGGCAGGCTTGCTGCGTTCCAGCCGGGTCACGCGATCACGCCGACGCCGGGGAAATTGGGGCTCGCTGGAACGATCGCGGCGGCAAGCAGAAAGGCCGAGAAGGCCAACGAGGAGACGGCGGCAACCACGCGGCCACTCAGACGGTCGAAGAACTGCATTTCAACTTCCTTTCATCTATCCCTGGGCTGATCCTGGGGACGAAACATGCATTGCAGGGGGCGTGCCAACTCGTGAAAACGGCTCATTTCCGCCATTCTTGGCCCTCAGTACCAGCTACAAGATATTCATCCTTGCGAAAGGTTGGGATTTTTTCCCATCAGTTGGCGAACGCCGATTTGGCATGGAGATTCAGTGGCCCAACCCCTATCGCGCGGGGCACCGATGGCGCTCGACCGGATCACGCTTGCGACTTTTCGCAACCATCGCGAGACCGCGCTCGATGGCGCGCGAGCATTCAACTTGCTGATCGGCGACAATGGCGCGGGCAAGACCAATGTGCTCGAAGCGCTATCTCTCCTGGCGCCGGGCCGTGGCCTGCGACGCGCCGCGCTGACCGACTTGCCGCTGGCGGGGGGCAGGGCGTTCGCGGTTGGCGCTTCCCTGGCACAGGCGGACGGCGTGCCGGTGCGCCTGGCCACCTTCGTCCGCGCCGATCAGCCCGGGCGGCGACGGGTTCAGGTCAACGGCGCGCAGGCCAGCGCCAACAGGCTTGGTGAATGGCTCGCGCTCGGCTGGCTGACCCCGGCAATGGACGGGCTGTTCACCGACAGTGCTGGCGCGCGGCGGCGTTTCGTCGACCGGATGACATTGGCGCTGGAGCCTGCCCACGCCCACCATACCGCGCGTTACGAGGCGGGCTTGCGCGAGCGCAACCGGCTGCTGGCGGGCGACGACGAGCCCGATCCCGCCTGGCTCGACGCGGTTGAACGACATCTGGCCGAACACGGCGCGGCCATTGCAGCGGCGCGCGCGCGGACCATAGCTGCGGTGAACACCGAGCTGGCTCTTCTGCCGCGCGAACCGTTCGCGCTCCCCCTGCTCGATCTCCAGCCAGGCGGCCCTGCGGAGCACGCGGCGCTGGCCGAAGCGCTGCGGCACGGCCGCCGCCGCGAGCGGCAGGCGGGTCGCACGCTCACCGGGCCGCACCGCGATGAACTCGCCGTTACGATGGCCGGCAAGGTCATGCCCGCGGCCGAATGTTCGACCGGCGAGCAGAAAGCGATGCTGATCGCGCTGACCCTCGCCCATGCCACGCTCGCCACGCGCGGGCGGCCGAGCGTGCTGCTGCTGGACGAGGTCGCGGCGCACCTCGACCCCGTCCGGCGGGAGGCGCTGTTCGCACGGCTTGCCGCCAGCGGTGCGCAAGTATGGATGACCGGCACCGAACGCGCTCCTTTCGCCGCGATCGAGCGCGACGCAGCGGTGTGGCGGGTCAGCGAGGGTCGTCTGGAGCGCGCCTAATCCGCCGGCAGCGCCCCGCGCACGTCGTCGACCGTCGCGTCGACCAGCCGCGCAATGCCGGCTTCGGTCGGGTGGATGCGGTCGGACTGGAACAAGCTGGCGTCCTGATAGATCGATTCCAGCCAGAACGGCACCAGCGGCACGCCATACTCTGCCGCCAGCGCGGGATAGAGCGCATCGAACGCGCGCTGGAATTCGGGGCCGTAATTGGGTGGCGAGCGCATTCCCATCAACAGCACCGGGATGTCGCGGCGACGCAACTCACCCAGCATCGCCTCGAAATTGGCGCGGGTTTCATCGGGCGAGATGCCGCGCAGCAGATCGTTGCCGCCCAGTTCCAGAATGACGAGGTCCGGCTTGCTTTCCTGCGCGTCGAGGGTGAACGCCAGCCGCTGGCGGCCCGCCGCGCTGGTATCCCCGGACACGCCGGCATTCGTGACTGCCGCATTTATCCCGGCGCTGCGTAACGCGATCTCGAGCTGCGCGGGATAACTCTGGCTGGCATCAAGGCCATAGCCCGCGAACAGGCTGTCGCCGAACGCCAGCACACGCCGCTCCGGCCCGCTGACGGGCGCTGGCTCCGCCGCCACGCTAGCCTCGGCGCGGGGCTGCGCGGGTGGCGCCTCCTGGCCGCAAGCTGCCAACGCGAAGGGCAGGATGATCGACCAACGGGGAAGCGGCATCGGCAAGTCTCCTTGAAGGTGAGCCCCACCTATGCCACTTGCGCCCGGTGACAAGCCCCCTTCCCGCGGTTTCCGCCCGCAACCTCACCCTCACCCTTGGCACCCCTGCTGCGCCGGTGGAAATCCTGCGGGGCATCGACCTGGATGTGCCAACGGGCGAGATCTGTGCCCTGCTCGGCCCGTCGGGCTCGGGCAAGAGCTCGCTCATGGCGGTCATGTCGGGGCTGGAGCGGGCGAGCGGCGGCACGCTTAACGTCGCCGGCGCGGACTTCACCATGATGGACGAGGACGGCCTCGCCCGCGCGCGCCGGGGCCGGATCGGGATCGTCCTTCAGGCTTTCCACCTGCTGCCGACCATGACCGCGCTGGAAAACGTCGCTACTCCCATGGAACTGGCGGGCGAGGCCGACGCGCAGGAACGCGCGCGCCAGGAGCTGGTCGCGGTCGGCCTTGGCCACCGGCTCGCTCATTACCCCACCCAGCTTTCGGGCGGCGAGCAGCAGCGCGTGGCCATCGCGCGCGCGATCGCCCCGCGGCCGCGCTTGATCTTTGCCGACGAGCCGACCGGCAACCTCGACGTGGCGACCGGGCACGAAATCATCGAGCTGCTGTTCGCCCGCCGCGCCGAAACTGGCGCCACGCTGTTCGTCATCACCCACGATCCCGAACTCGCCGAACGCTGCGGCCGCGTTCTGACGATGGCAGATGGCCGGATCGCGAGCGACCGCCGGGCATGAACGACAATACCCTCACCTGGAGCCAGGCGTGGCGCATTGCGCGGCGCGATCTCAATGCGCGGTTCCGGGGCTTGCGGCTGCTGGTCGTGTGCCTGTTCCTGGGCACGGCGGCGCTTGCCGCGATCGGGACGCTGACCGCCGCGATCGAGGGCGAACTGGCTGACCGGGGGCAGGTGATCCTGGGCGGCGATCTCGAGATCGAGGTATGGCAGCGCTCGCTCAACGACGAGGAGCGCGCCGCGCTCGCCGAGTATGGCACACTGAGCCACGGCACGCGGATGCAGGCGATGGCGGTGGCCGGCGACGCCGCCGCGCCCGTCGAATTGAAGGCTGTCGACACCCGCTGGCCGCTTTATGGCACGCTGATGCTCGAAGGCGGGCGCACGGCGGGCGCACCCACCGGCAACCAGGCCTGGCTTGCCCAGGGGGCAATGGACCGGCTGGGCATATCGACCGGCGATCGGTTTCGCGTTGGCGGGGCCGAACTGGTCGCTGCGGGCATCATCGCGGACGAACCGGATCGTTTGTCCGAAGGCTTCCAGCTCGGCCCGACGGTGATTGTGGCCGAAGACGTGCCGCTGCGCGCCGGATTGATCGCACCGGGCGCGATGTATCAGTCCAAAACCCGCGTCGCTTTCAGCCCGGACGTCGATCCCGAAGTGGTGGAGGATGAACTCACCGAGCGCTTCCCTGAGGCCGGGTTTGATTTCCGCAGCCGCGACCGCGCTTCGCCCGGCGCCGACCGGTTTGTCGGGCGCATGGGCGAATTCCTGACGCTGGTCGGCCTAGCCGCGCTGGTGATCGCGGGAATTGGCATCGGCGGGGGCGTGACTTCCTACCTAGAGGCGCGGCGCCAGAGCATCGCAACGCTCAAGGTCCTCGGCGCAACCAGCGCCGACATCGCCCGTATCTATGCCCTGCAGATCGGCGCAGCGGCGCTCGCAGGAACAATGGCCGGGCTGCTGGTCGGGGTGCTGGTAACGCCGGCGCTGGCGGTTGCCTTGCAAGGATTGCTGCCGGTTGGAACAGGCGTGGTGATTGATCCGCTTGCGCTGCTGCTGGCAGCGGGTTTCGGGCTGCTGATCGCGCTGGTTTTTGCCGCGACCCCGCTGGTGCGCGCACGCAGCTTTCCGGCGATGGCGCTGATGCGCGCGCGGATCAGCCCGCTGATGCGTGACCGGGCGGCGCTGCCGTGGATGCTCGGCGGCCTCGCGGCGATCGCTGTGCTTGTGCTGGCGACCTCACGCGAGCCATTGCTCGCGGGCGGTTTCCTGCTCGGCGCTGCAGCGGTGTTCGGGCTGCTCGCTTCGCTCGGCACGGGCATCGCGCGCCTGTCCGCGCGCCTACCCCGCCCCGCAAACCCGCTGGTCCGCAACGCGCTCGCCAACCTTCATCGTCCCGGCGCGCAGACCGGGGCATTGGTCACCGCGCTCGGCTTCGGCCTCAGCGCCTTCGTCCTCCTTGCCGGGATACAGTCCGCGATCGACGGTAACATCCAGCGCAGCGTGCCCGCGCAGGCGCCCGACTATTTCGTCCTCGATGTCCCGCGCGACCGTGTCACCACATTCGAGACGCTGGTGCGCGAGCGGCATCCGGAGGCGGAGATCCGCACTGTACCGGCGCTGCGCGGCGCGGTGCTTGCCTACGGCCCCGAAGGCGCGATGACGCGCGTGTCGGAACTGGAGGAAATCCCTGATGGCGCTTGGGCACTGCGCGGCGAGCGCGGGCTGACCTATGCCGACGCATTGCCCGAGGGGAACCGTCTGGTCCAAGGCACGTGGTGGCGCGCGGGCCATTCGGGCGAACCGCTGGTTTCGGTCGACGAGGAGTTTGCCACCGCAATAGACCTCAAGGTGGGCGACAAGATCACCGTTGGCGTGCTGGGCGTCGAACGCACCGCACGCGTGGCGAACCTGCGGACGATCGATTGGGAAAGCATGGGCTTCAACTATGTGCTGGTATTCAGCGCCAACACCCTGGCCGATGCGCCGCACAACCTTGCCGCCACGATCGATCTGCCCGAAAGTGGTGCCACGGGCCCATTGCTGCGCGACCTAGTACGCGCGTTTCCGTCGAGTTCGGTGATCGAGGTGGGCGGGGTGCTGGCCGAGGCCCGCACGATTCTTGGGCAAGTCGGCATCGCGACCTTCGCCGCGGCTTCGGTGGCAGTGCTGGCGGGGCTCGCAGTGCTGATCGGCGCGATCGCGGCGGCAAGGGCGGCGCGCACGAACGATACCGTCGTCCTGCGCGTGCTGGGCGCCAGCCGGGGGCAAATCCTCCTGATGCAACTTGCGGAATATGCCCTGCTCGCGGTGGTGCTGGCTGGGGTCGCATTGCTGCTCGGCGCCGGGCTTGCCTGGGCGGTCATCACGCAGCTGTTCGAATTCGATTGGCTGCCCGACTGGGGCATGATGGTGGCAGTGCTATCCGGGGGCCTCGTGTTCGTCGTCGCCGTGGCGCTGGCCGGTTCGCTACCGCTGTTGCGCGCGAAACCGGCCCAGGCGCTCCGGGCGCTTTGATTATTCGAACACCTCGACCGCGACCCCGCCTTTGGGATCGTCACCAAACCTATTTGGGCCCACAGTCCCTGGCAGCAGCATGATCACCAGGAAAGCGATCGAAACCAGGAACCCGATGTACGGGATTAAACCCCCCACGAAAAAGCCGAGGTACCACCACCCCGACATGTCCCGATCGTGCAATCGCCGCACCGTAACCGCAATGCTCGGGATAATCACCGCCAGCACATAGAGGACGATCACAACGCCGAGCCCGCCGAACAGCGCGCCAATGCCCGCCCCGGTCGCGGTCGGATCAGCAAGTCCCGCTAGGAAACCGGCGCCGCCGGTCACGAAGGCCAGCCCCACGACAACGATGACGTTGAAGAGCGCGAACATCCAGTATTCCATCCGCCGCGAGCGGCCCGTGAATTCGGCATACCGTTTGAACGGCAGGATCATCCAGTGCATGCGTCATCTCCCCCTGTGATTGTCGCAGTGTCATAGGCACCACAAAGTAACTGATCGCGCAAACGAAAAAGGGCCCCGCGCAAACGGGGCCCTTTGTCTGTTCGACTATCCAGCCGACCTAAAAGCGATAGCGCGCCGATACGCCATAGGTGCGCGGCTGGTTGGGATATCCGTAGATCGATTCTCCCTGTCCGCCCACGCCCGGGAAGATCGTGGTGATGAAACGATCGTCAAGGAGGTTGCGAGCCCACGCCGAAATCTCCAGCCCCATGCTGAAGGCATAGGTAATCGACGCGTTGAGGTTGTTCACCTCGCGCTTGAACCGGCGCGCTTCATTTTGCGCAGCGGCGAAGTCGGCTGCCGGGTCCCCCGAATCGCCGATGAAGTTGGTCAGACCATCGAGAATCTGGACCGGCGCTTCATACTGGAAGTCACCGCGAATGATAATGCGGTCGAGGTTCGGCAGTTCCTTGTCCCAAGTCGCACCGAACGACGCGCTGAGCGGGTGGACGCCTGCCCTCTGCTTGCCCGACAGATCGCCGACCGGCGAGCCGACGAAGTCATTATATTTCGCATCGAGATAGGTCATCGCGAGCGAAAGGGTCAGTTCGTCGGTTGGCCGCACGAAGCCGTCAAATTCTACACCGAAGGTCTCCTGCTCGCCGGCGTTGGCGAGTACGAAGAAGTCGCCCACAAACGTGTTTGACTGGAAGTCCTCGATAGTCTGAAGGAAGATGGTCAGGTTCGCCCCCGCAACATCCCAGTTCCCCTTGAGCCCCAGCTCGTAAACTGTCGATTCTTCCGGTAGCGCAAAGCGTGTGCCCGGGCGAAGGTTTGCAACCCCAGGGTTCGCTGCACGCACCGATGCGAAATCGGCCGGGAACGGACGACTGTCGCGCGAGAGGTTCCACGATGTCGCCTTAAAGCCCGTCGCGTAGCTGATGTACGCATTGAACGTGTCCGTAACTTCGAAATTGGCGCGGGCGATGTAGGACAAGTCGTTGTCGCGCGAGCGGCCGTCTTCCACCGAGTTCGGAATGTTCACGATCGGCGGGAGGAACTGGAACGCGCGCAGTCCGGCGAACGGGTTCGCATCGGAGATACCTAGAGCCGACAGAGGTGTTATCCCGTCGGGCAAGGTGGTCGTTGTCGGATTGGCTGCCAGGAATGCCGCCAGCCCGGCAGGAACACCGCCCGCTTGCAAGAGAAACTGGCGGGATCCTGCGAATTGCGGCGCATTCAGATCGACGTTCGAAAACGCATCGGTGCTCACGCCGCTTGAAGTTACGTCCTTGGCATCGTGGGTGTAGTTCGCACCCAGCGTCAAGGTCAGCCGGTCAGCAATTTCGAGATCGACCTGCCCGAAGATCGAATATGCCTTGTTATCCTGCGAGAACTCGTTGAAGAAACCCTGACCCGCGGCGAAGAACGTGCCCGGCTGGGCACCCAGCAGCGCTTCTACACTGTTGACATTGAGTGCACCGCCTGATTCGGCCTGGATCAGACCGTTGGCAAAACCGCGAAACGCCGGACCGTAAATGATCTGGTCCGCGGTATCGAGCTTCTCGTTGAAGTAATATCCGCCAACCAGGAAGTTGAAGAAGCCGTCGAAGTCCGAAGCAGCGCGCACCTCCTGCGTGAAGGTGCGGATATCGGCTTGGCCGATCACGGCGCCCGAAGCGAGCGGCGCGGCGGTGAAATCGACATCTTGGTCTGCGCGGATCGAAGTGTCGCGGTAAGCGGTGATCGACGTCAGCGTCACCGCACCGAGTTCGTAGTCGGCTTGGCCCGACACGCCCCAGTTTTTGACCCGGTTGAAGGGGACGACATCGCTATAGATCACATCGTCGAGCTCGGTGCCGGGCGGGTTGATATCCAGGTCGTTCGGATCACCATCTAGGTTGCCGATAAGTCCCGTTTCCGCCGATGGCTCGATGTTGACGACACCGCAGCACACTTCATCGAGTTCGTCGTAATCGCCGATCAAGCGGAATGTGAAGTTGTCGCCGTTGTCGTAAAGAAGTTGGCCGCGGGTGAACCAGCGGTCGCGATCGTTTACATCTACGTCTGTGGTAGGGTTCGTGAGATAGCCGTCGCGCTTGTTGATGCCCGCCGCGAAGCTGGCCGCGATCGTGTCGCTGATCGGGCCGGTAATATAACCCTTGGCCACCATGGCGTCGAAATTGCCGTAAGATAGTTCGACATTTCCTTCGAGATCGAAGGACGGCGGTGCACTTACTAGGGTCAGGACCTATTAATTTGCATTGAAGACGAAGACGTGATTCAGAGTGG
>CAZEWN010000001.1:80834-259246 GCA_964516135.1 uncultured Erythrobacter sp. | reverse complement strand
CTGCCGTCAGGCTACCAAACCGTGAAAGACCCGGTTTTTGCGGGTCTCCAGCTGGCGGTTTCGTTGGACCAGTCGGCAGATTTCACGCTGTGGCCATATCGGATAAAGGGACCAATGCCCGCATCGGCAATCGCATCACCCAGATAGTTGAGGATCTGGTCGCGCGAGGCGATCGGCTGCCCGGTCCACGGCTTGAAGCCGTAGCCGAAGGTGAACAGGTCGCTATCGGACCGGGTGCCGGGATATTTGTGGATCAGCCAGGTGCCGCCATAGCCATCCAGAGCTTCGAGAATGGCAAAGCTCAAATCCGGGTATTGCTTGCGCAGAAGGGTGGCACTGCCGATCCCGGAAATGCCCGCGCCAACGATGATGACATCGAACTTTTCGGGTTGGTGCGCGCCTGCTGCGATATTCTGCCGATCCAGCACTATCTGCCTCCCATTCCTTTGGGGCACGGCCTGTCCCCAGCCTGGCGGCGGCGCTAGACCAGTCTAGCAGGCAAGACTGTCGCCTTTGGGCATTCTATCCGATTGCCAGCGATCCTCCCCTCTCGGGGAGCAAATCAGAAGCGGGTTTGATTGCCGCAGTTTGCACTCAAATTCAGGTTCGTGTCTGCTTCAGGAAAAGCCAGTCATTCAGCGTGTTTTTGGGAAAGACAGCTACGTCCCAGACCCTGCCATCAACGCCCGACGTTCACCTTGTCCGCTTTCAGGCGATCCGCCCGCGAGCCGCAACGACCGACGTTGGGGCGCAAAGCTGACCGGCTGCTTTGGGCCCCTCGATTGTCAGCTACTGTCAAGAGCGGACGTCCAATGTGGCGCTCGTAGACGAATAGGCCTGGGTCGCAAGCCGTCACTCAATCGCCCAGACCGAAATCCCCAGCTTGCGGGCCTTGTCGACCAGGTTGGCATTGATGCCGTTGCCCGGGCAGGCGACGACGGCTTTGGGCAGCGCCTCGAGCATCTGATCGTTGCGGCGGAACGGTGCCGCCTTCTTGAACCGGTCCCAGTCGGGCCGGAACGGGACATGGACGATCTTGCGATTGCGTGCCCAAAGCGAGGCGATGTGTTCGCCACCGGTCGGGTTGCCACCGTGGAACAGGACCATATCGGGATATTTGGCGAGAACCTTGTCGAGCACGGCCCAGATGCGACCATGATCCTGATAGGCGGGACCGGAAGTGAACGCGATCCGCGTGCCGGTCGGCAGCAACGGCTCGGTTTCCGCGCGGCGCTTTGCGGCGAGGAAGTCGCGGCTGTCGATCATGGCGGCAGTCAAGGTGCGGTGATTGACGAGTGATCCCGTGCGCGGGGTCCAGGCCTTGCGGAAATGGCTTTCGAACTGGTCGGAAGCGGCCTCGCGCATGAACTCCATGGCGTTTCGGCGTTCGATGAGACCAATCCCTTCATTGACGAGGCGTTCGAGTTCGACCGACTTGACCTCGGAGCCATCCTGCTCGCGCTGCCCGCGCCTTTGGGCGTGTTCGTTGTCGTCGAGTTCGCGCTGGATCCGGCCTTCGGCGCGGTAGAAGAGATTGGTGAGCGACCAGCACAGGTCTTCAAGATCGGGCTCGAGCCTTGTGTCGATCATGGTGGCGATGAGGGCATCGAACATGTCGGCGACAGCGCCGGTGGCGATGCGCTCGTCGGGAAGCGGCCTCGGGTCGGCTTCGTCCGAGAAGGGGCGATAGCCGTAGAGGGCGATTTCATCGAGGAGATGTGCGGTTGGGGAGATTTCGTGTTCGGGTTCGGATGGCTGCGCCATGAGTGCGGTCCTTGGAGGTCTGAGCCGGGCACCTCGCCCGGCCTTCCGGCGATCCTCCTGACCGGCGGCGGGGTGGCCGCACCCGCTCGGGGTCCCCAAAAAGTAATACTTTTTGGGGTGGGCTTTGTGGTCGCAACGCAGTGGAGCATGGCGCAGCCATTGCGGCCGCCACGCCGCCGGTCTTCAGATCGCCCCCAAAGAAGGCCGGGTGACCGGCACGATGCATGGACCAGCCCATGCCGCGAACCCAGACCCGATCCCGTCTCGGCGAAACTCAGCGACGAAGAAATCTGGCCCGGTCGGCGTCGTGCAATTGCGCGATAAGGGAGGCGCTCAGCCCATCGACGCCATCGCGCTGCAGATCGTCGTTGAAGTCGCCGAGCAGCGGCATGAGCGGCAGCAGTTCGATCCCTGCGGCCTGCGCCCGCTCGGTCAGGATCGCGAAGGCTGCATCCCCAGCAGCATCGCGATCGCGTGCGACGTACAGGCGACGCAGTGTCGGCGGGAACAGGATGGCGGCCAAGTGGGACGATGATGTGGCGGCGGCAAGAGGCAATGCCGAAAGGGCTTCACGCAGCGAGAGCATGGTCTCGATGCCCTCGCCCGCGGCCATGACATCCTGCGCGTGCCCGAACCGGATCGCAGCCCCAAGGGTATTGCCCATTGCTCTTCGCGGCGATGCGCCGGCTGCCTTCATACGGCCCGATGGATCGATCCATGTGCGATGGGCTCCGCTCTGCACCCCGTCGTCATCGGTGACCGACGCGATCAGCGCTGGGAATGCGCCAGGTGTTCCGGGCACATCGTCATCGTTGGGTCGGTAGTAGCAGCGTGGGTGGAACCGTAGGGTGGGCAGGTCGGCAAGGTGCATGATATTGCGCGATTGCAGGTAGGTCGCAGCGGGCGTGCCGATGATCGGCTTCGAAGCTGCGAACAATCGCCGTGCAGCAGTCGGTGACCCTGCACGTGCGGGTGGACCGGGTGCGCGGCCACGCTCGTCATCTTCGGATGGCGGCAGCGACAGGAAGCGCTCGGCCTCCTCGATGGTCTCGGCAAGTCGTCCATGCCGCTGGTTGAGCCGGATGAGGTCGACAAGATCGCCATGTTCCCCGGTCGCGGCATCAACCCAGTTGCCAATCGCGCCACGCCCGGTCTCGAACAGGCGGACATAGAGGCTGCGCCCGGGCGTTCCGGCAACGTCGCCCACCATCCAGTAGCGGCCCTCGCGCCGTCCGGCGGGGAGGTAATGGCGGCAAACGGCCTGCGCGTTCTGGGAGAGCCGCTCTGACAGCTCTGCCGCGCGCGTGGAAAGCCTACCCATATCAGGCAGCCTTGCGGTCGAGGATGCGGGTCAGGGGATGGTGTTCGAACAGGCGTTCGAGCACTTGGCATCCCGCCACCACGTCGTCCGGGACGAACAGCCGCAGCTTCCAGCTGATGATCTCGGAGAACAGCCCCATCGCCTTCAGCCGGTCGACCGCGTTGGGGCCAAAGCCCGTGAGTTCGATGCGGTTCACCTGCATGAGCCTTGAGCGGCGCAATTGCAGTCTGTCGGCAAGGTCGAGCATGGTGTGCCCCTCGCGCAGAAGCGCGAGTGCCTGCTGTGACGACAGGTCTGGCGCCCCTGTGCTGGCTGTGGCGCTCGCTGCCCATGCCGGTGACACCCTGCGCCCGACAATGCGCGTGCCATCATCGGTCTGGAGCCGGTAAACCCGGGTCGATTCCTCGGGCAGCCGCTTCCAGATCGGCAGCAGCAACCCGGTGACGATATGCAGTTCGCTGGTCGTGAACTCGGGCACTTGCGCGATCTCGTCGGTCCAGGCAGCGGCAAAGCCGGCCTCGTCCACCTGCTCCCAGTTTGTCTCAGGAAGATGATTGAGGGCAAAGTTCAGCCGCTCCATTGGCCGGATCAGCCGTATGCGCCGTTCAACCTCGCCATCATCGAGCATGAGGCTGCGCGCCGGAAGCTGAACGGCGGCACGCTTCGAGCGGGCATTGACCAGCAGCCGGGCACCGGGTTCGCGGAGGAGGTCGAGCGCTTTATCCAGCGTCACCGGCTGGTTGCGCTCGCGCATGGCGATTGTGAGCAGGCGGGTCTCAGCACCGGTGGCGGGGTGGGTGTAGATCGGCTCGCTGCGCGTTACCGTAAAACTGTCGGCGACCAGCGTCTCCAGCCCGACATCGTAAGTGCCGGCGGCGATTGCACCCTCGACCTTGGCGGCGAGCAACTGCTCGAACACCGTGAACAGCAAGTTCTGCATCGCGATGGTCAGTGCCAGCAACCGGTTGAGAAAAGTCGTGATCGGCGGCAGGTCGTCCTTCAGGCACCCACAGCCATCGGTCAGCGACAGGCCGGTCATGGCCTCAAACGTCGCGAGCGAACACTGCTCGACCTTGCCCGCGTAGATCAGCAGGTAGAACTGGCGCAGCGCGTCGCGGGCATACTGGCCTTCAAGGTTGTCCTCGGGTCGGAACAGCCCCTGACCGCCGGTCTGGCGCTGGCCGCGGGTAATCGCACCCAGCGTGTCGAGCCGCCGCGCGATGGTCGAGATGAAGCGCTTCTCGGCCTGAACATCGGTCGCGACAGGTCGGAACAGCGGCGGCTGCGCCTGATTGGTGCGGTTGGTGCGCCCCAGCCCCTGGATCGCGGTATCTGCCTTCCACCCAGCTTCGAGCAGATAGTGATGGCGCAGCCGCTGGTTCCGCGCGCCAAGATCTGCGTGATAGCTCCTGCCCGTGCCGCCTGCGTCGGAGAAGACGAGGATTTGCTTCTTGTCCTCCATGAACGCCTGCGCCTCGGCGAGGTTGGCATGGGCGGGCCGGTTCTCGACGACGAAACGTTGGCCGTCCGCATCGTGCTTGCGCACGATCCGGCGCGAGCGTCCGGTGACCTCGGCGACCATGTCTGTTCCGAAGCGCTGGACGATCTGGTCGAGCGCGCCTTGCACCGGCTCCATTGCGGCCAGTTGCTCGATCAGCCGGTCGCGCCGCTGACAAGCCTCGCGGCACTGAATGACATTACCATCACCGTCATAGGCCGGGCGCGAGGCGAGGTTGCCGTCGCCGTCGGTGTAGGTCTCATGAAGCTGCGTCGGGAAGCTGTGCGCGAGATAGTCCAAGACGTATTCACGAGGGGTGACATCGCACTGGATGTCGCTCCAATCGCCCGGATCGATTTCGGCAAGACGGCGCGACAGCAAGGCCTCCCCGGTCGAGACGATCTGGACGACGGCGGCATGGCCATCGGCCAGACCATGTTCGATCGCCGTAATCAGGGTTGGCGTCTTCATCGCGGTGATCAGGTGATTGAAGAAGCGCTGCTTGGCAGATTCGAAGGCCGAGCGGGCGGCCGATTTGGCCAGGCGGTTCAAGGTGCCCTCGCTGCTGCTGGTCACGCCCGCAGCTTCGAGCGCCGCGTCGAGATTGTTATGGATGACCTGGAAGGCCCCGGCATAGGCGTCGTAGATGCGGACCTGGTCGGGGGTCAGTTGATGCTCAACCAGTTCGTATTCGACACCTTCGTAAGACAGCGAACGGGCGGCGTAGAGGCCGAGGGCTTTGAGGTCGCGCGCGAGCACTTCCATGGCAGCAACCCCGCCAGCCTCAATCGCCGCAACGAAGTCGGTGCGCTTGTCGAAGGGGAAGTCCGCGCCACCCCAGAGACCGAGCCGCTGGGCATAGGCGAGGTTCTCCACCGTGGTCGCCCCGGTCGCCGAGACATAGAGCACACGGGCATCGGGTAGCGCGTGTTGCAGACGCAGCCCGGCACGGCCTTGCTGTGAGGGGGCAGAATCGCCCCGGTCTGACTTGCCGCCACCGGCATTCTGCATGGCATGGCTCTCGTCGAAGACAATGACCCCGTCGAAGTCAATTCCGAGCCAATCGACGATCTGCTGTACGCGCGAAACCCTTCCCTCGCGCGCGTCGGAGCGTAGCGTGGCATAGGTCGTAAAAAGGATGCCCTGCTCGAGCCGGATCGGTGTGCCCTGGCGGAAGCGGGCGAGCGGCTGGATCAGCAAGGGCTCCTGCCCGAGCGCCCGCCAGTCCCGCTGGGCGTCTTCGAGCAGCTTGTCGGACTTCGAGATCCACACCGCTCGCCTCCGACCCTTGAGCCAGTTGTCAAGCAGCACGCCGGCGACCTGTCGGCCTTTGCCTGCGCCGGTACCATCGCCAAGGAACCAGCCCTTGCGGAAGCGGACGGCAGTCTCGCAATCGTCAGGTGCAGCCTCGACCTTGTCGTAGGTAGCATCGACGGTCCAGCTTCCGGCCAGATGCGCCGAATGGGCCTCGCCCGCATAGATCACGGATTCGAGCTGGGCGTCGGAGAGCAGGCCCTGCTCGACCAACCCTTCGGGCAAATGCGGGCGATAGCTCGGCTTGGGCGGCGCAACCGAGGCCATGGCTGCGGACTGGACAAGCCGGGTTGGATGCGGCTTTGCGCCCGCAATCCGGATCGATTGCAGCGCATAGGGCTCGTAGAGTGTATCGCTCAGGTTCCCGTTGCCGGTTGCTGCCCAATCGACGGTGTCATAGTCGAGCGGAACACCGGTGGGTACCGTTAACGGGACGGCGGCAAGTCTGGGCTTTGCCGGAACAACGCGCCGTGTGCTGCTAACCGACCTTGCAACCGATGAGGCAAGCGGCATCACTCTTACCTGCGGGCGCGGCGGGAGGTCTTCGACCAGCATCTTCAGCAGGCTGTGCAAGTCGGCTGCCATATCCCGCGAGGACGGGAACATGCCGGGATCGTCGGCATGCAGCTTGTCGATCACCGTCAGCCGGGTCTCGAATGTTGTGCCATGACTGGCATAGACGCTGCCCGCGATCGGCGCGGTGAACACCACGCGTGCCTGTTCCTGCAATCGAACGAAGCTGTCGTGCCATGTCGCATTGTCGGGCGCGCATGTGCTGCCCGTGATCGCAACGAGCCGCCCGCCATCGGCAAGCCGGGCCAGTGCTGAGGCAATGTGCCGGAAGGCCGCATCCGCAACGCGGGTGTCGACCCCGAGCGCCGCCGAAAACGGAGGGTTCATCACGATGCAGCTGGGCACCAGGCCGGCACCGAGCCTATCATGGATCTGCGCCGCATCATGAGCGGTGACGCTTGCTCCATCAAACAGGGCCTTCAGGATTGCGAGGCGCGTGTCGGCGACTTCGTTGAGCGCAAGGCTCGAGCCAGCAAGTTCGGCCTGCATCGCAAGCAGACCTGTCCCCGCCGAAGGCTCGAGCACCAGTTCACCGGGCTGGAACTGCGCAGCGAAGCCCGCGACCCATGCCAATCCAAGCGGGGTTGAGAACTGCTGGAATTGCACCATCTCCTCGCTGCGGCGGGTCTGGGTCGGTGCAAGCCTAGCGATGCGTTCGACCAGCTTCAGCCGTTCGAACGGGTCCGCAGTTTTGGCGTGAAGCGCGGGCCCATAGCGGCGCAGGAAAAGCAGTTGCGCGACCTCGACCGCTTCATAGGCGGCCTTCCAGTCCCAGGCGCCAGATGCATCGCTCGCCCCGAAGGCGGATTGCATGGCGGTACGAATGGCGGGGGTGTCGACCCTGCGACCGGCGGCAATATGGCCGAGGAGGTCCTGGGCGGCGGCGATGATGCAGGCGGCAGTTTGCTCTGCGCAGGTCGAAGCGAGCAGACGCGCAGCAGCGCCCGCCAATGACGAGTTGGACATGGTGATTTCCTTCGATTTGAGAGAGTGCGAGGCGTGCTGCGCTCAGGCGGGCGGGATATAGGCCTCGTAGGGATTGCCGGGTGCGAGATGGCCGAACGGGGTCATCACGTAGTCATCGTCGTCGCGGCCAACGGCGCAGAGCACGTAACGGGTTTCACCGCTCGCAACCTCTGTGCATTCCATCAGTGCGAGGTCACCGGCTTCGGCGGCCTTGAGCAAAGTCTCGAAATTGGTGCGGGCATAGTCAGGGATGGCCATGGTGTGGCTCCTTGATAAAACTTGGATTGGAGATGGCGGGGCGACCGGAGCCGCCCCGCGCGTCCGATCATTCGGCAGCGATGGCCATCGGGTCCTGCTCGTCCTCGTCTTCAGCGAGAAAGTCGGGCAGTTCGGCGATACCCTCACCGTCAGGTTCGGCCACCGGCAGCCGCAGCGGTTCGGGCAACCAGCCCGTGCCTTCAAGCAGCCGTTCAGCCTCACGAGCCATGTCGCCTTTCTTGAGGTGCTCGATCAGCACGGCGGTGGCATCGCCCTTGGCTTCGCGCACAGCCTCAATGATCCGGGGCTTGGTGACGCGGCCAAGGTAGTTGTCGACCGTCGGCGTCCAGCCCGCTTCGGCCATGTCGAGCCCGACGACACTTGCCAGCGCATCGGCGGCAGCGATCCGCTGCTGAATGTCATGCGCAGAAGTGCGCCCATCGTAACCCCTGACCGGTTCGAACAGGGCATTGACCCCGAGCGACACACAGTGAGCCAGCAGTGCCATCTGCTCCTCCTGCGAGAGTTCCACGAGGGCATCCCACAGCGCACCGGGCTCATCAGGCAGCCGCTCGGCCCATTGCTCGTGCCGTGCCTGAATGGCCACGCTCCACGGGGTCTCGCGCAGGTCCGGGGCGACATTGCCGAGCCAGGCCTGGGTCACCTCGATCTGCACGCAGCCGTGGGTGCCGTGCGAGCGGAATACCGACAGGCAAAGCGCATGGAGCACAGCGATGAAGGCGGCCTGCGGGTTGCCCGCCAGCGCATTGCGCAGCGCGACGGTGCGCACCGCAGTCAGTTCGGACACGAGCCGGTCGGGGAGCGGCCGGATGGCGTCGTCTTCCTCTTCCGAAGCAGCTTCATCGGGCGCATGGCCGCCAACGCTGATCGCCGGGCCGGAAGTCTGTTCGGCACCTTCGCGGTCGATCGGAGCATCCTCGCCATCAGCAACAGGCTCGTCCTCGGGTCGGACATAGCCGCGATCGATCCGCAGCCGCCCGTCATGGGTGAGCGAGACGAACACCCCTGCCCGTGCCTGCTCATCGGGATCATAGGTGACCGGACGGATGTTGAGTGCGGTGAGTTCCTCGTCGATTTCGGTCAGGCGGGCATCGACTTCATCGGGCAGGTCGGACCCGTCCTGATATTCCTCGCCGATCCGGTCGTATTCCTCGACCAGAGCATCCAGACGCGCCTGTTCCTCGTCAGTCAGCGGTACGGTCGTGCCGGTGATCCGGCGTTTGCCGCTTTCGCAGCCGTAGGGGAGGTCGACCGCCGCCTCGACCCATTTCCAGCCTTCGGCACCGATCTCCTCGGCAGCCGTCGCCAGCCTGGCATTGACCAGTTGTTCGACCAGTACCGGGTCCTGCAGCCAGCCTTCGTTCTGCTCGGAAAACAGGTCGCGCATGACGTAGCCGCCAGCCTCGACATAGGCATTGATCCCGATGAAGCGCACGCGGCGGTCGCCGGCCGGGATGGCATCCTCGGTCAGCATCCGCCGGATCTGATGCGCGGAGATGTAGGGTGTATCCTTGACTTGCTCCCAGACCTGTTCCTGGCGGGCATGGTCGCCGTTGACCGTGAACGCCATGAGCTGTTCGAGCGTCATGTCGTCCTCGCCGTAAACCTCGAGCAGGCTGGGCGCGACCGATGCAAGCCGCAGGCGCTGCCGCACCGTCGAGACCGAGACGAAGAAGCGCGCCGCAATGTCGTCTTCGGAAAGGCCCGCCTCAATCAGCGCGCTGAACGCGCGGAACTGGTCAAGCGGATGCAGCCCTTCGCGCATGACATTCTCGGCGAGCGAATCTTCCTCGGCGATACCGGCTTCGCGCACGACGCAGGGAACCAGCTGGTCCTTCGCCATCCGCCTGGTCTTGACCAACAGTTCGAGCGCGCGGAAGCGGCGACCGCCTGCGGGGACTTCGTAGAAGCCGGTCTCCTTGCCATCCTCGTCGAGCATGGCGCGGACGTTGAGGCTCTGGAGCAGGGTGCGGCGGTAGATGTCCTCGGCGAGGTCCTCGATCGAGAGGCCGGCCTTGAGGCGCCGCACATTCTTCTGGCTCAGCACCAGCTGCGAGAACGGGATGTCGCGCGAGGAACTGAGCACGAGCTTGGGGACTGATTTGGACTTGGTCATGGCAATTCTCCATGACGGGCTGCCGGGAGCCACTCTCTCGGCCTCGACCCGTCACGAAGCGAAGCGCCGCCCTCTCACTCTGGAGAGAGCAGCGCCACGCCGTAGAACTGGCGGGATGGTCCGGGGTCAGTGAACCCGGTCGAACAGCTTCTTCGCCTTGCCCTCCATGTCGAGCCGGGCGTCCTGGTGGGCCTTGTCGCGGGCCAGCGCGGTGATCCCCTGCACGAAGTCGAAGATCGATTCCGGCGGTCGGCCTTCCTCGGCGAGCACCCGCTCGATGATCTTGCCGGTCTCGGCCTTGGAGAAGCCGCGAGAGCGAAGGAAGTCACTGCGATCCTCGTCGCTGCGGGCAACGATCCGTTCCCGCGCCGCCTTGATCCCGTTGATGAAGGGCTGCGGGGAGGAGTTCGCGAAGCCCTCCAGCGCAGGCGCGGCTTCATGGGCGAAGCGATTGGCGGCGTATTTACTGTGGCGGATTGAGATTTCCTCGAAGTCTTCGACACCCCACAGGTTTCGGTTCTGGCAAACCGCGCGCAGATAGAAACTTGCCATGCCCAGCGTCTTCGCGCCGACCTCGGAGTTCCAGCAGTAGAAGCCGCGGAAGAACAGGTCGGGCGATCCGTCGGGCAGGCGGCCTGCTTCGATCGGGTTGCAATCGTCGACCAGAAACAGGAACACGTCCCGGTCCGAGGCGTAGAGCGTGGTCGTGTCCTTCGACACATCGACCTTGGGATTGTAAATCCCGGTCGACCAGTCGAGCACACCAGGCACCTTCCAGCGAGTGTCGCTGGTGCCATTGCCTGCGATCTTCTGGACCGCTTCGACCAGTTCATGGTCGTAGATGCGGCCATAGTCGGGACCGGTGACGGCGCGCAGTTCGACGCGCCGTCCGGCAACCGGATCGTCGGTCTCGAGCGTCTTGATCTGCTCCGCGCGATGCGAGGTCAGACCATACTGCAAGTTGATCGCCGCCAGCGGCGCGGGCAGCTGGCGCAGATAGGCAGCCGGGGCGCCGACCTGGCTGGCCAGCTGGCCGAAGCTCCAGTGTGTCGGCGCGACAGGCTCGTCGGCGCCAGGCAGCATCAGCGCCAGGCGTTCGGGATCGCTCCGGTTCGCCTCGACATGGATCAGCGCGCTTTCGATGACGCGGGTGCGGCTACGTTCCGACCGCCCCCGGACCGAGCGGGCCAGATCGTCCAGCGAGAGATAGCGCTGATCGTCGGGCCGCGAGAACCATTCCGAAGAGACGCGGCCATTGTGCGAGCCGCGCGAGACATCGACCTTGTAGCCGCCGCTGACATCGCGGCGCGCATCGAGAACCTGCATGTTCATGGGAAACCTCCATGACGGGCGGCCGGGAGCCTCTCTCTCGACCCTCATCCCGTCACGGCGAAGCCCGCCACCCTCTCACTCTCACCTACTCATGACCGCAGTCGCGCGAGCGGCCAGCGACCTTGGCCAAGCAGGAAACCGCACCCTGATGGAGGCGGTGGTCGCTACCATGCCGGTGCGGGCGGCAAGCCGGGGGCTGTCGGCTTGCCACGCCTGCACATGCCGCCATGACCGTCGAAGGCAGAGTGCATGCGGGACCCCACATCAAACGCCGCGCCCGCAGGAGCGGGCCGGAACGGCGCGCGGGACCGAGCGTGTCATCAGCACCGCTCCGCTTCCCGGGGAGTTGCGGGGTGTCCCCGCTGAGGTGGGTAACATGCAGACCCTCAATGGGCTGCATGCAGGGAGGAAACTTCCTCCCTTTCTCAAATGCGTAGGATATGTCAGCCTATGCACGAGACGACATCGGTTCTGCTAGCCAATTGCCAGCAACATCTATCAAGGGCAGTTTTGACGATGAATGACGCCTCCGCCCTATCAAACGCACTCCGGTCTGCCGCAGAGGCATCGGGATCCATTCTTGTCGCAACGTCGATCCATTTTGGTGACAATGCAACTGCACCGGTAGCATTCCTCGAGGCAGACAATGCTCTCAAAATCCTTGCGGCTCATTCACCGCGTATCATTTATCTCTTGGAGCAGATCTTCAATCTTGGAGACGAGCTAGAAGCAGCTCTCGCCGAGTACGACATCGAGCTCTTACCAGGTGATCTGAAGGCGCTCCGGGGCCGGTTCTCCAAATATGACGGGCAAATCGGCGCTACAGTTGCGAGCTTCATGGTCGATGGAGTGCTTCACACCGTTTTCGCTAGCGCTTCCTGGCAGGATGAATTCGGCGAACTCGTCGAGACGATTATAGAAGATGGGCGCGAGAGAGCCAGGGCTGGACAGTTCTCGAAGCAGTCGGACGAAGCCAAGGCAATCGAGCGCAATGCGTTGGTCTTGCTACGGCACTCGTCGTTTAACCATGGCCGCGTATCGTTCGACAAGCGAATGACCCTTGCCGAAACTCTCTTTCAAGACTGCGACCCGCACGCGCTCGCTGCAATAACGCGTCGGGCAGAAAACCTCTTCTGGCTGGAACAATCGGGCGTCACAATCAATGAGGCTGACCAGTAGGAAGCTTGACGTTTTCCTAGGCCGCCTCCTGACCGTTGTGATCAGAATTATCGTTTGCCATGCGGGGCGACCGTGAAGCCCCCTGGGACAGGAAAGAACAAAGCCGCTCCTCGTCCTCAGCCATCGTGTATCTTTGGTCACTTCGGAAATTGGAACGCTCTTCGCGAATTTTCGCTGCAAGCTTCCCTGTCCGATCATCGCGATCAAGAACTTGCTTCGTTCCAAATGCGCGCAACAAATAGCCGAAGGCCAGGAACAGATCGGGGTGCTGATGGAAGATGTGGTGCCCGATCTCCGCAAGATTCTTGTAGTTGAAACCAACCGGCCTTCCTGCCCGTGCAGTTTCAATCAGATGGACGATCCGGCAAACCTTCATGAAGTCCGGATATTTGCCCTCAAGACCGCAATTGATCTCGAGAAGGCGAGCATTCAGGGCAAGCCATCGGTCGTGGCGATTCATGAGGTCGTCATCGACTTGGTGATCGAAAACCAAGCTCAACACCTGCTGCCGCAGATCATTTTCAACCGCGATTTTTGCCTGTTCGAGAGCGGCCTGTTCGGCGGCGATTCGGGCAAGCATTGCCGCCTTGATCTCCTCGGCTAGACTGGCTGCCTCGAGCGAATAATCGAATGCCTGGACAGTCTGCAGATCGACATCGACCTCGATCTCGTCCCAGCTGACCAAGCGCTCTACCCACTCGTCAACAATCTTGCCGCCATCGATGACTGGCTTACGGTGCCAGCACTTGATCACGAATGAGCCGGCTACCTCTGATGCTGCCGCAGTGCTTTCATCGACCACGAAAATGTTGGAGTTGTTGCTGAAGAGGATGTCATCATCAGTCATGCGGCGGTAGTTGGGATGAAAATGCGGCAGGACCCAAACAAGTGCCGCACGCACCGCGCGATAGAACTCTCTGCGGCTCAGCACGACATCAAGAAAGGTGGTGCTGAGCTGCACTTCAAATGCGATGCGCAGGTCCTCGAGCCGGGCAGATACGTCAGGGCGACGCAAGCCGGATAAGCCTTCGCTTGATCGCCAAGTCTGTTCGCAGAGAACATCTGCAAACCGAGTATCAGCTGCAAGGCTTCTGAGAACCAGCGCTTTGATCCGCTTGTGCGCCTCGCTTTCCTGCGTGCCACGGTATTTCATCGCCCTGATTTCAGCTTCGGAGAGGCTGGTGCGGGTGACTGCGGGGCAGGAGCCATCTTCATGCCGATGCCGAAAGAAAAAGCGCTTGCTGGTACTGCACGCCAGATAGACAGGAACACCGCAAGTCGCGCAAACGAGGCGTGCCTCGCCTCTCTTCACGAGCGATTTGAGCTCCTGGCGTAGCAAGATTGCCCTTTCGTACCGGAATGCGCGGATCAGACGTGGGACGTTGAGCACAAACCCCGATCTCAGGCTTCGAACTTCGTGAATTTCGGGCTTTGTGACAGCTTCGGCCCATGCACGCGGGGCAATGGTTGTATTTCCTGCCATGATCACCTCCAAACAGACGGCGGGCGGTCGCGTGCCCGCCAGAAGCTAGCACCGTTCCAATCTCGCCCCCGGCCGGTTGAGGCCCCAACGGCGCTCGATGTAGAACTCCAGCGACTTTCGCACCTGAAAGCTCAGGACATCCTCTGTGAAGCCGTATTCCAGTCGGACGGCGGCCTTCTGCGCTTCCGAAAGGCCGCTCAGCGGCCTGAGGCGGATCTCAATCAGGTCTTCCCAATCAGCATCTCGCGGAAGCTCTTCGCCGATCGGCGCGACAGAAAAGCTGCTTTCGGGTAGAACCCGCACAGGAAGATAGTCGCGCCAGTCCTGGTGATGGAAACTCCAGGCCCGGACATGCAATCGCTCACCGTCCGATGCGAAATGAGCGGGGGCGATCCATTGGTTCAGGCGCAGCCCGCTCGACATCGAAACATAGTCGAGTTCGATCTTCAACCGCTGCTCGATTGCCTGATAAAGCTGGCGCATGATGAGAGGCGGACACAGCCGCACCGGCGACGGCAGGCGCGAGAACTCGTCCTCGGCAGCGCCAGCAATTAGCTCATCGGGCGAGCCGGTGTCGTGCGGGATCGGCAATCCAACATGTTCGCGATCAGCCACATAGCATTTACGGACCGTGTCATAGGTCGGCTTCGGCTCGGCGACCCGCTCCAGATACTCCCTGAAATCGATCGCGGCCTGAGGGGAGGAAATACCGAACCGCTCTATCAGGTCCTTACGGTTCACTTGCCCGCGCCACGTCAGGCATTGGTCGAGATAGACCAGTCGGGCGAGCATCGCCGGTTTGAGTGCAGAACCATTCATCGGGTCGGAAGCTACTTGACTCACCCGTCCCTGTCTATATAAATTTTATACATATAGAGATTCGAGGACCGTTAAATGCGCATCTTGCACACCAGTGATTGGCATTTGGGCCGTCAGTTCCATGGTCTGAGCCTGGAGGAAGACCACGACCACGTCCTCGTCCAAATCCTGTCGATCATCGATGATCATCGGCCGGACGTTGTGATCGTCGCGGGTGACATTTTCGACCGGGCCAACCCGCCCCAAACCGCAATCAGACGGCTTTCCGAATTCCTGACGACGGTACGAGCAACCTCCGACGCCGCCATCGTCCTGATCGCAGGCAACCATGATTCCGCTGCTCAGATCGGAGCAATGGGCGTTCTCGCAAATGATGGTGAGGCAATCGTGCGAGGACCATTGGATGAAGACGAAAGGCCGTTGATCATCTCTGATGCCCATGGTCCGGTGGCGATCTCAGCGTTGCCTTTCGCATTCGAATATGCGGCACGGCTGTGCTTCGAAGACGACGGAATTGCCTGTCCTGCCGATGTCATCCGCGCTCAGATTGCGAGTGCGCGCAAGCACGTCGGCGACGATATGCGCTGGGTCGTCGTTGCCCATGCATTCGTCGATGGCGCAGCGACGAGCGAAAGCGAGCGTCCTCTAGTGCGGACTGTTGGCGGGATTGAAACGGTATCGGCGAGCGCATTCGACCGCGCGCATTATGTTGCGCTCGGACACCTGCACCGCCCGCAATCGGTGGGACACGATCATATCCGATATTCCGGCGCACCACTGGCCTTCGGTTTTGACGAAGAAGGTCAGGAAAAGTCCGTCAGTCTGATCGATCTCGCACCTGACGGCAGCGTCGACGTGACGGTGATGCCCATCCAACCGCTACGACAGGTGCGATCCATCCGCGGCAAGCTTCTGGAGCTGCTGGCAGCAACCGGGGTTTCCCATGATCTCGTGCGTGTCGTTCTGACCGATGAGACACCGCAGATAGACCCAATGAAAAGGATCCGGGAGTTCTACCCGAATGCGATCCAGCTCGTTTATGAACGCAATGAGCGGCCCGTCACAGAACGCCTCGAAGAACAACGGGCGGCAATCGACGATCCACAAACACTGGCTTCGACTTTCCTCGAGTTCGTCCGCGGTGAAGCGCTGTCAGAGACGGAGACAGGGATTGTCGCCTCCGCCCTTCATGCGTTCGAGACAACGGAGGAAGGGCAATGAGGCCGATCAAACTGACCATCAGCGCTTTCGGCCCTTACGGCGGGGTCGAAACCATTGATTTCCGCGAAGCCACGGATGCCGGTCTCTTCGGCATCTATGGGCCAACCGGATCAGGTAAGTCGTCGATCTTCAGCGCGATCGCTTTTGCCCTGTTTGGCGAAGGCGCGAAAGAAGAGCAGGGCATCGGCACGATGCGGTCGGATTTCGCACCGGAGGCACTACTGACCGAGGTCAGCCTGCAATTCGAACTCGGCGACAAGCGTTATTTCGTCCGGCGCATCCCCGATCAAGCTCGTCCCAAGAGCCGAGGGGAAGGACAGACTATGCAGGCACATGCGGCATGGCTGTTCGACGTGTCGGAAATCGCTGTCGACGATGTCAATCCGGATTGTTGTGGCACTCCGATCGCCGAACGCAAAGTCAGCGATGTTGTGAAGCATATTGAAGAACTGCTCGGCTATGGCGCGCAGCAGTTTCGCCAGATTGTGCTGCTGCCACAGGGCCGGTTCGAGCGATTCCTGGTCTCGAACAGTAAGGACAGGCTCGAAATCCTGCGCGAACTGTTTGACGTATCACTCTACCGGAGGCTCACGGAAAAGCTCAAGGCAGATGCTGCGGACATCCGACGCGAGATCGAGGATGGCCATCGATTGAACGGGCAGCGGCTCCACGCAGAAGGCTTTGCCAGCTCAGAAGAACTTAGCTCCGGCATCGCGTCAGCGCTCGAACGATATGAATTGAGCCGACTGACTGTGGCTGAAACAACTGCGGCACTCAACGCCGCGAACAGCGCATTTGCAGCAGCCGAGGCCCAGGAGAGATTGTTTGGCGAGGTGGACGCAGCAGACGCGGCCTTGAAGGTGCTCGAAGGCGAAGCCACTGAAATCGAGGCCATACGTGCCCGCAAATCCAGGGCCGAACTGGCGCGCCGGATGGCAGATCTCGATAACAGTCTAGCTGACGCTCGCACGCGCCATGCCGCAGCCGAAACTGCACTGGCCAAAGCCGCGGGAGAAGCAATGCGGGCAAGCGACGCTGCATTGGCGGCTACTGTGAAACTGGATGATCTCCGGTCCCGCGAGCACGAACTCGATGGCCTGGCCCGGAGGATCGATGAACTGGATCGGCACAAGCAGGTTCTGGCCGATTCTTCAGAGCGGCACAGGCAGCATGAAAATGCCCTCAGTGCCCTGAACGGAGCCAAGCAGGTTCATGAGCAAGCAGCTTCCGACTATCAGAAGGCCGAGCAGAGCTTCGATGAGAAGTCTGACTCGTACGCGGTTGCCCAGAGGAACACCGGCGAGCGGCAACGATTGATCGGTGAGCGAGACAAGCTGAAGCATGAACTGGACAGTGCAAATGCCCATCTGCGTGCACGCGAAGCTGCTGAACAGGCACAGGCTGATTTCGAAGCAGCCTCTGCGGCCGCTTTGGATGCGCAGGCCCGCCATCGTAGCGCGGAGGAAGATGAAACCGCATGCGAAAATGAGTTCATTTCTGCGCAAGCCAGCATCCTAGCTGAGCGGCTGGAAGATGGCATGCCTTGCCCAGTTTGCGGTTCCGGCAATCATCCCCAGCCAGCTCAAGGGGCAGGCGATGCAGCGCTGCTTGAGAAGGCGTGGCGAGGCACCCAGTCCGCTTCCATCGCCGCGGCAAAGCACGATCGCGAGGCTCAATCACGCGTCAGTTCGGCAACTGCAACCTTGGCGGCGCGCCGGGCAGCAATTTCCGATCTTCCAGCGCCCCGGCGCGGTATGGACGAGATCGACACTGACTATCGGCTAGCTGTCGAGGCAATCGAGGAACTCGGTGAAATTGCCGATGTCACGCTTCTCGCGAAGGAAGTTGAGGAACTGCGTGAGCGAAAGCTTACGACAACCACCAAGCTCCAGCAGGCCAATTCCGCTCTGAGCGCGGCAACGACTGCCGAAGCTGTTGCCCGCCAGGCTTATACGGACCGCATCGCGTCGGTCCCGGAAGAATTGCGGGACCCGGCTGCGCTTCAGGCCGCGATTGAGGCCACGACCGGTGAACTTGATCTGCGGAAGAAGGCGATCACCGACGCGATCGCGCAACAACAGAGTGACCAAGCCGCGCAGATCAAAGCCGAAGCGGCCAAGCAGAGCGCGCAGGTCTCGCTCAAGGATTGCGCGGACGACGTCGCGAGAAAGCAGGCCGGATTTGAGAGTCGCCTCGTCGAACTCGACATCTCCGAAGCGGCCTATCGCTCTGCCATTCCCGACATCGAATTGATTGGAGAGCTGGAAGAGACGATTGCCAAATTCGACAAGGAACTGGCGAGAGCGCGGGGGCGATTGTCGGCAGCAAGGAATGCCGTTGGTAGTGCCCAGCGGCCCAGCCTGGAGCCATTTCGGCTCAACTGCGTTCAAGCGCAGGCAGCAGCCGATGAAGCCGCAAGGAACAGCGCTGGAGCACAGCAGAAGCATCAAGCGCTCGTCGATCTGCAAACGAGCCTGGCTGATGAATTGAAGAATCTGCAGGATCTCGAGCAAAGTTCTGGCTCGCTGCGCGGTCTGGCCGAAGCGTTTGACGGGCAGAACGAGCTACGCACTACCCTTGAGACCTTTGCCATTGGCGCAATGTTTGATCAGGTCCTTGAAGCCGCAAATCTGAGGCTCGATCCGATGACAGGTGGTCGATATCGTTTCGAACGCGACACCGTCAGTGTCGGTGGGCGGTCGAAGCGGGGTCTCGATGTGCGGGTTCACGACATCGAGACTGGTCGGGCCCGCGAAATCATTACCCTGTCGGGCGGCGAAACCTTCATTGCAGCCCTGTCGCTGGCTTTGGGGCTTTCTGACATCGTGGAAATGACCAATGGAGCCATAAGGCTGGATACGATTTTCATCGACGAGGGCTTTGGCAGCCTCGACACTGAAAACGACGCTGGCACGCTGGATCAGGTCCTGCAGGTCCTCCAGAACATCGTAGGTGAGCGACGCGCCGTAGGACTGATTTCTCATGTGCCATTGGTCCAGCAGGCAGTCCCCAATGGTTTCACCGTGCACAAGGGTATCAACGGCAGCCAGATCGAGGTCCGAATGGCCTGAAGGGAGCGAAAAAGTATCTACTTCGTCGGCGTTGTCTTGGGTTTCGAAACTTCGATTCCACACTTTCGTTGCCCCCCACGGAGGGCCATCCGCCAATCTTAAGCCGAAGAAAATGGGGCGCGCCGGCCCCCCGCACCGACGCGCCCCGGGCCGCCCTCATCCCGAAACATGCCGCAAGCGGCATGCAGCCAGTCCTATGGCGACTGGCCTAGCGGGCTTGCTGCGGGTTCGCCGCCATTCCCGCCGCCGCCCTTGATCCGCCCCACACGGCGGCTTCTCCGACGGTCCCGGCGATTTCGGGTCCCGGTCCCCCTCTTGTCAGGTCAATCAGCCAGCAGTCGATGGCTGGTCGAGCGATGTCGCCTGAACGATTGACCTGAAATTCTCCAAGAACTCGGGATGGCGCGTTTCGAGAAAGCGCTCGATCTCCGGTTTACCGAGCAGACGATCGAGGAACCCTGACGCCACGACCAGCACAAGCATGTCGTCGCCGTAGGACATCTCCAGTTCCTTGTAGTCGGTGCTGAGCTCGGCCATTTCGCGTTCAAGCCGTTCCATCTGTTCCGTCGTCAGCCCGGTTGCCTTGCGTTGCTCGTCGGGGTTGTGAAGATCTTCAGGCTTCGTGGTCGCGAGCAGCGCCTTGGCGTAGGACGAGGTGAAGTTGTTCGCCGAGACCATGAGCTCAGCGACTTCGAGTTGCCGAATGGGCTTCATCTTGCGCAGCTTCTGGAACGCGACATGGCCAACCTGCTTGTCTTTGAGCAGTTCCGCGACGTCCTGGCTGATGCCGCGCAAGAGGTGCCGCCGGTTCCGAATGACCTTGATGTCGACATTGAGCGTACGGGCGAGCCTCTCCTCTGAGACACCCCGATCAAGTGCCCGCACGATCATGTAGTGTTCCTGGATCACCGCTAGGCGATTGACTCGCTTGTTGTAGGTGAAGGATTCATCGTCATGCGCGATGATGCACGGCGCCTCGCTGACATCCTGCTCGCGCAAGGCTGCGAGCCGCACGTGTCCGTCGAGCAGGAGATAAGTCCCGCCTTTCTGTTGCGCAACCGACAGTGGTTCGATGATCCCCACTTCGGCAATCGACGCAACGATCCGGCTGTATTTGACGCCTTTCAGCAGGGTTTTAGGCAGATTCTTTGTCGGCAGAAGCCGGTCGATGGGAACCGTGACTACGTCCTGCTCGAAGGCGATCCTGACCGGTTTGGTCATGTCGCGAACCCCGCACCGACACGCTCGGCTAAAGCCTCAGGCAAGGAAGTGATGCCTTCGGCACGCATTAGGGTTACGAAATGCTCGTCCGCTAGAAGCCGCCGAAGTGCGTTGGACACGAACAGCAGGCGGCTTCGCGCAAGCGAAGCCCGCTTGATCAGCAGTTTCTGGCGTTCAGTTTCGCGCTGGTAGGAGCGGATTAGGCTTTCCGAACTGACCCGCCGCGGTCGCACGTCGGTGTTCGAGTTGCGATGGACTTGCTTGCCGCTCGCCTTGCGCTGCTCGATGATCTGCCGGATCGCGAGGACCTGGTTTCCTGGCAGCTTGTTCTCCTCATAGAGTTCGGCCAGCGCCTTCTGGACTTCGCCCTCCTTGGCCTTGGCGATTTCCATTGCGATTGAGTGCGGAATTGTGCCGCGCTCGACCGCGTTGATAAGCTTTTCCTCGCCACGCTCGAGCAGCACGCAGATGGCTGAGACATAGTCGATCGAGAAGCCGACCTTCTCGGCGATCTCGGCATGCGAATAGCCGCGCTGCGACAATTCTCCGATGCCGTGAACCAGTTCGAGCGGGCTGTGCTGGCGGCGCGCGAGGTTCTCTACCAGACTCATGACGAAGCAGTCCTCTTCGCTCGCTTCAACGACCATCGCCGGGATTTCCGCCGCCCCAAGAGCCATGAACGCTTCGAGCCGCCCCTGTCCGCAGACCAGATCATAGCGGTTCTTTCCGGGTCGCTGGCTGACCGTGATCGGTTTCTTGAGGCCAAGCGCTGCAATGGAATCGACCAGCTCTTGAAACACCCGCTTGTTGCGCACACGCGGATTGAGCACGGTGATGAGATCGATCGGTACTTGCCGGATTTCGGTGGTTGCGTCGCTCATGCCGCCTTCCTCAGTGAGGTGCGGCGTGTCAGGTCGATGAAGGCGTCGAGGCTGTCGTAGCGGAAAGCATCGAGCAGGATGCCGTTGTCGGGCGCGAGGCGCAGTTTTGGTGTCTCGCTGAGATCGAGCCAGGGGAACAGGTAGTAATCGCGCACTGTGCGATTATCGTCCTCCATCCGGACGGCAATGGTCAGGTCGGGGCGAAGGCCGCTATCGAAGCGGACCTGCCATCGTAGGCCGCCAGCGGGCGAAGCGTTGCATCGGGCGATCACCAGCGCGACAGTGAATTCATCATTGATCCGCAGCAGATCGGAGACATGATCGCGCTCGACTGCGCCGCCTTGCGCCTCGATGTCACCGATCACTGACGCGACAACGTCCGGGTGCATCGCACGCAGCGCCCGGTTGATCTCGATATAGCTGTAGTCGCGTGAGGGAGTGAATCCGACCAGCTCATAGGCTCGGGTCAGGCTGCCGAAGCGATGCCGGAAAGTGGAACTCGACGGCATATCGTCGAGCTCGTCGATGACCATGCCCGACAGCCAGCCCTTCTCGGCGAGAACGCAGGACAAGCGGTCGAGGAGTTCCTGGTCGGTGAAGCGGCGCGAGCGCTCCTGGATAATGCGCTGGGCGGCGTCGAAGAAGTCCTGCTCGACGATCGGTTCGAAAGCCCCATCCTGCCGCACCCACATATCGGGCGGATTGGCGACGCGCTTCGCCTTCAGCTTGTAGGAGATGCGGTTGTAGACATTGTTGCCGATGTATTTCTCATTGGTCAGAATCTGATGCACGGCTCCGCGCGTCCACGCCCGGCCAAGGTCGGTTCTGATCCCTTCGCCATTGAGCAGATCGGCGATCTCGCTTTCGCTGCGCTGCTGCACCACAAACATCCGGTATAGACGTTGGACTGTCTCAACTTCTTCGGGCGGCCCCGGCTGCAGGATGACCCGGTCGGTTTGCAGGCTCTTGTGCTCGCCGCGCGCAAGTTCAGCCTTCACTTGCCCATGCTCGTCGACTAGCACGCGCCGCAGACCATATCCGGCCGGGCCACCCTGGCGATAGCCGAGCCGGATAAGACGGCATTGCCCGGTGAACACTTTGGCGGACAGTTCGCGGCTGTATTCGCCCGCCATGGCCCGCTTCATGCTCTTGATGATCGTGGCGCTCAGGCTGCCGTCATTCTCGAACTGCTCGGCACAATAGTGGACGGTGATCCCGCCCTCGCGGCAGATGAACTCGTAATAGGCGCTTTCGTCGGCATCCTGGAAGCGCCCCCAACGGCTCACATCGTAGACGAGCACGGCGTCGAAGTCGGCCCGTCCTGCCCGGACATCGTCAATCAGTTGCTGTAGGGCCAAGCGACCTTCGAGCTTCAGCCCACTCTTGCCAGAGTCTTCATAGGTCTTGACGATCTCGAAGCCGCGCCGCGCGGCATATTGCGCGATGATCTCGGCCTGGTTCTCGGTCGAGTATTTCTGATGCTCAGTCGACATGCGCACATATTGCGCGGCCCGGACCAATGGTCCGTCCTGATCCTGTCCTGTCTGTTCTTCGTTCGCCTGCATCTGCCCAGTGCTTTCCGCCCGCCAGGGAATGACACCCTCCGATTCCCGTGAAACTTATTGGGAGATCAGAGGTATGTCGTTCACCAAGAAGGACCGAATTATTCAGTCGAATTCAGGAAAGACTTTTCCGGAACTGTCGCCATCCATGCTGAGCAAAGCGCTCGCGCTGGCATTGAAGGAGGAGTTTGGCGCACTCGGCTCTTCGGTCAAAACCGTTGCCAGGTTGACGAACTCCAACGAGCGGGCAGTGCGGAACTGGTTTGACGGCAAGAACAGTCCGAGCGCAGATAATCTCGTTGTCCTGATGCGGCATTCGGACCAGATATTGCGGACAGTGCTCGAACTCGCTGACCGGCGCGATCTGGTGCTCGCTGTCGGACTATCCGGTCTGCGCGCGCAACTGGTCGATGTGCTGACCGCCATCGACAATGCGCAAGGCTAAGTCCACGCAAGCTTGCTCTATCCCACAATTAGTCATATATGAACCATTGAATGTTAATTCGCGTCATATATGGATGATTGCTGATGAGTTCGCCCAAGTCCAGAAGCGCCCTGAAACAGCTGGGCAATGACCTGCGCAGCGCCCGCCTGCGCAGAGGCATTTCTGTTGCCGATCTGGCAGTGCGCGCGGGAACGTCGGCGAGCACCATAACACGACTTGAAAAGGGCGATTCCGGCGTCGGAATTGGAACGCTGAGCGATGTCCTCGTGGTGTTCGGGCTTATTGATCGGCTGGCCGACCTCATCGACGCCCGCAAGGACGAGCTGGGCATGGCGCTCGATGCCGAGCGGTTGCCCCGCAGGGGCAGGTCGTCCGCCGGCACCCGTCGCGCAGGCTCGCGGCAAAGCCAGTCGCTTGGCAAGGAGGGTGATGACACCGATCAGGACGGCGTGGCATTCTGATGGCCGATTTTTCCGCACAGGTCGCACTTGGCGAAAGTCTGACGCCGGTCGGGCAATTGCGATTCACGCAAACCGGGCCGCGCCAGTTCTCGACCTTTACCTATGACCAGAAATGGAGCGACAATCCGCAAGCCTTTGCAATTGACCCGGTGCTGCCCCTCGAAGGGGGGCCGTTCCACACGTCAGGCAGACCGGGTCACATGCGCGATTCCTTGCCCGGTGTATTTTCGGACGCTGCGCCAGATGACTGGGGTCGGCGCCTGCTCGAGCGGGCCTATGGCAATGGCCTTTCCGAATTCGAGTATCTCACGCTGTCCGACGACATGTGCCGCCAGGGCGCTTTGCGATTTCTCGGCGCTGACGGAGCGATCATCAGGGGCAATGCCGCCGATGCCGTTCCGCGCCTTGTCGAACTGGAGAACATCACGGCCATCGCCCGCGCCTACGAACAGGGCAAGGAAATCTCTGCCGAAGAGATGCAGGCGCTTGCCGGTGCGGGCGGCTCGGGCGGTGCCCGCCCCAAGGCCAATGTCCGCGACGGTGACGCGCTATGGCTCGCGAAGTTCACCTCAGTTCACGACCAACGACCGATCGAGCGCGTCGAAGTCGCGACGCTACGCCTTGCGCGCGCATGCGGCATTCGCACGCCGGACGTCCGGCTGGAACTGCCCGATTCCCCTTTCCCGGTCGCGCTGATCGAACGCTTCGACCGGCGCGGAAGTGCGCGCATTCCCTATATCTCGGCTCGGACTGCGCTGGCCAAGACCGGGACAGAATACGGATCCTACACCGAGATCGTCGATTTCATGCGCGGGCATTCTGCCGACCCACAGGCCGATTTCGAGGAACTATTCCGGCGGCTCATCTTCACGATCCTGGTCTCGAACAAGGACGATCATCTCAAGAACCACGGCTTCCTCTATGTCGGAAACGGACAATGGCGTTTGTCGCCAGTCTTCGACGTCAATCCGGCCCCCGATCGCAATCCGCATCTCGAAACCGCCATCATGGAAGGCGGTTCGCACGACCGGTCGATCATGCTCGCACTCGAAGCTTCGCAGTTTTTCGAGATCGCCGAAGATGACGCTCGCCGGATGATCCTGGAGATGGCGCAGAAGGTTTCAGACAACTGGCGCGAAGTGCTGCGCGAGATGGGCGTTTCGGGCAATCTGGCCAAGGAATACGAGCCCGCCTTCGTCCACGAGCAGGCAGAAGCTGCGTATTCGCTTTGACGTTGGTGGGGTAGCGTAATCTAGCTGCTGGGAGGAAAGAAACCTGCTCCCATTGCCTCAACGCTGAATGCCGCGAACCAGCTGAAATTATGGAATATTTTGAGGCAGCTGGCGCACCCGACAGGATTCGAACCTGTGGCCTTCGCCTTCGGAGGGCGACACTCTATCCAGCTGAGCTACGGGTGCTTCCTGCTTACGCAGTGCTTACGCGGGAATTATTGCGGTGTGAAGGCTCTAAGCCGACCTCATATAACTCACGGTAATTGCTGCAAAAAAATTCCTTTTCCTTCTCAATTCGGGCCTTGACACCTGCCTTCGGAGGGCAGCGCTCTATCCAGCTGAGCTACGGGTGCTTCGCTTCGCAGCGAGCGCGCCGCTTAGCAAAGGGGGGTGGCGCTTGCCAGCCGATTTTGCGCGCCGACATGGCGGTTAGCGATTTGGCAAGCGCGATCGCTTATCCCGGTCCCCGTCATGAACGCGATTCCCACCGACCTGCCGCCCCCGGCGCCCGCGCAAAGCAAGGCGCGCCAGGCGTTGGGCATGCGCTGGACCGCCTTGCACGACGCGGCCGATGCCGTGGCAGCGCTGGCGGGCATTGCCCCGGAGCCATCGAATCCGGCCATCCGCAACTTTCCGGCACAGGTCCGCGACATCGGCGGCTGGAAGCTCGAGCTTGCCCAGCGCGGGATCGACGATCTCACCGCGATCATGCAGCCTGGCCTCGCCGCCTTGCTGGCGGTCAATGCACGCGGGCAAAGCGCGACCATTGCCGCGCGGACGTTGTGGCAGGAATTCCTCGCCGCCCGCAACGCACTGGTGCGCCTCGTGCCAGCGAGCCCGGCGAGAGCGCCCCGTCGGCCAGCCTGACATTCGCGTAGCGCGTCGGGACACTGAACGATTTGCGCCCGCCCCGACGGACGTGGCGCGAAAGCGATTCGCCATCTTGACCCGGTTCCCGCTATGTTCCAAGCAGCAGGCATGGTCAGTATCTCGCTCGCTCCCGGTGTTTCATCTGAAGATGCGGTGACTTACGGCGAATCACCCAGCGCGTCTGCGGTTGCGCGCGGGATCGCGCGGCTGTTCGCCCGCAACGACATCTGGTGCCTGCCCGAAATGCCACTGCGCAACGGTCGCCGCGCTGATTTGATGGGGATCGATGCCAAGGGGCACGTCGTGATCGTGGAAATCAAGGTCAGCCGGGCCGACCTGCTGGGCGATGGCAAATGGCCGAATTATCTCGATTTCTGCGACCGGTTCTATTGGGGATTGCCGCCGGTGCTCGACCGGGCCGTGCTGGACGGCGCGGATTTCCGGCCGGATTGTTGCGGCGTGATCGTGGCGGACGGCTATGACGCCGAAATCCTGCGTCCTGCGCCCTCGCATCCGCTGGCTCCCGCGCGGCGCAAGGTCGAGGTGGAGCGGCTTGCGCGTGCCGCGTTGCGGCGCCAACTGGTCGCGCACGATCCTGCCTGCGCGCCGTGGGGCGGCGCTGAATAAGCCCTGTTCGCGCCCATCCCGCTGAGGCATAAGCGCGGCTGCGATGACGGGCGCCATCATTCTTTCCGCCGCAGCGATGACTGCCATCGTCGCCGTGCGCTATCTCGCCGCAAGCGGGCTGTTCGCGCTGGCCACGAACCGGGTCAGGCCCGGCCTCTATGCGCGGTTGCGACCGCAAATACGGCGCGAGATCGGATGGTCGCTGCTCTCGGCCGCGATTTACGGCGTGCCTGCGGGGGTGGTCGCCTGGGGTTGGCAGGAACATGGCTGGACCCGGATCTATACCGACCCGGGCCTCTACCCGCTGTGGTATCTGCCGGTATCGCTTGTGGTCTACCTGTTCGCGCACGATACGTGGTTCTATTGGACCCACCGCTTGATGCATCGGCCGCGATGGTTCCGCGTTGCCCACGCGGTTCACCACGACAGCCGCCCGCCAACGGCCTGGGCAGCAATGAGCTTTCATCCAGTCGAAGCGGTTACCGGGGCGATCGTGATTCCGCTGCTCGTCCTCGCCATTCCGATCCACGTCGGCATGCTGGGCCTGGTGCTGGCGATCATGACGGTGATGGGCGTCACCAACCACATGGGGTGGGAGATGTTTCCCAAGTCCGTCATTCATTCCCGGTTGGGTGACTGGCTCATAACCGCGAGCCACCACCAGCGTCATCACGAGCGATATACATGCAATTACGGCCTCTATTTCCGATTCTGGGATCGCCTGTGCGGCACCGATCGCGGCTTGTCCGACGCCTTCGCGCGCTAGTGCTCGCCACGGGGGCGCTGTCACTTGCCGGAGCGGCGAGCGCGCCGACCGCGCGTGTGACCGTGACAGTCACCGATGTGCGTTCGGCCAAGGGCGTGGTGCGCGCCTGCATGACGGCGGACCCGGCCCGCTTTCCGCGCTGTCGCGGCGTGCCGGGGGCGCATAGCGCGGTGGTGTCGGCCGGCGGCGCGATCACGCTGACATTCACCGGAGTCGCGCCGGGGCGCTATGCGATCGCGCTGCTTCACGACGAGAATGAGAACGGAAAAGCGGACCGGGCGCTGGGTATGATGCCCAAGGAAGGTTTCGGCTTTTCCCGCGATGCCCCGGTCCGGATGGGGCCGCCCCGTTTCGACGACGCCGCCTTCAATGTCGGCCCAGGCGCCAGCACCCAGCGCATACGCATGCGCTACATGTTGTAATCGCGCGGATTTCTCGTCGTTGCACTTAACGGGATGTTTACCATGGAGCGCCACAATCGAGGCCTGAATTACCAGGGGGCTTCGACCGGTTCATGGACACTCTGCGCGCTAACTTCGGGTCGTCCCTCGATGGCGACGAGCGCCGCGACGAAGATTTCGCCGACGACGAGAACAGCATCGAGGCGCCCCCCGCGGGCATCGGCACCGACGAACGACGGATGCAGGTGCGCGCCTACAATCACTGGGCAAGCCTGCTCGACGAACGCAGTTTTCCCTCGATCGAGGATCTGGAACCCGCGCGGCTGCCCGATTTCGGTCCCTACAGCGTGCTGCTGGATTTCAGCGCCGGGATCGAGAACCCTTCGGTCCGCTATCTCGGCAGCGAACTGGCCAGCGAATGCGGCGCGCAAGGCACGATCACGACGCTGGCCGACGTGCCGAGCCGCTCGTTGCTCAGCCGGATCACCGATCACTACATGCAGATCCTCGCGAATCAGGCCCCGATCGGGTTCGAGGCCGAATTCGTCAATCAACGCGGCGCGACGATTCTCTATCGCGGAATCCTGCTGCCTTTCTCCAGCGATGGCGAAACGATCGATTTCATTTTCGGCGTGATCAACTGGAAGGAAATCGCCGACCAGTTGACCACCGACGAGCTGCTGCTTGAGATTGATCAGGCGCTGGCGGAAGACGATCCGGTCGCCGCATCGCTGGCCGATCGGGTGGCCGACGAAGTCACCGACTGGGCCGATGGCCCCGGGGCCGCGATCGCCGACCTTCCTCTGTCTGCGGACGGCGACGCTCCGCACGGGGCCTTGCCGCGGCCGCTGTTCGGCATGGATATCGACGCCCTCGCCAGCGAGCTGGGCGAAGAAGAGGGTTTCGGGGATTACCCGGGCGAGGGCGAAGACGACGAAGCGCCATCGCGGTTCGGTTCGCTGCTCAACGTCGCGCTGCCAGTATCTGGCGCTTACGACCCGCATGGCGAAGACGACGGCGACGAGGACTGGAGTGCCCGCACGCTCGCCCATCCGGTCGAGGCGGTCAAGCTGCCAGTCGGCTACGAGCCTCCCCTCGGGGACGATTACGATGCCGTGGGCGCCGAACCGCTCGGCCTTCACGACTGCCTCGCGGCGGCGCGCGAATTGGCCCGGGTGGCCAGCGGTAACGAGGACCGCTCCCGCGCGGCGCTTTATGCCGCGGTTGGCCGCGCCTATGACGTGAGTCTCGCCGCCGAAGCCGAGCCCGAAGAATTTGCCGAGCTGGTCGCCGACAGCGGCCTCACGATACAGGACCGCGCGCCGATGACCCCGGTCGTCAAGCTGGTGTTCGGCGCGGATTACGACAAGACCCGTCTTACCGAGTACGCCACTGTCCTGACCCACGCGCATCGCGCCGGGATCGAACGCGGGACGCTCGCGGATTACCTGCGCGGCGCCGAAGGTGGCCTCAAGGGCGTGGTCCAGGCCGAGCGCCGACGGCGCCGCGAGGAAAGCGGCCAGCCGGCGGCCCCGACCGACCGCATCCGCGCCGCGCTCGCCAGGAAGCTCCACGCGATCGAGCCCATCAGCCTCGACGATCTGGCCCCCGAAGGCGGCGAGTTCTCGCTGGTCATGATCCGAAGGGTTGACGGCAAGCCGCTGGTGCTGGGCGAAGTGCCGCAGGATATCGCGCTGATCGAACGCGCCGCGCGCAAGCTGCTCGGCTGATACGCTTTCCAGCCGTGGCCAGGGGCAGACAAAGCGGCTAGTCCTGCTGCCCGATGGGCAAGGCAAGAAAACGCGTGATGACGATTGCCGTGGCGCTGGCGGTAATGGCGCTGGCCATCTGGGGCGGGCTCGCCCTCGCCCTTGCGCGCAACGCGCCCGCCGTGATCGACATCGTGGACCGCACCACCGGCGGCACGCGCCAGGTCGTTCTGGCCGAGCGCGCGCGGTACGGCACGCATCCGGCCCACAAGATCGCCGTCTATCGGCACGGGGGCAACGGCGGTCCGCTGCCGGTGATCGTGTTCTTCCACGGCGGCGGATGGCACAGCGGAGACCCGGATGATTACGGCTTCGTGGCTCGAGGCCTGGCGCCGGAGGGGGCGGTGGTCGTGCTGGCTGGCTATCGGTTGCGGCCCGAGGGCGTCTATCCCGCCATGCTCGAGGACAGCGCGGCCGCGGTGGCGTGGGTCCACGCAAATGTCGCTCGCCATGGGGGCGACCCGGCGCGACTGTTCCTGGCCGGGCATTCGGCGGGCGCTTATAACGCGGCGATGCTGGCGCTCGACGAGCGTTGGCTCGCAACCGAAGGAATCTCGGCGAACAGCCTGGCCGGCATGATCGGGCTGGCTGGCCCATACGACTTCCACCCGTTCGACAAGGAATCAAGTCAGGCGACTTTTGGGCACTGGCCGGATGCGCGCGAAACGCAGCCGATCGTCCATGCCCGTGCCGATGCGCCGCCGATGCTGCTGCTCCATGGCGGGGCTGACACGGTGGTTCGGCCGCGCAACAGCCGCGCGCTTGCGGCGGCACTGTCCGCGCAAGGCGCGCGCGTCGAGACGCGCTTCTATCCCGGCATGGACCATAACGACCCGCTGCTCGGCCTGGTCAGCCCGTGGCGGCGCAATCGCCAGGTTATCGATCCGGTCATGCGCTTTGTCGCAGGCAACGACGGCGTCGGGGATGCGAAAGCTTCATTGGCGGTTCAGCCCTGATCGGGCTAGCACTGCCACCATGCGAGTTCCTGCCCAGTTCGCCGCTTTCATCGCCGCCGCAGCGTTGATCATTCAGCCCGCCGCCGCGCAGTCTATCCTGCGCGACGCGGAAACCGAGGCATTGCTCGATGAAATGGCCGCGCCGCTGGTGGAGGCAGCGGGGCTGGAACCAGGCAATGTCGACATCGTCATGGTCAACGATCGCTCGATCAATGCCTTCGTGGCCGGCGGCCAGGCGGTCTATATTCACACCGGGCTGATCGAGGCGGCGGATACCGCCAACGAAGTGCAGGGTGTTATCGCGCACGAACTGGGCCATATCACCGGCGGGCACATCATCCGTTACGATGAGGGGATGAGCCAGGCGACCGGCATTTCGTTGCTGTCGCTGCTGATCGGGGTCGGCGCGGCGCTGGCGGGTGCGGGCGATGCCGCAATGGGCGCCATCATGGCGGGCCAGCGCGCGGCAATGGGGAAGTTCCTTGCCTTCAGCCGCGTGCAGGAAGCCTCGGCCGACGCCGCTGGCGCCGAGTATCTCAGCAAGGCGGGCATTTCCGGACGCGGGTCACTGGCGTTTTTCCGCAAGTTGCAGAACCAGGAATTCCGCTACGGCTACAGCCAGGACGACGAACAGGCGTTTGTCCGCACCCACCCGCTGTCTGGCGAGCGGCTGGCCCGGCTGACCGAGGTCTACACCATCGATCCGGCGTGGGATGCGCCCGACGACCCGGTGCTGCAAGCCAAGTTCGTGCGGATCAAGGCCAAGCTCTACGGCTATCAGGCGGAACCGCAACGGGTGCTGACGGCGTTTCCCGAAACCCGCGACGATGTGCCCGCGCGCTATGCCCGTGCCTATGCCTGGCACAAGGACGCGCAGATGGACAAGGCGTTGCGCGAGGCCGATGCACTCCTCGCCACGGCCCCCGACGACCCCTATTTCCTTGAGCTCAAAGGGCAGATCCTGCTGGAATCGGGGCGGCCCGACGATGCCCTGGCATCGCTGCGCCGCGCGACCGAGCTGACCGGCCATCAACCGCTGATAGCGTCAATGTTCGGCCACGCACTGCTCGCGACGGAAGATCGGTCGCATCATGCCGAGGCGGAGCAGGTGCTGCGCGCGGCCGTGGCGCGCGATCGCTGGAACCCGTTCGCCTGGTATCAGCTGGGCGTCGTCTACGCCGCGCGCGGCGACATGCCGCGCGCGCGCCTGGCCAGCGCCGAACAGCAGGCGATGAGCCGCCAGTGGCCGCTGGCGCTCCGCAGCGCGCAGGCCGCCGAAGCCGGATTGCCGGCGCAGTCGCCCGACTGGATCCGCGCGCAGGACATCGCGCTGCAGGCACGCGCCGAGCTTGAACGCCAACGCGACCGAAGGTAGCGCCGCCACCGCAATGTCGCGTTCGCTGTTCCTCACCGCGCTGGTGGCGCTGATCGCCGGTTTTGGCGGCGCCGCGCTGTGGTCGCTTTCCGGCCTGGGTGACGCGCAGGTCCGCCGCTATCTGATCGCGCATCCCGAGATACTCCCCGAAATGGCGGATGCCTTTCAGCAGCGCGAGGCGGCCCAGCGACTGGCCGAAGCGGGCGGCGCCGTCAGCCAAGCCTTTCCGGGTGCGGTTCTCGGCAATCCCCGGGGCAGCATCACGCTGGTCGAATTTACCGACTACGGTTGTACCTACTGCCGCGCGAGCATGCAGCATGTCGAAGCGCTGATCGCGGCCAATCCCGATCTCAAGGTGGTGATCCGCGAATGGCCCATCTTCGAAGGTAGCGATGCCGCCGCGCGGATGGCGCTGGCCGCCGCCCGGCAGGGCAAGTTCGCCGCGTTCCACCGCGCGATGTTCGAACGCGGCACGCCCTCGCCCGCCGGGGTCGAAGCCGCCGCGCGTGCCGCTGGTCTCGACCTGGCGGCCGCACAGGCTTTCGCCGCTTCGTCGCAAGTCGATGCCGAGATCGCGCGCAACCAGGCACTTGCGCGCCAGCTGGGATTCGGCGGCACGCCGAGCTGGGTGATCGGGGATCAGGTCATCGAGGGCGCGGTCGGGCCGGAGCGGCTGCAGGATGCGATCGACGCCGCGGGCGGCTGAAATGCGGCGCACGGCGCAGGTGACGGTCATGACGGGTTGCGTCATGATGGTACTGGCCAGTTCGCCAGCGCAAGCGAGCACCAGCGCGTATCACGCGCTTCAGGCGCTCGATGGCCAGTTGCACGAGGCCGGCTGGCGCCTGACCACTGGCAATGCCCGTTATTGCGTCGACCAGCTGCCCGCCACGGGCATCCTGCTCCACGATGCAGGCGCCTATCCCGATCCGCCCGGCGCGCGCGCTTCGTTGAGCCTTGACGGCGACATCGCGATCCAGGCGGTCGCCCAGGGTTCCCCAGCCATGCGCGCAGGGCTGCGACCGGGGATGACCGTGACCGCGATCGACGACATCGATCCTGCGCGCGCGCGTTCTCAGGACGAGCCGCCGTGGCAGCGACTCCAGGCCATCCGCGACACGATCGACGCATTGCTGGCGCGCGATGGGGCGGTTCGCGTCACTTGGCGCGCGCCGGATGCGGCATCGGGCAGCGTGCTGCTGGGATCGGTCGCGGCATGTCGCACCCGGTTCGAAGTGGCCGCGGTGGGCACCCGCGCGCTCGCCGATGGCAGCCGCGTGGTGCTGGGCGACCGTTTTCCCGGCTTCGCCTATCCGGCCGACGAATTCGCCGCGGCCGTGGCACACGAACTGGCGCACAATGTCCTGGGCCACCGCGCGTGGCTCGAAACCAACGGGCGCTCGCGGCGAAACGTCCGGCTGACCGAGCGCGAAGCGGATCGGCTTGCCCCGTGGCTGCTTGCCAACGCAGGTTACGATCCGGCGGCGATGGCGCGGTTCATGGCGCGCTGGGGCCCGCGCCACGGCGGCGGACTCTTCCGCAAGCGCACGCACGAGGGGTGGGACGAGCGGGTCGAGGCGATCGAGGCCGAGCTGCCGCTGATCGCCTCGGTCCGCGGTCCCGGGGGCGGGGCCGACTGGTCGGCACATTTCCGCCGCGAGATCGAACCCTAGGTTATTCGGCGGCTTCGGCCCGCTCCTCCATCCGGTAGAGCGCCGCCAAGGGCCGGGCCATCACGCGCCGCACCATCGGCTCGAAGAATTCCAGCGGCTCGCTCTGGTAATCCGGGTCGAATGCGGCCTGATCGTACTTCTCGCAGAATTCGGCGCAGGCGTCGAAATGCTCGTGCCCGAGGAACCGGTCGCGCGAATTCTGGTCCATGCCAAGGTAGTGGAAGTAGTAGTAGCCCTGGAAGTGCCCGTGGTTCTGACAGATCCAGTGCAGTTCCTCGCGCACGAACGGCCTGACGATGGCGGCGGCGACATCGGGGTGATTATAGCTTCCCAGCGTGTCGCCGATATCGTGCAACAGCGCCATGACCACGTATTGCTCGTCGCGCCCGTCAAGGTGGGCGCGGGTCGCGGTCTGCAGCGAATGCTGCAGCCGATCGATTGGAAAACCCCCGAAATCCCCATCGAGCAAGCGCAAGTGATCGAGAACCCGGCCCGCCACGCCGCCCGCGAATTCGCGGAAATGGCCGCCGATGATGGCCCAGTCCCGGGCCGTGCCATCCTTCATCTGGCGAAACGTCGCCCGCTCGTCCGCATAGCCGATCGCGTTCATTCGCTCGTCTCCCTCGACCAACGGTTTATCGCAGTCGGCAGCCTGCGGCAAAACTATCTGACTCCCAGCGGGCAAATGGGCTAGAGCGGTGGGAGATGGCCATCACGTCGTTCAGCTCGACGCCGTTCTTCGCCGACAAGAACCGGGCGTTCTGGACCCTGCAGTTCGCTGGCTGGGGTGGCGTGCTTCTGCTGCGCGGGATGTCCACGATCGCGAATAACCAGGCGGCGAGCTTCCTGGTCGTCACCCTCATCGCCACGATCACTGGTTTTTCGATCAGCCTGATCCTGTCGGTCATCTACCGCCAGCTGATCGCGCTACGCCCGCTGGTGACCTGGGGCGCGACCGCGCTGGCGCTGGCGATCGCGGTGGGGCTGTTCGCCTTCATCGACAGCTGGGTCATCGGCCTCTACCGCGCCGACAGCGAGACCGGCTTCGCCCAGCTGTTCATCGGCGTGTTCTTCTTCGACCTGACGATGCTCGGCGCATGGTCCGCGCTCTATTACGCGATCAATTACTTCCTCCAGGTGGAGGAGCAGGCCGACCGGCTCGAACGGCTCCAGGCGCAGGCGACCAGCGCGCAGCTCACCATGCTGCGCTATCAGCTCAATCCACACTTCCTGTTCAACACGCTCAATTCGATCAGCACGCTGGTGTTGCTGAAGCAGACCGAACCCGCCAACGCGATGCTGACCCGCCTGTCGGGGTTCCTCCGCCACACGCTGCTGACCGAGCTGTCGGGCAAGATCACGGTGGCGCAGGAAGTCGAGACGCTGAAGCTATACCTCGACATCGAACGCATGCGGTTTGAGGACCGGCTGCGGACCGATTTCGACATCGACCCGGTGGCAGAACAGGCCTGCCTGCCAGCCATGCTCCTTCAGCCGCTGGTCGAGAACGCGATCAAATACGCCGTGACGCCGCAGGAAGAAGGCGCGCAGATCAGCCTGTCGGCGCGAATCGTGGGAGGGCGGCTGCGGCTGGCGGTGTCGGATACCGGACCCGGCGCGCAGGCGCGGCATCGCCCCACCCTGCCCCGCGCCATTACCGGCCCAGCCGATGCCCAAGGCACCGTCTCGACCGGCGTCGGCCTGGCCAATATCCGCAACCGCCTGGCGCAAGCCTATGGCGAAGAGCACCGTTTCGAGATTCGCACCCCGCCCGACGGCGGTTTTACCGTCACCATCGAAATCCCCCACGAGCCGTTCAGGAAGGATATCGTCGAGCAATCCCCCCAGGCCGTGCTGGATGCCCAGCCGACTGGCTCGCGCATGATCCTGCCCCCCGGCCCAACCCCCATTGGAAGTACCTGAATGACCATTCGCACCATTATCGTCGACGACGAGAAACTCGCCATCCAGGGTCTCGCCATCCGCCTCGAACGGTTCGAGGATGTCGAGGTGATCGACACTTGCGCCAACGGGCGCGAGGCAATTCGCAAGATCAAGACCGAAAAGCCCGACCTGGTGTTCCTCGACATCCAGATGCCTGGCTTTGACGGATTTTCCGTGGTCAAGGGCGTGATGGAGATCGAGCCCCCGCTGTTCGTGTTCGTCACCGCCTATTCCGAGCACGCGATCCGCGCCTTCGAGGCCAACGCGGTCAATTACCTGATGAAGCCGGTGGACGAGGACAAGCTCGCCGATACGATCGAGCGCGTGCGCCAGCGCCTGGCCGAAAAGCGCGGGGTCGAGGATGCCGAAAAACTGATGGAAGTGCTCAGCGAAGTTGCGCCCGAGGCCGCCGAGGAATTCGCGGATACCGAAACCACCGAAAGCACCGACCGGTTCGAGAAGCTGATCAACATCAAGGACCGCGGCCAGATCTTTCGCGTCGAGGTCGATTCGATCGAGCATATCGAGGCCGCGGGGGATTACATGTGCATCTATACCGGCGACAATTCGTTGATCCTGCGCGAAACGATGAAGGATCTGGAACGCCGCCTCGACCCGCGCCGGTTCCAGCGCGTGCACCGTTCGACTATCGTCAACCTCGATCAGGTGCGCCAGGTGAAGCCGCACACCAATGGCGAATGCTTCCTGGTGCTGGAAAGCGGGGCGGAGGTGAAGGTCAGCCGGTCGTACAGGGATGTGGTCGCGCGGTTCGTGCATTAGTTTTCTTTGCGAACGCGCATCCGCGCTCCTCGGCGCTATCCCTTCGCTTCGCTACGGGCGCCTGCGGGCGGGCGGTCGCCCTTGCCGGGCCTCCGCCGGCCCGGTTAAGGGTCTCGCATGAGCACATTCTCACTGGAAGGCTTCGACCTCGCCCGCTTCGTCCGTGATACGCTTGCAGAAGACTTGGGCGAGGGCCTCCCCGGCGGCGGGCGGGACGTCACCAGCGAGAGCGTGATCCCGGCACATGCCCGTTTTGCCGGGGTGATGGACAGCCGCGATGCGATCGTGGTCGCTGGCCTGCCGGTGGCCGAAGCATTCTTCCGCGCGCTCGATCCCGACATGCGGATCGAGCTGTTGGTGGCCGAAGGCGCCGAGGTCGAACCCGGTGCCGACCTCATGCGCCTCGAAGGCAATGCGCGCGCCATGCTCACCGCGGAGCGCAGCGCACTCAATACGGTCCAGCATCTCTCCGGCGTCGCCACGCTGGTGCGCGAATATGTGCGGGCGATGGACAATCCCGCCTGCACCCTGCTCGACACGCGCAAGACCATCCCGGGCCTGCGCCATCTCGAGAAATACGCTGTGCGCATGGGTGGGGGGAGCAACCACCGCATGGGTCTGTGGGACGCGGCGATGATCAAGGACAACCACGTCCTCGTGGCCGGCAGCGTCGGCGAAGCCGTCCGCCGCGCGGTCGAGGCCGGGGTGGAGGAGATCATCTGCGAGGTCGACCGGCTCGACCAGATCGAACCCGCGCTGGCCGCTGGCGCGACCCGGCTGCTGCTCGACAACATGGAGCCGGATACCCTGCGCGAGGCGGTGGGAGTGGTGGCCGGACGCGTTCCGACCGAGGCGAGCGGGGGCATCAACCTCCAGACCATCAAGGCCAAGGCCGCGACCGGCGTCGACTACGTCTCGGTCGGCCGTCTGACCCAGAGCGCGCCAGCGGCCGACATCGGATTGGATTTCACGCCGTTGTGAGGGCCGCAACGCTCCTGCTGCTGGGGCTGGCGACACCGGTCCACGCCCAGGCCTACCAGTGCCGTGTGCCCCTGCAGATCGCGGTGCCGCGCATCGTGCCCGATGGCCCGGCGCGCACGATGCCTGTCACCGGCTACACCCTGGCGCTCAGCTGGGCGCCGGAGTTCTGCAAGCCGCGCGAGGGCGACCGACGCCATGCGATGCAGTGTTCGGGCCGCAACGGGCGGTTCGGCATGGTCGTGCACGGCCTCTGGCCCGAGGCGCGGCAGGGCTGGCCGCAGTGGTGCCCGACATCGCGGCGCCTTTCGTCCGCCGAGGCGCGGCGCAATCTGTGCATGTCGCCCTCCGCCGGCCTGCTGGCGCGGCAGTGGGCCAAGCACGGTGCCTGCATGGTCCGCCGCCCCGAGACCTACCTCAAGGTCACCGGCATCCTGTGGGAGAGCCTTCAAATGCCCGACTTCGACCGACTCTCGCGCGACGAGGCGCTGACGGCGGGCATGGTCCGCGCCGAGTTCCTCCGCGCCAACCCCGGCTTCCGGCGCGAGGCGGTGGGTGTAAAGCTGAACGCGCGCGGCTGGCTGGAGGAATTGCGGCTCTGCTACGGCAAGGATTTCCGCCCCGAACCCTGCGAACGGCGGCGGTTTGGTCCCACCGATGGCGCGGCGGTGCGGATATGGCGCGGGCTCTAGCGCCGCTCGCGGAAAAACCCGCGCAGCAAACTGGCAGCCTCCGCCTCTCCCATGCCCGAATAGACCTCGGGCCGATGCAGGCACTGCGGGTGGTCGAACACCCGCGCGCCGTGTTCGACCGCGCCGCCCTTGGGGTCGGGCGCGGCGTAGTAGACGCGCGCGATGCGGGCATGCACGATCGCCCCGGCGCACATCGCGCAGGGTTCGAGTGTCACGTAGATGTCGCAGCGTTCGAGCCGCTCGTTGCCGAGCGCACGGGCGGCGGCGCGAATCGCCTGAATTTCGGCGTGTGCGGTCGGATCGTGGTCGGCGCGCGGGCGATTGTGGCCCTCGCCGACGATTGCGCCGTCTTTCACCACCACCGCGCCGATCGGCACCTCACCCGCTTCGGCCGCCACACGCGCCAGTTCGAGCGCCCTTGCCATTGGCGGGGGGATCGGCCAGCGGGTCATCGCGCCCGCGCTATACGGCTGAACCCCTCGGCGCAACTCGGGTTGACGATTCGCGGGGGCACCGCTATGCGCGCCGCTTTCCGGGATACCCCGACCACCTGTGAGCTTCCCCCGCGGCGGCTCCCAAATACGAACGAACGAGAGCAACCATGTCGCGCATCTGCGAACTGACCGGCAAGGGCCGCCAGGTCGGCCACAACGTGAGCCACGCCAACAACAAGACCAAGCGCGTGTTCCTGCCCAACCTGCAGAACGTCACGCTGCTGAGCGAAAAGCTGGGTCGCGGGTTCAAGTTCCGCGTGTCGACCCACGGCCTGCGCTCGGTCGAACACAATGGTGGGCTGGACAACTGGCTGCTCAAGACCAGCGACGAAAAGCTGTCGGCCAGCGCGCAGAAGGTGAAGCGCGAGCTCAAGAAGGCGGCCGCTGCCGCCTGATTTCCTCCGACCTCAGGGTCGGGAAGCGGATATTGCACGGCGCGCGGGATTTCCGCGCGCCTTTTGCATGTCCCAGCGCAACTTGTAGAGCAGCGTGCGCTGGAGCGCTGCGGTGTTGTCGTCCGAAATCAGCCACAGCGTCAGCGCGCCGTCAGCGCGTGGTTCCACTGCCAGCCCCTCGAAATTGTCGCGCGGCAGGTCGCCATCAATGGTCGCCAGCATTTCGCCGCGCCATTCACCGTCTTGCTTGATCGCGCGTGGATCGGCCAGCATCAACGCGGCGGAGAAGCGCGGCGGTAGATAGCGATCGATTCGCCGCAGCAGGATCAGCACGCGCCCGTCGGGCAAGGCCGCCGCGTCGGTGGCGCGGAAGCCGCTGGGTGGGACGAAGGCGAATTCGATCGCCCGCGCCCCGTCCACCGGGTCGTCCGCGAACAGCAGCGCGGGATAGCCGGTCCCGGTCCATTCGGGCGAGCCTTCACCGATCATCAGGAAATGACCGTCGCTGAGCCGCGCCATCGCTTCCGCGCCGCGATTGGCGGGCCAGTCTGCCATTTGCGGCGGCTCGGCCCGTTCGGGATCAATCAGCGCGCCGCTGCGGTAACGCTCGATGCTGTTGCTGCGTTCGTAAGCGATCCAGGTCGTGCCCCGCCAATGGGCAGCCGCCTCTGCATCGACCGCGCGCTTGTCCGGCTCGGTCTCGCCCCCCAGCGCGCCGAAGCGGACCGGCACCTGCCCGTGCGCGGGCGCAGCAAAGCGCATCCACCGGCCCCGGTCGCTGATGGCCACGAGACCGCCCGCGCGCGGCACGATCAGCGCCGAAAAGCCGCCAAAATGCGTGTTCGGGCTGGTGAGATGCCAAGCGCCCTCGATTTCCAGCGGCCCGATTCGCGCCTGGCCCGGGTTGAGCCGCTGCGCGATCAGGATCGGGCGCAAGTCGTCCATCGGGTCGTTGCGCACGAACGTGCCGGGTGCGAGGCCGAGCGCGACCAGCACGGCCAGGATCGGTCGCCAGCGCATGGCGTGTGTCAGTTCATCGGGCCGGTGAACAGCAGCGGGTCGAGCCGCTGACCCCGCCACATCAGACCCCAGTGGAGATGCGGCCCGGTCGCCCGCCCGGTTGCGCCAATGTGCCCGATTGGCTGGCCCTGGCGCACCTGCTCGCCTTCTCGCACCAGCACTCGCGAATTGTGCAGGAAGGCGCTGTTGAGGCCATTGCCGTGGTCGATCATCAGCAGGTAGCCCTCGAGCGAGAAAGGCGTTTCCGCCGCCAGGATCACAACCCCGTCAGCCGGGGCCACGAACGGCGTACCGCTTTCGCCAGTCGCGATGTCGATGCCCGAATGGTAGGCGCCAGGTTCTCCGCGATAGACGCGCTGCGATCCGAAGCGGCCCGAAATGCGCCCCTTGACCGGCCACACGAACTGCTGCGCCCACCCGGCAACATCGTGATCCTTCGCCCGGGCCGCCGCGATCCGCGCCAGTTCCGGGCGGCGGCGTTCCATGAACGCAGCGCTTGCGCCGCCGGGCGTGCGCGCGGCATTGATGTTCTCGATCTGCCAGGCGCGCGGCATTATCCGTAGCGGGCTTTCGACCACGCGCCCGTCGGCCAGCCGCGCAACCAGCCGCGCATCGGGACCGGCGTCGCGATCGAACGCAGCAAAGAAGCGCCCCTGTGGGTCGAGCGTCAGCGCCTGTTCGCCCAGCCGGGCGGAAACGGTCCCGGCAGGCGCCTGGCCGCGCAGCCAGCCGCCCTGGGTCAGTTCGCCGGTGTAAGTGAAGGTGGTTGGCGCAGACGGGGCGGGCACGGCCGCAGGACCGGGCGCGGGAATGGGCTGAACCACGGCTGTGTCGCGGGTTGGCGGCACCACACTGCTGCAGGCGGAGAGGGCGACGAACATGACCGCTGCGATGACGAACCGCGTGCCGATCACCCCTGCAACATCCGCCGCGTCGCGATCTCGGCGCTGGCGTAGGGTTCCTGGCGCTCGACCGACCAGTAGCGCAGCTCATCCAGCGGGATCGCCTCTCCGCTGACCGCGCAGAACACGTGCTGGCCGTGGCGCAGCACGCGAAAGCCGCTGGGGCCATAATGGAGCCTGGCCTCGCTCCTGCCTGAATTCATCAACATGATCGCAGCCCTAGCAAACGCGCACCGTCAGAACAAATCGCCCTGCCCGCTCGGCGTGGAAGGGCGGCGTTTCACCGGTGTGGCGGGCGCGGGTTTGACCGGCGCTGAACCGGTGGGCGCGACTTCGAGCGTGCCATCGGCAAATTCGATCGCGAGGCCGGGATGGACCGCCGCGGCGGCGCGGGTCCGGACCAGCGCACCCGCCGAATCGCGCACCAACACGAACCCGCGCACGAGCGGCGCCTTGGGGTCGAGCGAGCGTAGCACCCGATCGAGCGCGGCAAACCTGTCGCCATCACGCGCGGCGCGCTGCCGCAAAAGCGCGGGCGACAGCCGGTTCCTGGCGAGGTCGAGCTTCGCGTCACGCAGCCGCCGGAACAGCGCATCGGGTCGCAAGCGGCGGGCGGCCAGCGCCTCGCGCCCCTTACCCGCGCGGTCCGACAGGCCGCGCCGCAGCCGCTCGCCCAACTCGTCGAGCCGCTGCGCCCGTGGCTGGAGCAGTGCCTGCACCGCGGGCAGCCGATCGGCACGCGCCGCCAGCCGTTCGCGCCCCAGCGTGACCGGGCGCAGGATCGCGCGTTTCTTGCGCGCCGCCAAATCGGCCAGCGTGGCGGCCAGCTCGCCGCGCACCGGCACCGCCATCTCGGCGGCGGCGGTGGGCGTGGGCGCGCGCCGGTCCGCGGCATAGTCCGCCAGCGTCGTGTCGGTTTCGTGCCCCACCGCGCTGATCGTGGGGATCGGCGATTCGGCGATCGCGCGGACCACACTCTCCTCGTTGAAGCTCCACAAGTCCTCGATCGAGCCGCCCCCGCGCGCGACGATCAGGAGGTCGGGCCGCGCGTCCTGCGCCATGGCCCCGAACCCGCGCACCGCCGCCGCGACCTGGTCCGCCGCGCCTTGCCCCTGGACCAGCACGGGCCAGACGAGGACATGGCTCGGGAATCGGTCGGCAAGGCGGTGGAGGATGTCGCGGATCACCGCGCCGGTGGGCGATGTCACCACCCCGATGGTGCGCGGCAGGTAGGGCAGCGCCCGCTTGCGCTCCGCAGCGAACAGCCCCTCCGCCGCCAGCCGCGCGCGGGTTTTTTCGAGCAGCGCGAGCAGCGCGCCCTCGCCCGCGATCTCCATGCTCTCGATCACGATCTGGTATTTCGAGCGGCCCGGATAAGTGGTGAGCTTGCCGCTGGCGATCACCTCGACCCCGTCCTCGGGCCGGAAGGCGAGACGCTGCGCCCCGCCGCGCCACATCACGCCGTCGATCACGGCGTTTTCGTCCTTGAGGCAGCAATAGAGGTGGCCCGAGGCCGCGCGCTTGACCCCCGACAGCTCGCCGCGCAGCCGCACGAAGCCGAACCGGTCCTCGACCGTGCGCTTGAGCAGGTTCGAGATTTCACTGATGGTAAGCGGCGCGGCGTTGTCGCCGGCGCGGCCCTTCGCTACCAGCCCGGCATCACCGGCATCTTCGGGGTATTCGGCGGCCATGAACATCCTTCTACTCGGCAGCGGCGGGCGCGAACATGCGCTGGCGTGGAAGCTGGCGCAATCCCGGCTCTGCGACCGGTTGTGGGCCAGTCCGGGGAACCCGGGGATAGCCGATCATGCCGAACTGGTCGCGCTCGATATAGGCGACCATGCGGCAGTGACCGATTTCTGCCAGGCGAACGCGATCGGCCTGGTCGTGGTCGGGCCGGAAGCGCCCCTCGTCGATGGCCTCGGCGATACGCTGCGCACGGCGGGCGTACCGGTATTCGGCCCGTCGGCCAAAGCCGCGCAGCTCGAGGGGAGCAAGGGCTTTACCAAGGACCTGTGCGAGCGCGCGGGCATCCCCACCGCCGGGTACGTCCGCACGAAATCGCTGCCCGAGGCGCAGGCCGCGCTCGCCCGCTTCGCTGCGCCCTATGTGCTCAAGGCCGATGGATTGGCTGCGGGCAAGGGCGTGGTCATCGCGGAGACCACCGCCAAGGCGGAAGCGGCGCTTGCCGATATGTTCAGCGGCGCGTTCGGTGACGCCGGGGCCGAGGTGGTGATCGAGGAGTTCATGCAGGGCGAGGAGGCAAGCTTCTTTGCGCTCACCGATGGCGAAACGATCGTACCCTTCGGCAGCGCACAGGACCACAAGCGCGTGGGCGAGGGCGATACCGGCCCGAACACCGGCGGCATGGGCGCCTACAGCCCCGCACCGGTGCTGACCCCCGCGCTCGAGACCGAGGTGATGGAGCGCATTATCGCGCCCACGGTGCGCACCCTCGCCGCCGAGGGAATGCCCTACCAGGGCGTGCTGTTCGCCGGGTTGATGCTGACGGACGATGGGCCGAAGCTGATCGAATACAACGCCCGCTTCGGCGACCCGGAATGCCAGGTGCTGATGACGCGCCTCGACAGCGACCTTGGCGAACTGCTGCTCGCCTGCGCGCAAGGCACGCTCGCCGCCGCGGGGCCGGTGCGGCTGACGGGCGACTATGCACTGACGGTTGTGATGGCGGCGCGCGGTTATCCCGGGACGCCCGAAAAAGGCGGGATGATCGACCTTTCCGGGGTTGCCGACGCGCGGGTCTTCCACGCGGGCACGAGGCTGGATGGCAACACGCTCGTCGCCAACGGGGGCCGTGTGTTGAACGTCACCGCGCGCGGCGCGAGTGTGACGGAGGCGCAGGCGAAGGCGTACCGTGCCGTCGATGCGATCAATTTTTCGAGCGGTTTCTGCCGGCGCGACATTGGCTGGCGTGAAGTGGCGCGCGAAGCGTGAGATCGGGCCGCCGCCCGCTGGCGATCCTCGCCGTGCTGGTGGCGATGGGCGCCGTTTTGCCCTGGCTCATCAATCGTACCGCACCGGTGGGAATGGACCTGTCGGACCGCGCATTCATTGCCGAAATCCTGGCCGCCTCGGGCTTTCCCGCGCACGGCCCCACTGATGCGGACGTGACGGTGATGATCTTCACCGACTACGCCTGCGGCGCCTGCCGCAAGGCCGCGCCGGAACTGGAACGCGCCGCAGCGCGCGATGGCAAAGTGCGGCTGGTCTACCGCGACTGGCCGGTGCTTGGCCCGCGCTCGGTGCGCGCGGCGCGCATCGCGCTCGCTGTTCGAGACGACGCCGCTTATCACCGCCTCCACAACGCCCTGATGGCCGCGCCCGGGCTCGACGAAGCCAGCGTGCGCGACGCCGTGATCGCGGCGGGTGGCGATTGGGACAACGCCTTGGCCACCTCGGACACCGCAAGGATCGACGCCCTGCTCGAACGCAATGCTCGCGATACCTTCCAGCTCGGTCTTGCCGGTACGCCGGGTTATCTGGTGGGCCCGAATCTGCTTATCGGTGCACATGACGAAGCCCAATTCGCGCGGGCTTTCGCCCAGGCGCGCAGGCCCATTCCCTGAAGTCAGGCGCGGTTTCTACTCGCCGCTGCCCCAGTCGGAAACCTCGCCGCGCCCGTCAGGTCCGGGTTCATGCCAGCCCGGATCGCTACCGTCGCTCGTCGATTCGCTGACTTGTCTGAATCCCCCAGCGTCTTTCACAGCGCCCTTGGCGATCCTGGTTAACGCAGGTGCGTTGATCAGGCCAGCTTCGCGGCCACCAGCGCCTTGAGGTCTGCCTCCGGCCGGGCGCCGTAATGGCTGATGATTTCGGCGGCGCAGATCGCGCCCATGCGCAGGCAGCGTTCGAGCGATTCGTCCCGCGCGTGGCCCGTAAGGAACCCGGCGGCGAACAGGTCGCCCGCGCCGGTCGTGTCGACGACCTTGTCGATCGGCTCGGCGGCCACTTCGGCGCGTTCCCCGTGGGCGATGGCGATGGCGCCCGCGGCGCTGCGGGTAGCGACCAGCACGGGGAGCTTGTCCTTGAGGCTGGCCACACCTGCCTCGAAATCCTTTTCGCCGGTCAGCGTCGTCAGTTCGTGCTCGTTGACGAACAGGATGTCGATCTGGCCCTCGTTTATCAGCGCGCGGAAATCGTCGCCGTGACGGTCGATCACGAAGCTCTCGCTGGCGGTGAAGGCGACCTTGCGGCCCGCCGCGCGCGCAACCTCGATCGCGCGGCGCATGGCGCGGCGCGGCTCTTCCGGATCCCACAGGTAGCCTTCGAGATAGAGGATGCCCGCGTCCGCGATTGTGGCATCATCAAGCGCGGCGGGCGGCAGGAACTGGCTGGCGCCCAGGAACGTGTTCATCGTGCGCTCGCCATCGGGCGACACGAAGATCAGGCAGCGCGCGGTCGCCGGCTGCCCCGCGCGCGCGGGCGTGTCGAACGCGATCCCGCCGGCGCGGATGTCGTGGGTAAAGACCTCGCCCAACTGATCGTCGGCGACCTGGCCGATGAAGGCGCAGCGCGCGCCCAGCGCCGCCATGCCGGCGAGCGTGTTGGCCGCCGAGCCGCCCGAGATTTCCCTGGCGGGCCCCATTGCGTCGTAGAGCCGCTGCGCGCCGTCTTCGTCGACCAGCGTCATCCCGCCGCGATTGAGGCCCAGCTGGACCAACTGGTCCTCGGAGCAGGGGGCCATGACATCGACAATGGCGTTGCCGATCGCGATGACATCGTAACGGGGTGCGCTCACTCGGAAAATCCTCGGGTTGGGGAAAAGTCGCCGCGCGCCTAGCCGCTCGTAAGGCTCAGGCCAAGGGTTTCGGGCGGGGTTGCGGTTGACGGACACGGTCCCGAACCGGCACAGCGGGCGGTATGAACGCCGCCGTCGCTGCCCTCGCCCGCGCGCTGCCCCAGCTCGCCGATGGCCGGATTCTGCGCGTGCTGGCAAAATCGGTCCTGATCACCCTGGCATTGTTCGCGCTGCTGGGCGTGGCGGGCTGGTATGGCCTGTCGCGCGCGCTGGCGGGATGGAACACGGGTTACGAGGGCGAACTGGGCGCCCTGATCGCGGTGCTGGCGACGGTGATCGGCGGCTGGCTACTGTTCCGCCTGGTCGCGCTGGCGGTGCTGCAGTTCTTCGCCGAGGAGATCGTCGAGGCGGTGGAAGAGCGGCATTATCCCGCGACCACCAATTCGCTTCGCACGCGCACGTTCTGGGAAGACCTCAGCGCCAGCCTGCGTTCGACCGCCCGCGCGCTGCTGATCAATCTCGCGGTACTGCCGCTTGCGCTGATCCTGCTGGTGACGGGGGTCGGCACGGCGCTGTTGTTCTGGTTCGTCAATGCCTGGCTGCTGGGGCGCGAACTGACCGACATGGTCTGGTTTCGCCACCGTACCGGCCTGAAGGATCCGTCGCCAGTGTCGCCGCTGTCGCGCTTCGCCCTGGGCGGTTTCGTCGCCGCGCTCATGGCGGTGCCCATCGTCAATCTGGTGGTGCCGGTAATCGGTGCGGCCGCCGCCACCCACCTCGTCCACCGCCGCGCAAGGGTTGTATCCGGTGTTTAAGTACGCAGCGTTCCTGTTCTTCCCGCTGCTTGCCGCTTGCGGCCCCGCCGTGCCACGCCCGGCTACCAGTGCGCCGCCGCCGGTCAGTCGTCCTGGGCAAAGCCCCCCACCAATGGTCGTCCAGCCCACGCCGTCGCCACAAGCCGGCCAGTTCCGCGCGCCTACGGTGATGAGCCTTGCCGGCGTCGACGGCCTAATCGGCGCAAATGCCGCCACGATCACCCGCCAGTTTGGAACACCCCGGCTGGACGTGCGCGAAGGCGATGTCCGCAAGCTGCAATTCTCGGGCGAGTCCTGCGTGCTCGACGTGTTCCTCTACCCACTGACACCGGGTGCGGAACCGACGGCCACTTACGTCGACGCACGCCGCGCTTCCGACGGACTCGATGTGGATCGCGCGGCCTGCGTCAGGTCGCTGCTGGGGCGGTGATCAAACCATGAAGCTTTCGCCGCAGCCACAGGCGCCCTTGGCATTGGGGTTGGTGAACACGAACCCGGCCGCGAAGTCATCCTCGACCCAATCCATCGTGCTGCCGACAAGGTAGAGCACCGATGCGCCGTCAATATAGAAGGTGCCACCCGGCGTTTCGATCTTCTCGTCGAACGCCTGCTCTTCGGTCACGTAGTCGACCGAATAGGCGAGGCCCGAGCAGCCCCGGCGCGGGGTCGACAGGCGCACCCCGATGGCGTCTTCAGGAGCCTTGGCCATCAGTTCGGCCACGCGTGCCTCGGCGGCGGGGGTAAGGGCGACAGCGGCGGGGCGCTGGCGGGTCTTGGTGTCGGGCATCACAGCATCCCCAGTTCGAGCCGCGCCTCGTCGGTCATCTTGTCGGGCCCCCATGGCGGATCCCAGACCAGATTGACCTCGGCATCGCGCACCCCGGGTACGCTGGCGGCGCGCAGTTCGACCTCGCCCGGCATCGATTCGGCGACCGGGCAATGCGGGGTCGTCAGCGTCATGGTGATCGCGACATCGGCGTCAGGGCTTACTTCCACCCCGTAAATCAGACCCAAATCGTAGATATTGACCGGAATTTCGGGGTCGTAGATCTCCTTGAGCGCCGCCACGACTGCCTCGTACAGATCGCCACCCGGATCGCCAGCCGCCATCCCTTCGGGCTTGGCCTTGAGGAAGCCTTCGAGATAGTCGCGCTTGCGGGCGAAGGTTTCGCCCACGTTTTCAGGCGCATCTTCCACGCGCGCACGCGCGGGAGGCGTTGCGCGGCCAACTTCCTCGACAGTGAATTTCGCCTGCTCGTTCATCCGAATATCCTCAGCGTTCGCTCGATCCCGCGCATCAATGCGGCGATGTCGCTCTCGTCCGAATAGAGCCCGAAGCTCGCCCGCGCGGTCGCGGGCACCCCGAGCGCGTCCATCAGCGGCTGAGCGCAGTGGTGCCCGGCGCGGATGGCGACGTGTTCCTCGTCCAATATGGTGCCCAGATCGTGCGGGTGAACCCCCTCGAGCGCGAAGGAGACGATCCCGGCGCTTTCGTCGGGGCCGAACAGGCGGACAGAGTTCAAGGCGCGCAGTTCGTCGCGCAGCAGCGCAGCGAGCGAAGATTCGTGCGCGAACAGGGCGTTGGGGCCGAGGGCGTCGACGTAATCGATCGCAGCGTGGAGTGCGATCGCTTCGGTGATCATCGGGGTCCCGGCTTCGAACCGTTGAGGTGCTGGGGCATAGGTGGTGCGTTCGAACGTCACCCGCTCGATCATGGCGCCGCCGCCTTGGTATGGGGGCATTTCGGCGAGGATTTCCTCGCGCGCCCACAGCACCCCGATCCCGGTTGGGCCATAGAGCTTATGCCCTGAAAAAGCGTAGAAATCACACCCGAGCGCAGCCATGTCGAGCGCCATCCGCGGCGCCGCCTGGCACCCGTCGAGCAGCAGCTTTGCCCCCACCGAATGCGCGATGTCCGCTGCCCGCCGCGCATCGAGGACCGAACCGAGCACGTTCGACACATGTGCCAGCGCAACCATCTGGGTACGCGGCGAAATATTGGCTGCTAGCCAGTCCAGGTCGATCCGTCCGTCCTCGGTCAGCGGGCAAATGTCGATCGCCGCGCCAGTCCGTTCCGCGACCATCTGCCATGGTACGATATTCGAATGATGTTCCACCGCGGATAGAACGATCCTGTCACCCGCTTGCAGGTTCGCCCCGCCCCAACTCGAGGCAACGAGATTGATCGCCTCGGTCGCGCCGCGCACGAACACGATCTCGCTTTCGCGCCCGCCGATGAACTGCGCCACCCGCCGCCGCGCCGCTTCGTAGCCCAGCGTCATTTCGGCACTGCGGGAATAGACCCCGCGGTGGACGGTCGCATATTCGCGGCCCAGGGCGCGCGCCATCGCGTCGATCACGACCTGCGGCTTCTGCGCCGAAGCGGCGGTGTCGAGATAATGCCACGGCGTTCCGTCGGCATTGACCAGGCCGGGGAAGTCGTCCTTCAAGCCCCTCCCCTTCAGGGGAGGGGTTGGGGTGGGGGATGTTGCGAGGCTACCGCCCCCACCCCCGGCCCCTCCCCTGAAGGGGGGGGGTGATGTAAGCGCACCGCTCACAGGTGGCGGTCCAGCTTGTCGAGCGCGACCTGCATCAGCCGCTCGCGCGCATCATCGTCGTCGAGCGCCACGAAGGCATCGCCGATGAAGGCCTGGACCAGCAGCCGCCGCGCCACCTCGGGCGCGAGCCCGCGTGCGGCCATGTAGAAGCGCGCGGTCTCGTCGAGCTGGCCCACGGTCGCACCATGCGCGCATTTCACGTCGTCGGCGAAGATTTCGAGTTGCGGCACGGCGTTCACGCTCGCGCCCTTTTCCAGCAGCAGGCCCTTGAAGCTCTGCGCCGCGTCAGTCTTCTGGGCGTGGCGGGCGACCTCGATGTTGCCCAGGAAATTACCCGTGCCCTGCCCCCAGTGCACGCTGCGCACGACCTGCTCGCTGGTCGCATCCGGTTCCGCGTGGATCACACGGGTCACGTACTCGCGCACCGTGTCGCGCCCGCCCACGGTGACGCCCCCAAATCCGAAATGCGCCGCCCGGCCCAGCGTCACCTCGATCTCGATCCGGGCGTAGTCGGCCGCGGCGATCACGGCGTAAAGCTCGCACCGCGCGCCGTCGCCCACCGTCACATGCAGGCGGCGCAGCTCGGTGCGCCCCGCGCTGCCATCCTCGATCGTCAGGCATTCGCGGAACGTCTCGCCCGCAGGCACCGCGATCGCGCGCCACGGGTCGAGCGGCACACCGGCCAAAGCCTCGACCGCGGCATAGCGCCAGGCCTCGTCCCGGCGGGTGGGGAGGGTGGCTGTTTCAGGCATCCGCCATCACCGCATCGTAGCCTTCGCGTTCGAGCTGGAGCGCCAGTTCCGGCCCGCCGGTCTTCACGATCCGCCCGTCCGCCAGCACATGGACGTAGTCGGGCTTCACGTAGTCCAGCAGGCGCTGATAGTGGGTGATCAGCAGCACGGCCTTGTCGGGGCGGCGCATGATCGCGTTGATGCCTTCGCCGACCACCCGCAGCGCGTCGATGTCGAGGCCGGAATCGGTCTCGTCGAGCACCGCCAGCACGGGATCGAGGATGCCCATCTGGACCATCTCGGCGCGCTTCTTCTCGCCGCCCGAGAAGCCTACGTTCACGTGCCGCTTGAGCATGTCCATGTCGAGGCGGAGCAGCGCGGCCTTCTCCTTGGCGAGCTTGAGGAATTCGCCGCCCGAGAGCGGTTCCTCGCCCCGACTCTTGCGCTGGCTGTTGAGCGCCTCGCGCAGGAACTGGACGTTGGAGACGCCGGGAATCTCGACCGGGTACTGGAACCCGAGGAACAGACCCAGTGCGGCGCGTTCGTGCGGGTCCATGGCGAGCAGATCCTGCCCGTTGAACGTCACTGACCCACCCGTCACCTCGTACCCCGGGCGTCCGCCCATGACATAGGACAGCGTCGATTTGCCGGCGCCGTTGGGGCCCATGATCGCATGGACCTCGCCCGCGTTCACGGTGAGCGAAAGGCCCTTGAGGATCGGCCTGGAATCGCCAGCTGCGGCGACGGTGGCGTGAAGATCGTCAATCTGAAGCATCAGTCGTTCCTGCGCGGCGCTTTCGGCCGCCCGTAGTGCTGGTTGGGATTGGCGGCGGCGTGGGCGCGGGCCTTGTCCTTCTTGTCGGCGATCCGCATTCGCATTCCGGCGGTGATCCGGGCGAGAACCTCGTCGATATTCTCGACGATGTCGGCAGCCTTGATCCGCATCACCCGGATGCCGACGCTTTCGAGGCTCTTGTCGCGGCGCTTGGCCAGCGCATCATCTTGCCCTTCCTCGTCGATGGCGATGGCCATGCCGAGGTTGTGGCAGTTGAAATCGACGATTGCGCTGCCGACCACCGCGTGGCGGGTAAACTTGTAGCGCCCGAGATCGGCCTTGGCGAAACGCGCCGCGAGCGCCTTGTGCGCCTCGGACGAATGCCGCCGCATCTCGCGCGCCTGCTCGTGCAGCACGTCGAGCCGCTTGTCCGAAATCTCCCACCCGCGCCCCTTCTTCTTGAGCGCGGGCGCGGTGTCGGCGGTCTCAGACGGATCGCGGAGCTGGAGGGTTTTGCGGGTGGTCACGCCGCCTGCCGAATTAAGCGAGTGGATTGCTCGATAGATGCAATGGTATTCTGGTAAGTGAGGAGGCACTGTTCGAAGAATGGTAGCCGCTTCGCCATCGCTCGCGACGACACCTGCTCACAATGGATTGCTGCGCTTGCCAAATAGAGCGCCTGTGTAGTGTCAGCCAACTCTTGGCGAAGCTCTGGAAGCCCCTCCAGCGGACCAAAAATCTTGGCGCTATCGTCGAAAGTAGATTCAATTGCCGCCAGTCGGCTTTCGAGATTCATGGACAAGCCGTAGAATTCGGCCAGTTTCCACGTCACTTTCCGCTTCGTTGGAAACCACATTACCCAACACTCCCTTCCAACGAAATCGCCAGCAGCTTCTGCGCCTCGACCGCGAATTCCATCGGCAGTTCCTTGAGCACCTCGCGCGCGAAGCCATTGACGATCAGCGCCACGGCCTCTTCCTCGCCCAGGCCGCGCTGCATGGCGTAGAACAGTTGGTCATCGCTGATCTTACTGGTGGTCGCCTCGTGCTCGATCTGCGCGCTGGGGTTCTTGACCTCGATATAGGGCACGGTGTGCGCGCCGCACTGGTCGCCCAGCAGCAGGCTGTCGCACTGGGTGAAATTGCGCACGCCATCGGCATTGGGCCCGACCCGCACCAACCCGCGATAGGTGTTGTTGCTCTTGCCCGCGCTGATGCCCTTGGAGATGATGGTTGAACGACTTCCACGCCCGTTGTGGATCATCTTGGTGCCGGTATCGGCCTGCTGAAAATTGTTGGTCACCGCGACCGAGTAGAACTCGCCCACGCTGTCCTCGCCGTTGAGGACGCAGCTCGGATACTTCCACGTGACCGCGCTGCCAGTTTCGACCTGGGTCCACGAAATCTTCGAGCGCGCGCCTTGGCAAAGGCCGCGTTTGGTGACGAAATTGTAGATTCCGCCCACGCCTTCCGCATTGCCGGGATACCAGTTCTGCACGGTGGAGTACTTAATCTCGGCATCGTCGAGCGCGACCAGTTCCACCACCGCGGCGTGGAGCTGATTCTCGTCGCGCATCGGCGCGGTGCAGCCTTCCAAGTAGCTGACGTAGCTGCCTTTTTCCGCAATGATCAGCGTGCGTTCGAACTGGCCGGTGTTCTCGGCATTGATGCGGAAATAGGTGCTGAGCTCCATCGGGCACCGTACGCCCTCGGGCACATAGACGAAGGTGCCGTCGGAAAAGACCGCGCAGTTCAGGGTGGCGAAGAAGTTGTCGTGCTGCGGCACGACCTTGCCGAGCCATTTCTTCACCAGCTCGGGATATTCGCGGATCGCTTCGCTTATCGACAGAAAGATCACGCCCGCGCGCTTGAGTTCCTCGCGGAACGTGGTGGCAACGCTGACGCTGTCGAACACCGCATCCACTGCGACCTTGCGCGCGCCTTCGACCCCGGCGAGCACTTCCTGCTCCGCCACTGGAATGCCGAGCTTGTCGTAGACTGCCTTGATCTCGGGATCCAGCTCGTCGAGGCTGGCCAGGGTTGGCTTCTTCTTGGGCGCGGCGTAGTAGTAGGCGTCCTGATAGTCGATCGCCGGATAGCCCAATTTGGCCCAGTCCGGTTCGGCCATCGTTTGCCACAGGCGAAATGCCTTCAATCGCCATTCGAGCATCCATTCCGGCTCGTTCTTCTTGGCCGAAATGAAGCGGACGGTGTCTTCGGTCAGCCCCTTTTCGGCAAACTCGGTCTCGATGTCCGCCGACCAGCCATGCTCGTATTCGGCCGCCTTGGCGGCAGCTTCGCGCGCTTCCCGATCCTGGAGTTCGATCTCTTCGTTCATGCCATTTCTCTCATGCCCGCGAGCTGGGTCAGCGCGATTCCCGCCAGCGCGCCGCGCAGGGCGGTGTTGACCAGCGGCCAGTGCGGCTTGACACGGCAGTCGTGATCCATCGCGCATTCGCCATCGATGCATGCGGTCAGCGCGATTGGTCCCTCGACCGCCTCCACGATGTCGGCCAGGGTGATCGCGGCCGCCGGTCGCGCAAGTTGCAGCCCGCCGCCCGCCCCGCGCACCGAACGCAACAGCCCTGCAGCCGATAACTTGCTGACCAGTTTCTGTACCGTGGGCACCGGCAGGCCAGTTTCCGCGGCTAGTTCCGCCGCGCTCGTTCGCGCGTGTCGCTTGTTGCCGACATCGACCAGCGCTGCCTTGCCGCAATGACGCGCGGCGGCGCTCATCGTGACGACGGCGTAGTCAGCGAGATTGGACAGGCGCATGCGGCGCAAATCGGACTGAATTGGTCCGATTTCAACCGAAATTCCCCTCTTGCGAGTCGTTAGCAAAAGGCGGCGCGCCGCTGCCCGGCGCGCGCAAAAAAAGGGCGGCCCGTTTCCGGACCGCCCCTTGAAGTAGAGGAACTCTCTGCATCGCTGCTTCGAGCCCTTCGGGTCGCAATCGCGCAATAGCCTGGGCTGCGACGAACCGATTGTATGTAAGCGACAGGTCCAGCGTCTATTTTGTTACAATCGCGTCCAAATCCGTCCGAAATGTTCTCTTTTGACACGCTCGACACGATTCCCGTGATCGCATAGGCGACGCTGATGGTCTTTCCCTTGCTGCGCCCGGCCCTGTTCGCGCTCGATTCGGAACGAGCGCATCGGCTGACGCTCGACCTCCTCAAACTCAGTCCCGCGCGCCGCCCGCCCGCGCCGGGCAGGCTGGCGATCGAGGTGGCCGGGATCACCTTTCCCAATCCGCTCGGCATCGCCGCCGGGTTCGACAAGGATGCCGAGGTGCCCGATGCGCTGTTCGGCCTGGGATTCGGGTTCAGCGAGGTCGGCTCGATCACCCCGCTTCCGCAAGCGGGCAACCCGCGCCCCCGCTTGTTCCGGCTGGTTGAGGACCGCGCCGTGATCAACCGCATGGGTTTCAACAACGGCGGCGCGGCGGCGGCGGTCGCGCGGCTGGAACGGCGGCGCGGCCGACCCGGGATCCTCGGCATCAACCTCGGCGCGAACAAGGATTCGCCCGACCGTATAACCGACTACGCCTTGATGGCGCGCATGATGTCTCCATTCGCCAGTTATCTGGCGGTCAACATCTCCAGCCCCAACACCCCCGGCCTTCGCGCCCTGCAAGACGAGGGCGCGCTGACCGGCCTGCTGGACGCGGTGCTGGAGGCGCGCGGCGCGGGCGGCCCGCCGGTGTTCCTGAAGGTCGCGCCTGATCTCGCGCCCGCCGATATCGATGCGATCGCGCGTATCGCGCTGGACAAGCGTCTCGGCGCGCTGATCGTCGCCAACACCACGATCACCCGGCCCGCGCTGCGCTCGCGCCACGCCGGAGAAACGGGCGGCCTGTCGGGCTCACCCTTGCGCGATCTCGCCCAGCAATGCGTCCGGGATTTCCGCGCCGCGACTGGCGGTGCTGTTCCGCTGGTCGGGGTCGGCGGGATCGGATCGGCGGATGATGCCTGGGCTCGCATCCGCGCCGGGGCGAGCCTGGTGCAGCTTTACAGCGCGCTTGTTTACGAAGGCCCGGCGCTGGCGCGGCGGATTGTGCGCGGAATTGAACAGCTGATGCGGCGGGATGGCTTCGCAACGCTTGCCGAGGCGGTCGGCAGTGAATAGCGCCTTGGAAATGCTGGCACGATTTCTTTCGCTCGCGCTTTCTGCCGCGACCTTGGGGGGCTGCGCAACCACAGCGCCCGACACCACGGCGGTGCACCTGGGCGTGGGCGCTGTTAGCGCGGCCGACCCGCGCGCCGAGCAGGCCGGGCTCGTGATGCTGCGGGCGGGCGGCAATGCCACAGACGCGGCAATCGCGGTGATGCTTGCACTGACTGTTGTGGAGCCGCAGAGTTCCGGCATTGGCGGCGGCGGGTTCCTGGTGCGCGGTGCCGCCGATGGCGCGGTCACGTCCTACGATGGGCGCGAGACCGCGCCCATCGGCGCAACCCCGGACTGGTTCCTGCGCGCGGACGGCACGGTGCCACCGTTTGGCGAATCGGTGAAGAGCGGGCTCAGCGTCGGCGTACCGGGGAATATCGCGCTCGCGGCCAAGGCGCATTCGGCACACGGCAAGCTGCCCTGGGCCAAGCTGTTCGAACCCGCGATCGCGCTGGCGCGCGAGGGGTTCCGGATAAACCCTCGCCTGCGCGGTTCGCTTGAATCGACCAAGGATCGTGCCGCGTGGACGGCAGCGGGCCGCAGGTTGTTCTTCGGCGCCGAGGGCAACCCTCATCCCGTCGGCACCCTGATCGTAAACGAGGACCTGGCGCGCACGTTCGAGGCGGTCGCCGATGCCGGACCCGACGCCTTTTACGAAGGTGCCCGCGCTGCCGAGCTCGCCGCCGTGGTCGCCGCCGCCACGCCGCGCCCAGGCGCGATGACCGTTGCCGACATCGGCGGCTACGTTGCAAAGGAGCGCGCGCCGGTGTGCGGCACCTATCGCCGCCACCGGATCTGTGGAATGGGACCGCCCAGTTCGGGCGGGATCGCAGTCATCCAGATACTTGGCCAGCTCGAACGCTTCGATCTCGTCGCACTCGGAGCGGAGAACCCCGTCACCTGGCACTTGTTCGTGGAATCGCAACGGCTCGCCTATGCCGACCGCGAACTCTTCATCGGGGATTCCGATTTCGTGCCCGTACCGGTGGCCGGGCTCATCGACCCCGGATACCTGGCTCAGCGCGGCGCGCTGATCGCGCCCGACCGGCGCATGGCGAGCGTCGCCCCGGGCAAGCCTGCCGGCACTGTCACTGCCTTCGCCGATGGTGACGAAGGGCCAGAAAGCGGCACTTCGCATTTCTCGGTCGTCGACCGCGAGGGTACGATGGTCAGCTACACCTCGACCATCGAAAGCGCTTTCGGATCGGGTCTGGTGGCGAACGGGTTCTACCTCAACAACGAGCTGACCGATTTCAGCCGCTCGCCCAACGTCGCGGGCCGCCCGGTCGCCAACCGGGTCGAGGGCGGCAAGCGACCGCGCAGTTCGATGGCGCCGATGGTGGTGTGGGATCCGGCGGGACGCCCACTTATGGTGGTCGGTGCTGCGGGCGGGCCGACGATCCCGGTCCAGACCGCACGCTCGATCATCGGGGTGATAGATTTCGGGCTCGACGCTCAGGCCGCACTGGCGATGCCGTTCGTGATGGCGTTTGGCGACAGCATGATGGTCGAACAGGGCACTTGGCTGGAACTGTCGGCCGACCGCCTGCGCGCGCTGGGTCACACGGTCACGATCCGCCCGGCCAGCGTCAAGGCGAACGCGGTGCTTCGGCGCGATGGCACGTGGCAATCCGCCCGCGACCCGCGCATCGAAAGCCAGCTCGATACGCCATGACATGCCGCCCCATCGCCGACCTCACCCCTCTTGCCGCTGCGGCGACGCGGGCTTAGACGCAAGGCCAAGGTTGCGGCGGCAACCAGCGGGAAGCAGGAGCCAGGCTTAGTGCAGCTGTCCGACCTTGATTCGGCCAAAAACCTTGTCGAACTGTTCTTGAAACGCGCCGACGAGCGCGGCGACAAGCCCTTCCTCGGTGCGAAGCGTGGCGGCACCTGGCAAACGATCAGCTGGGCCGAAGCGGCGCGACAGGTCTGCCTGCTTGCCGAAAACCTCAATGCGCTGGGCCTCCACGAAGGCGACCGGGTCATGCTCGTCAGCGAGAACCGGCCGGAGTGGTGCATCGCCGACCTGGCGATCATGGCCGCCGGGCTGGTGACTGTGCCGACCTACACCACCAATACCGAACGCGATCACGCGCACATCCTCGACAATTCCGGCGCGCGCGCGGTGATCGTCTCGACAGAGAAGCTCTCGGTTCCGCTGATCCCTGCGATCTTCCGCACGGGCATGGCCGAGCATGTCATCCCGATGGACGGTATTCGCCAGTACCAGGGCGGCAACCTGCAGTGCCATGCCTGGTCTGGCATGCTTGAAGGCGATGCGACTGTCGCGCGCGCGGCAGTCGATGCACGGATCGCCGGTATCCAGCGCGACCGGACCGCGTGCATCATCTACACCAGCGGCACGGGGGGCGCGCCGCGCGGCGTGCTGCAGCATCACGGCATGATCCTGTGCAATGTGGCGGGCGCGGCCGAGGTGCTGCTCAACGATTTCGGTATCGACGAGGAGGAACGGTTCCTGTCGTTCCTGCCCCTCAGCCACGCCTACGAGCATACCGGCGGTCAGTACCTACCCATCGGGGTCGGCGCGCAGATCTACTACGCCGAAGGTCTGGAGAAGCTCGCCAGCAATATCGAGGAGACGCGCCCCACGATCATGGTCGTCGTCCCCCGACTCTTCGAAGTGTTGCGCCAGCGGATCATGAACCAGATCGAGAAGCAGGGGAAAGTCGCGAATTACCTGATGGACCGGGCGCTGGCGATCGGCACGCATCGTGCGGGGGGACGCAAGCGGCTGCGCGACCTGCCGATGGACGCGATCCTCGAACGCTCGCTCCGGCCCAAGATCCGCAAGAGGTTCGGCGGACGGATCAAGGCGATGGTTTCGGGTGGCGCTCCACTCAATCCCGATGTCGGCGTGTTTTTCGAAGCGATGGGGCTGACCATGCTCCAAGGCTATGGCCAGACCGAAGCCGGGCCAGTGATCAGCTGCAACCGACCGCGCGCGGGGATCGCGATGGACACGGTCGGCCCGCCGCTGCGCGGCGTCGAGGTGCGCATCGCGGAGGACGGCGAAATCCTCGTCCACGGCGAGCTGGTGATGCATGGCTATTGGCATAACGAGGCCGAAACCGAGCGCGCTTTACAGCCCGATGCGGGCGGCAAGGTCTGGCTCCACACCGGCGATATAGGCCACATCGACGAACGCGGGCGGATCAAGATCACCGACCGCAAGAAAGACATGATCGTCAACGACAAGGGCGACAACATCGCCCCGCAGAAGATCGAGGGCATGCTGACGCTGCAGCCCGAGATCGCGCAGGCGATGGTCAGTGGGGATCGTCGCCCCTACGTCGTCGGGCTGATCGTGCCCGATGCCGAGTGGGCGCTGGAATGGGCCAAGGCCAATGGCGAGAAATTCGATCTCAAGGCGCTGCAGCTGCTGCCCGCCTTCAAGAGCGCGGTCCGCGCCGCGGTTGACCGCGTCAACCAGGATCTTTCGGTGATCGAGAAAGTCCGCCAGTTTGCCTTGGCCGATGAAGCCTTCACGATCGAGAACGAGGAGATGACCCCCTCGATGAAGATTCGCCGCCACAAAATCCGCGACCGCTACAAAGATCGGACCGACGCGCTCTACAAGGGTTAGACCGGCGTTACGGCACCACCGTGGTGAACAGGTAGGTCACGAAAATCACCAAGTGAATCACGCCCTGCACGATCGTCACCCGGCCCCGGCTCAGTGTCAGAGTCGCGACGAGCAACGTTAGCGCGAGCAGCACGGTCGAGCGCATCGACAGGCCCAGCTCGAGGTCGAGCCCCAGCAACAGCGCGACCAGCGCCACCGCAGGAATCGTCAGACCGATCGCCGCCAGTGCCGAACCTATCGCCAGGTTCAGACTGGTCTGCACCCGGTTGGCGCGCGCCGCATTGAGCGCGGCGAAGCCTTCGGGCGCGAGCACCAGCGTGGCGATGATGATTCCGACCAGCGCCTGAGGGGCACCGATCGCGGCCACCCCTTCCTCGATCACCGGCGACAGGTTCTTGGCCAGCAGAACCACGCCGACCAGTGCCACCAGCAGCATCATCGCACCGCCCACTGCCTTGGTCCGCGTCACCGGAGCCTCGTGCGCGTGATCGTCGGCATCTTCGATCTGATAGAGGAAATGATCGCGGTGCCGGATGGTCTGCGCGAGCACGAAGGTGCCGTAAACAATCAAGGATATCACCGCGACATAGATCAATTGCTGGTCGGAATAGAACGCGCCGCGGGCGCTGGTGGTGTAGTTGGGCAGGACCAGCACGAGCACCGCCAGCGTCGCCAGCATGGCCAGCCCCGCGCTCACGCCCGATTGGGTATAGGCCTGCTCATGATGCCTGCGCCCCCCGGCAAGCAAGCATATCCCGACGATGCCGTTGATCGTGATCATGATCGCCGCCATGAGTGTGTCGCGCGCCAGGGTTTGCGACTGTCCGCCGTCCCCAAGCATGATCGAAACAATCAGGGAAACTTCGATAACGGTGACTGCGACTGCGAGCACCAGGGTGCCGAATGGTTCGCCCAGGTAATGTGCCAGCACCTCGGCATGATAGACCGCGGCCATGATTGCCGCGCCCAGCAGCACTCCGACAAACAAGGCCAACGCAAGGCTTTCGGGTTTGCCCGCGGCGATCCCCGCCACCGCCAGGAATGGGGCCGCGACTGCCCAGCGGGCCAGGCCGAAAGGAAACGGGACGGGTGCTTCGGGTGGCTCGCTGGCGTTCATGCGCCAGTGCTAGCCGCTTGTACCAGCGAGGCAAACCCCTAGGCTGTAGCGGTCAGGCGACTTCGCGCTCGATGTATTCGGGGAAGAAGCTGGGCGCGCGGTCGGACCAGCCCGGCGCGGTCGCCGCCGCTTCGCTCAATGACTGGAGCAGCATTTTGCGGCGGCTGGGCCGGATTTGCGGCAAAGCGGCGGCGGCGCAGAAAGCGCTCGGAAGCCACGGTCGGACATCGGCGCCGATCAGCCGTTCGTACAGAAAGCGGAAGGCGGAAAAGCACTCGATCCGTTCCTGGGCGAGATCGAACGCCGCCACGCGGGTCAGCTTGCCGATGAAAGGTTCCACGGTTTCGAGACCACTTTCGCTCGGGATTGAACAGCGCAGGATCTTGAGTTCCTGATAGGCGACATACTGGCTGCGGATCGCGGCGTTTTCCTGCGCGTCGCGCGCCCACAGCTTGAATGCGTCCTGCCGCCCCAGCCCGATGTCGAGACTGCGCCGTATATAGCGCTGCTCGGCCGGCGAGAAACTGGCAAACTCGCGCATTTCGGCAATCGTCAGCGACGCGGTTCCCGTGGTCGGCATGGCAAGAGGCCCCCTGTAACCCCGCCACTATCCCACCGCGTGGTTAAGAAGCGGTAACCATCGGGGCTGGTTAGCCAACGCCACGCAAATAGGGCCGCGATCGCTCGCGGCCCCTTTGCTGGGTAGGTCGTTGTGCTTGATTAGACCTTGTCGCCGAGCGCACCCTTGACCTTGCCCTTAAGGTTCTGCGCTTCGCCCTTGCGCTCCTGCGCGACACCACGCGCGTGAAGGTCCGCGTCGTTGGTTGCGCGGCCGCCGGCCTGTTTGGCCTTCCCGGCGGCTTCGTTTGCAATGCCCTTCGCCTTGTCGGTGAGTTCGCCCATCGTGATTCTCCTGATTAACGATTATCGCCGCGCGGCGCGTTTCGCCGGGCGGACCGTCGCCACAGGCGACTTGTCAAATCAAGCGTTTGGGCGGCCTTTTCGTTCCGGCGAAACCGTGGTCACGGCTCTCGGCGGATCAGATGAGGCCTGCGAGCGGGCTGGAGGGGTCGGCGTATTTGCGCGTAGCCATGCGGCCCGACAGATAGGCGTGTCGCCCAGCCTCGACCGCCAGCTTCATCGCCTGGGCCATGCGGATGGGATCCCTCGCCTCGGCGATGGCAGTGTTCATCAGCACCCCGTCGCAGCCCAGCTCCATCGCCACCGCGGCATCGCTTGCCGTGCCGACGCCCGCGTCGACCAGCACCGGAACGCTGGCCCCTTCGACGATCAGGCGGATGGTGACGCGATTCTGGATACCCAGGCCCGAGCCGATCGGCGCGCCCAGCGGCATGACCGCGACCGCGCCCGCATCCTCAAGCTGCTTCGCCGCGATTGGATCGTCGACGCAATAGACCATCGGGTGAAACCCCTCGCTGGCCAGCACCTCGGTCGCCTTCAGTGTCTCGCGCATGTCGGGGTAGAGCGTGCGCGCCTCGCCCAGCACCTCCAGCTTCACCAGATCCCAGCCGCCCGCCTCGCGCGCCAGCCGCAGCGTGCGGATCGCCTCGTCGGCGGTGAAGCACCCGGCGGTATTGGGCAGATAGGTGACCTTTTTCGGATCGATGAAGTCGGTCAGCATCGGCGCCGTGGGATCGCTCACGTTGACCCGCCGCACCGCCACGGTGACGATTTCCGCCCCCGATGCCGTCAGCGCGGCGGCGTTCTGGGCGAAATCGGCGTATTTGCCGGTGCCGACAATCAGCCGGGAGCGGAACGTGCGGCCGGCGACGGTCCAGGTATCGTCGACCGGCGCGGCATGGTCGCCGCCACCAACGAAATGCACAATCTCGAGCACGTCGCCGTCCGTGAGTGCGACTTCGCCTAGCGTCGAGCGCGGGACGATCATGCCGTTGCGCTCCACCGCGACCTTCTCGGGCGCGAGACCGAGCTCGGCGGCAAGTGCGGCGACAGTGGCGGCGTCGGTGCGGCGGGGCTCGCCGTTGACAGTAAGCGTGATGGCCATGGATTGGGCAGATAGCGCCCGGGCCGGTCAGCGCAAGCGCGGGAAAGCTAGGCCCTGGAACAGCGCATGTTGACGATGTGCCCGATCGACACCAACACCACGCCGATGATCGTCAGCACCGCCTCGAAAAATCCATGCGGTGCCGCCAGCGCGCCGCCCATGAAAGTGAGGCCCGTCATCGCCACGACGAATGGGCCCGCGCGGCGATGCTCGATCGCGCCCCAGCCAATCGCCACGGCGGCCACGATCAACGCGACCGCGAGCCCCCACTTGTGAAATTCAGGGGCCAGCAATTCACCGCCAAAACCGAACGCGGCGAGTATCGCAATGCTTGCGAGGCAATGCACCAGGCAGAGGCCCGACAGCACCACACCGACGCGGTCGAACCGCTGGCGAATCGAGAGGTGCATCTTGCTCACGGCGGGGCATGTATGTGATAATGTATCCTGCCGCAAGTGGCGGCGCGCATCACGGCATGCAATTTTCGCACTTGCGCGCGCGTCAGGCCGTAGGCACGGAGCCGCGCATGGCCGCCCTAGCCGATCCCCCCGCCCACGCCGACATCGCCCGCCCGACCGCCTTGGCCAACTGGCTGTTCGCCATTGCGGCGATGGTGTTCGTGATGGTCGTGGTGGGAGGCATCACGCGGTTGACGGAATCCGGTCTTTCGATCACCCAATGGCAGCCGATCACCGGCACGATCCCGCCTATCGGTGAACGCGAATGGCAGCGTGCCTACGATTTGTATCGCGCGACCCCCGAATACATCTATGAAGCCGGCCCCGCCGGGATGACGCTGGCGGATTTCAAGTTCATTTTCTTCTGGGAATGGTTCCACCGCCTTTTGGGACGGCTGCTCGGGCTGGCCTTTGCGCTGCCGCTGGCGTGGTTTTGGATCAAACGCGCCATACCCGCCGGATACAAGCCGCGCCTCGTCGCGCTGCTGTTGCTCGGCGGGCTGCAGGGGGCGTTCGGGTGGTTCATGGTTCGCTCCGGCCTGTCGGGCGAGATGACCGACGTCTCGCACTTCTGGCTCTCGATCCATTTGCTGACCGCTTTGTTCACGCTGGCGGGGCTGGTGTGGACCGCGCTCGACCTAAGGTCGCTCGCGCGCGACCCCGCCGCGCGCCCGGCACGCTGGACTGGCACCGCGAGCTGGGTCGGGGCGATATTGTTCATCCAGTTGTTGCTCGGCGCCTGGGTCGCGGGGCTCAATGCGGGTCTTGTTTCCGATACCTGGCCGCTGATGCAGGGGCGCTTGGTGCCCGAATGGGACAGCACGCGCGGGCTGGGTTGGGCGGTCACGCACGATCCCTTCTTGCTGCACTTCCTGCACCGCTGGTTCGCCTTCGTCGCGGTCGCGGCGCTGGTGGTGCTGGCGCGCAAGGTGAAGCCGCGCGCCCGGCACGCCTCGATCGCGATCCATTCCGCATTCGGAATCCAGATCGTCCTCGGCGTGGCGACCGTCTGGACCGGAGTGGCGCTATGGTTGGGAGTCGCCCACCAGGCGGTGGGCGCGGTGCTGGTAGCGGTGACGGCGTGGGGATTCCACCTGCTCGGCCAAGACAGGGCAGCGGGCGCGCAGGCGCGCGCGGCGCGATGAGCGCGCTCGTCTGGTGCCCCTTCCCCGACCGCGCGGCCGCCGAGCGCGTCGCAGGTCAATTGCTCGACGAGAAACTGATCGCCTGCGCCAACCTGTTCGACGGGATGACCGCGCTGTTCCGCTGGGACGGCGAGCGTGGCGCGGGCGCCGAATGCGGCGTCCTGTTCAAGACCGACGCGCGCGTGCTCGCACAGGCGGTGTCGCGGATTGAGGAACTTCATCCCTACGACACACCCGCCGTGTTCGGCTGGCGTTGCGATTCGGCGGGTGCGGGCACCACCGCCTGGCTCGCCTCTGAAACCGTACAAACATAGAAGGTATTATTTTACCTCCACGGAAAGGCGCGGATTTGCTTGACTTGCGCCTTCCCGAACGACAAATGCCCCGCTCGCAGCGCCGCCAGTCGAATCGGTGCGCGCGGATCTATTTTCGTCAACAAGGTACCAAGCCCATGAAGGCGCTCAGCAAGGTGACCCGGTCGATCAAGCCGGCCGAGGTCGAAAAGAAGTGGCACGTGATCGATGCCGATGGCCTGGTTGTCGGCCGCCTCGCCGCGATCGTCGCCAACATCCTGCGCGGCAAGCACAAGCCGAGCTACACCCCGCACGTCGACTGCGGTGACCACGTGATCGTGCTTAACGCTGGCAAGGTGCGTTTCACCGGCCGCAAGATGACCGACAAGGTCTATTACAAGCACACCGGCCATCCCGGTGGCATCAAGGAAACGACGCCCGCCAAGGTGCTGGAAGGCCGGTTTCCCGAGCGTGTGCTCGAAAAGGCGGTCGAACGGATGATTCCGCGCGGTCCGCTGGGCCGCGCCCAGATGAAGGCGCTGCACCTCTATTCCGGCACCGAGCATCCGCACGACGGGCAGCAGCCCGAGGTACTCGACGTTGCCTCCATGAACCGCAAGAACAAGGCGACCGCGTGATGGTTGACGAAAAGAACACCGTGTCCGACCTGTCGGACCTGAACCAGATTGCGGGCGACGCGCCTGAATCCGATGCGGCCGTCGTGGCTGCCAACACCGCCCCGCTGCGCGAGCAGGAGCTCGACAAGCAGGGCCGCGCCTACGCCACCGGCCGCCGCAAGGACGCGGTTGCCCGCGTCTGGGTCAAGCCCGGCACCGGCAAGGTCACCGTCAATGGCCGCGACCAGGAAGTGTACTTCGCGCGCCCGACGCTGCGCCTGATCATCAATCAGCCGTTTGCGATCACCGAGCGCGAGGGCCAGTACGATGTCGTCGCCACCGTGAAGGGCGGCGGTCTCTCCGGCCAGGCTGGCGCGGTCAAGCACGGCATCTCGCAGGCGCTCTCGAAGTACGAGCCCGCGCTGCGTTCGACGGTCAAGGCCGCCGGCTTCCTCACCCGCGACAGCCGCGTCGTGGAGCGCAAGAAGTACGGCCGCGCCAAGGCCCGCCGCAGCTTCCAGTTCTCGAAGCGCTAAGTCGCTTCGCCGGATTGGCGCAACGAAACGGGGCGGCCTTTCGAGGCCGCCCTTTTTCGTTTGTCGCGACCCTCTTACCGGTTAGGAGCGGCATGAGCATGACACCCGCCCCCTCACCAACCGCCGATCCGCGCCCACGCCGCTGGCTGTTCGTCCTCGCGATTTTTGGCGGAAGTTTCCTGCTGTTCCTAATCCAGCCGATGATCGCGCGGATGGCCTTGCCGGTGCTGGGAGGCGCGCCGAACGTCTGGAACAGCGCGATGCTGGTGTTCCAACTGCTTCTGCTCGGCGGCTATGCCTACGCGCACGCGCTGTCGCGGATGTCGGTGCAACGGCAGGCGGGCATTCATCTCCTCTTGATTGGCCTTGCCGCGCTGACCCTGCCCATCGCGCTTGCCGAGCTCGCCCCGCCAGCGCCGGGTTGGGAAGCCGTGTGGGCACCGATGCTCGTGGCAGCGAGCGTGGGACCGGTGTTTTTCGTGGTATCTGCGCAAGCTTCGCTGCTTCAGCGATGGTTTGCCGAAACGCGGGGCGCGGGCGACCCGTACGCACTCTACGCCGCATCCAACCTTGGCAGTTTCGCGGGATTGATTGCCTACCCCTTCTGGCTCGAGCCGACGATGGCCCTGGGCGAACAAAGCCGGTTATGGGCGTTTGGCTATCTGGCGACCGCGCTGCTGATTGCGGCAAGTGCGCTGACCTTGCGTCATACCATCCCCGCCCCGCCGAAAGAACGGGCCGCCCCCACGGTGTCGCCCGATCAGCGCCGGGTCGCGCTGTGGTTCGTGCTCGCCGCGGTGCCATCCGGGCTGATGCTATCGACCACCACGCTGCTGACCACCGACATCATGGCCATGCCTCTCCTGTGGGTCATTCCGTTGGGGCTGTATTTGCTGAGTTACACGCTCGCCTTCTCGGAGGCTGGCGACTGGGCCGATGTATTCACGCGGTTCGCTCCGGTTCTGCTGCTGTCCGGTGGTAGTCTGGCGCTGATTTCCGGCGGCCAGAGCAATCCAGCTGTCGCGCTGGTCATGGCGGGATTGCTGTTCGTCGTCGCGGTCGCGCTGCATCGGCGGCTATACATGCTGAGGCCCGATCCGCGCCACCTCACATGGTTCTACCTCGTTGCCGCGGCGGGCGGCGCGGCCGGCGGCTTTTTTGTCGCCATCCTGGCACCGCTGCTGTTCGACTGGATCTACGAGCACGCGATCCTGCTGCTTGCCGCCGCGCTACTGCTTCCGCTGCGCCCCTTCGTCGAGCGCCTCGGGCAATTCTGGCGCGAGAGCCCGCACGCCAACCTCGTGGCTGCGCTCACCGTGGCACTTGCTGCCGTGCTCGCCTGGGTGCTCTACCGGGCCACACAAGACGGGACCGGCGACACAATCCTGCTGCTCGTGATCGCGCTGACGCTGATTGGCATCGCGTTGATCGGCAGGCGTCCTGCGTTCGTTGCGGTCGCGGCGCTGCTCATGCTGGGGCATGGCGGTGCCTCGACCATTTCGACCAGCCTCGCCGGCGACCGCGCGCGCAGCTATTTTGGCGCTTACGCGGTTGAGGCGGTGGAAGGGGGGCGGATGCGCCAACTGACCCATGGAACGACAATCCACGGCAGCCAGTGGCTTACCCCGGGCCTGCGTACCGAACCGACGAGCTACTACGGGCGCAGCGCCGGTATTGGTGCCGCGCTGCTCCATGCCGCGCCCGATGCACGGGTTGGCGTGGTCGGGCTCGGGGCGGGAACGCTCGCGTGCTACCGCAAACCCGGACAAGCGTGGACGTTCTTCGAGATCGATGAGCGCATCGCCGAGTACTCGGACGCGGGTATCTTCACCTTCGTCGAGGACTGCGCCCCGCGCGCGGCGGTGGTCATCGGTGACGCGCGATTGAAGCTGGCGGCGCAGCCGACGGGTGTGTTCGATGTGCTCGCGATAGATGCGTTTTCCTCCGATTCCATTCCACTCCATCTGATGACGAGCGAAGCTTTCGCCACTTATCGCCGGTCGCTGCAAGCTGACGGGCTGCTGCTGGTTCATATCTCCAACCGGTTCGTCGATCTCGCCCCAATGGTAGCGGCGCAGGCCGAGGCGGCCGGGTGGCATGGGCGGGTCCGAGTGGATCGGGACGGCCTCGCACCGGGGCTCAAGGCTTCGAGCTGGGTCGCGCTCGCCCGCGACGAGGCGCGGCTGATTGAGCTTGAACGGAAAAGCCGCTTGGCCTGGACATCGTTGCCCGCGCCCGCTCGACAGGCATGGACGGACGACAACGCGTCGATCCTGCCACTGCTGCGCTGATCGTCAGTGCACCGGTGGATCGGTCCGCGGAACCTGGCCGACGGGTGCCACGGGTTCGCCCGGCGCGCGCGGAGGTAGCGCGTTCTCGGGTACATCGTCGATTTGCATCGCCGGCGTCGGAACCTGCTCCAGATTGCGAACGGTCACGGCGAGCCGGGCGCCGTCCCAGCGCAATTCGTTGAAACTGGGCGGTGTCGATCGAGTACGCTTCGACAGGGTGCCCGCGCCGATCATCCGCACGGGGCCGTTATCCGTTTGCTCAACGAGATCGAATGCATCGTGGACATGGCCCGATAGCACGGCGAGAACATCGCGGCGCGCCAGTTCGGCAAGCGCCCGGTTCCCACCGCGCGTCAGGGCGGTACCCTGTGTCCCGACCTCGCGCAGAGGGTGATGGGCTGTGACAAGCGCTTGGACTCCCTCGGGAAGAGCATCGATCGCCGCCAGGCACTTGCGCAATGCCGCCCCGCTGACCCACCCCTTCGACCAGTTCAGGCGCGGTTGCGCGCGCGCGGCGGTCTTGAGCGGCACGATCGCGACGCCAGGCAAATCAATCTCGCGCTCGACCACCGATTCCATTCCGCGAAATTTCGCATAGGGGGCAAATAGCCGGGCAAAGGGGTTGAAATAGGGCATGTCGTGATTGCCCACCTCGACCGTGACCGGGGCCTCAAGTGACATGATCCAGGCACGCGCCGCCTCGAATTCGCGGCTGCGGGCGCGCATGGTCAGGTCACCGGTTATCGCCACTGCCGAGGGACGCAGCCTGACAATCTCATCGCGCACCCAATCGAGTGCGCGATTGTCTTCCAGGCCGAAGTGTATGTCTGACAGGTGAAAAAGCAGTGCCGGCGCGGTCATGTCGGCGGACCAAGCAGATCGACATCGAGCTCCGCAAGCGAAAACTCTTCGATTGGCCCACCGGTAAGGCGTTCGCCATCGGCCATCAGTTCGATCGCCTGCCCGTCGGTCGACCGAAGCGTTACCGCCGCATGTTCGCCTAGGTCATCGTGCGGCCCATCGCGAAAATCGCGGCCGAGGATCGCCAGCCCCTGCTTGAGAAGATCGACCACGCCATCACCACCATATCCCTGTATTCGCACGCCTCCGGGCCACGGGGACAGCCGAACCCCGGGATAACCCTCCTCGCGACCCACAGCCGGGCGGGCGACGCGTACCGCAGCGCCGGAAACGCTCTCCCCTGCCGCTTCGCTCGCGCTTTCCACAATTCGTGCCAGATCGCCCTCGCGCATTTCCTCGCGCACATCGGCCCATTTGGCGCCCGGTCCGGCAAGCAGCTCGGCAAGCGCGAGGCATTCCGTGCCGCGCACACAAGGAACGCGCCGCGTCACCAACTCACCGCCAAGGAAGCGCGCAACGATCGCCTCGGGATCGTCATCGCCATGCAGGCCACGGCAGAGCAGGTTGGCGGTTCCGCCGGGTAGCGGAAGCACCTGTCCACGCCATCCCTGCATGCGCGAAAGAACGGAATTGAGCGTGCCATCGCCGCCCAGTACGACGAGGTGGGTCGCGCCCGCGGCATCCACATCCGCCTTGGTGGGCAGCGGATCTGCACGGCAATCACTTTCCCGCACGATGGTGTTGCTATCTGCCGCGATCAGCCGCCTGATCCGGTCCATCAGTGCCTCATTGCTGCTGCCGCTGGCGGCATTCGATGCCAGCCAGATTTTCATGCCGTGATCCATGTCGCCACAGCGCCGCACGACGCCGCGGGTTCCCAGGCTCCGCTCAAATGCGGCCCGAGCGGACAAGCCAGAACATCGCGCCGTTGGCGCATGTGTAGAGCAGATAGGCCCAGACGAGGCCGGGCCACCCGTTGACCGCGAGGAGCATGGCGGCGAGCAGAACTGCGAATTCGATCGCCAGCATGATCTTGCGGCCCGCGCTGCCGGGCGCAAGCGGTGGTCGATCAAAGATTTCATGGCCACTTTCGACCACGGCCCGGTGCAAGGCGAAATTTGCCATGCCGAACAGGAAAATCGCGAACAGCGCCATTACGCGTCCTTAGAACCGTTTTCTGTCCCGCTGAAGTCCCCCGGGATCGCGACGCCCGTCGGTCCGCGATGACCATTCGTCCGCCGTGTGACTACGTTTGTCGACGATGTAGATGCCGGTCGATGCGCTTTAGCTGACCGACGAGCAACAAATGAAGCTGATAGCAGCCATGCATATAACGATGTTGCGAACGGCCGGCCCCCCCAAGTCACCAGGCGCGATCGCAACTGGAGGAATTGTCATGAGAAAGATGCTGATCGCCGCAGGCACCCTGGCTTTACTTGGTACTGCATTGCCAGCCGCCGCGCAGGACACTGTCGAGGTCACCTGGCGTGATCTCGATCTCGCGAGCCCCGAAGGGCAGCGCAAGCTCGATAGCCGTATCGATCGCGCGGCCCGCAAGGCCTGCGGAATGGACAAACCGCTCACAGGCACGCGCATTCCCACGCCCGAGAGCAGGGAGTGCTATCAGGAAGCACGGATCAAGGCCCGGGATCAGGTCGCGAAAATGCGATCGAACGGAGGGCTGGGCGGCTGAGTCAATACGACGCCGCGCATGCCGGACCCGGGCCGAAATTGTCCCCGGCCCGGGTCCACTTCGGCGCTTGGCATCACGGCAGCAAGGCTCTCAGCGACCTGCCATTGCCTTGACCTTGGGCAGATAGGTGCGCCCGATTCGCAGTGCATCGCCATCATCGAGTTCCACGGACCACACGCCCAGGCCATCGTGGCGCAACCCGCGAATGCGATCCTTGCGCAAGATGGTGGAGCGATGGATGCGAATGAACTCGCGCGGGTCCAACCGCTGTTCCAGCCCGGCGATTGTCTGGAGCAGCAGGTAAGTCCGGGCATCATCCGTGTCCTCACCCACGTGAAGCCGCACGTAATCACGTTCGGCATCGATCCTGGCGACTTGCGACACATCGATCCGGAGCAATTCGGATCGATGCGGAACCCACAGTTCCCCGAGCCACTCGCCTGGCGCACGAACCCGCTCTCCGCGCCGCGCCAGTGCGCGCTCGATCGCCCTCTTCAATCGCTCGGGCGCAACGGGCTTCAGGACATAGTCGACCGCATCGAGATCAAATGCCTCGACCGCGAAATGATCGTGCGCGGTCACGAAGATGACGGCAGGTCGATTGTCCTGCCGCGCCAGCTTGCGTACCACGGCGAGCCCATCGACCTCGGGCATGGTCATGTCGAGCAACATCAGGTCGGGCTTGAGCGCCTCGACCAGGCGCAGCGCAGCGGCGCCGTCGCTCGCGGTGCCGACCACCGCCAAATCGGGGATGCGCGCGCAGATCACCTGCATTCGCTCAACAGCCAGGGGTTCATCGTCGACAATCAGGGTGCGGAGCGGTGCCTCCTCGCCAGCTTCGATCACGCGCGTGTCAGCCATGCCGCACCAGCGGAATGCGAATTTCGGTACGATAGCCCGTTGGAGTCGGTCCCGCGACGATGGTCGCCTCGCGCCCGAACCGCGCCTCCAGCCGATCGCGGACGTTGGCAAGGCCGATGCCAAATCCATGCGGTATTCCCGCCGGCACGCCGGGGCCATCGTCGCTCACCTCGATCACCAATCGCTCGTACTCCTCGCGCGCGGCGACCCGCAGGGTGACCGGTCGCGCCACGGGGGCTACCGCATACTTGACCGAGTTTTCCACCAGTGGCTGGAGGATCATTCCCGGAACCCGAGCATCAGCCAGGTCTTCGGGCAAGTCGAACTGGGCGCGCAGCCTATCGGGAAACCGCACGGCTTCGATCGCGAGATAATGCCGCTGGAGGTTGAATTCTTCCTCGAGCAAGGCATCGCCCGTGGGATCGTCCGCCAGGCTGTGGCGATAGAAGTTGGAGATCGACTGAATCATTTCCTCCGCCTTCTCGGTCTTGCCGGTCATCACCATCGCCGACAGCGAATTGAGCGTGTTGAACAGGAAGTGCGGGTTGACCTGATAGCGCAGGCTGCGCAGTTCCGACGCCTTGGCCGCGCTCTTGAAGCGCTGCTCGCGCCGCTCGGCCGCCTGCGCGCGCGCGCCCGCCAGCAACGCGAGGTAGAGCGCGGACCAGGCGAGCAACAGGAAATAGCGGCTCGTGGCGGGCTCGAGAATCCGCATCCACTGGTCGCCCTCGGCGGCGGCGGTGGGCAGGATGATGCTGGCGGTGGGCCCGCCATCGCGGCCAAGCGGCCCATCGAGATCCGCGCCGGCCAGTACCGGGGCTTCAATGATGAGGTTGCCTGCCTCGTCGCGCCGGGTCGAAAAACCATAGCGTTCGGCGATCTTGCTTTCGACTTTCTCCTGCACGTCGGCGAAGACCAGCTGGTTGACCTGCGCTATCATCACTGCCGCCGGCATCGCCAATACCAGCGCTGCGCCAACCTGCAGGGGCAATCCGCGCCGATCGAACAGGCGAAGGACCAGCCACATCAGGAAAGTGACGCCGATGCCTGCCAAAGTCACGATTGCCCGGCGCCACAACAGCTCGGCCTGGAATTCCAGCCCGAACATCGACCGCACCGTGGTAAGTACGAAATAGCACACCCACAGTCCAAGCATGGACAGCAGGACCGCCTTCAGGGCGGGGCGGGCATCTTCGTGTGCGGCGGGATCGAACATCGTTATCCGATCCCCTGCGCCTTGCCGGGCCACAGGGCCAGAGCGGGTGTCGAGCAATGTCGTCACTTGGTCGAGCATCGTGTCGTTAGTCGGACACCAGCAGCTTTTCGCGGGCGATCCGCTCCTTCCACTGCGCGGGGGCAAGAGTGTGAACATTGTTGCCCGCGGCATCGACCGCCACCGTCACCGGCATGTCCCGAACGGTGAATTCGTAGATCGCCTCCATTCCCAGATCCTCGAACCCGACCACGCGCGCTTCCTTGATCGCGCGGGCAACCAGGTAGGCCGCGCCGCCGGTCGCCATCAGGTAGGCAACCTTGTGCCTGGCAATCTCGGCCACCGCGCCCTGCCCGCGCTCGGCCTTGCCAATCATCGCCAGCAGGCCGAGGCCAAGCATCGTTTCGGTAAATTTGTCCATGCGGGTGGCTGTGGTCGGGCCAGCCGGGCCGACGACCTCGCCCAGCACCGGGTCGACTGGGCCGACGTAGTAAATCGCGCGACCGCGGAAATCGACCGGCAGCTCCTCGCCCTTCGCTAGCATCTCCTGGATGCGCTTGTGCGCGGCATCGCGCCCGGTCAGCATCCTGCCACTTAGCAGCAGCCGGTCGCCGTGCTGCCAGCTCGCCACCTCGGCCGGCGTCAGGTTGTCGAGATCGACGCGCTTGGCCGCCGCGTCGGGCTCCCATTGCACATCCGGCCATTGTGAAAGGTCAGGCTGTTCAAGGTACGCCGGGCCTGATCCGTCGAGGGTGAAGTGGGCGTGGCGCGTGGCGGCGCAGTTGGGGATCATCGCCACCGGCTTGCCCGCGGCGTGGCACGGCGCATCGAGGATTTTCACGTCGAGCACTGTCGACAGACCACCCAGTCCCTGTGCGCCCACCCCTTGCGCGTTGACTGCGTCGAAAATGTCGATGCGCAGCTGCTCGAGGTCAATCTTCGCGCCGCGCTGCTTCAGCTGCGCCATGTCGATCGGTTCCATCAGGCTGAGCTTGGCGAGCTTCATGCAGTGTTCCGCCGTGCCGCCGATGCCGATGCCGAGCATCCCCGGCGGGCACCAGCCCGCGCCCATCAGCGGGATCTGCTCGATCACCCAATCGACGATATTGTCGCTGGGGTTCATCATCTTGAACTTGGACTTGTTCTCGCTGCCGCCACCCTTGGCCGCGACATCGATGCTGACCTCGTTGCCCGGCACCAACTCGACCGACAGCACGCACGGCGTGTTGTCCCGGGTGTTGCGACGGGTGAAGGCGGGGTCCGCCAGGATCGAAGCGCGCAGCTTGTTGTCGGGATGGTTATAGGCGCGGCGAACCCCTTCATCGACCACGTCCTGCAGGCTCATCGCGGATTCGAGCCGACAGTTCTGGCCCCACTTGACGAACACATTGACGATGCCGGTATCCTGGCAGATCGGCCGGTGCCCTTCGGCGCACATGCGGCTGTTGGTCAGGATCTGCGCGATCGCGTCCTTTGCCGCCGGCCCCTGCTCTGCTTCGTAAGCCGCTCCCAGCGCGCGAATATAGTCCATCGGATGATAGTACGAGATGAACTGGAGCGCGTCGGCGACGCTTTCGATCAGGTCCGCTTCCTTGATCGTGATCATGTCGCTCATCGAAACCACACTCCTTCCGGTCGATTGCCCCGCCCCATACGCGCGGCGGCTTCCTAGGTCACGACCCCAATTCCAAAGCGCTTGGCGGCCCGGCGCGGCTGGCCTAAGGCGCGATGCACCCGGTCGCATGGCCGGTTGACGATGTGTATTATAGATGTAATACAGCTTGCCGGGGTAAGATGCAAACCGCAACGATCGATTTTGCCGCCGCGCGCCGCGCGATGCTCGACAGCCAGCTACGGACCAGCGGCGTCAACGAGGGCTTTGTGCTCGACCGGATGGGTGCCGTCGCGCGCGAGGATTTCGTGCCCGAAGGTGCCCGGGCAACCGCTTATATTGACCGCGCGATCCCGCTCGGCAACGGGCGCCGCCTCGCCGCGCCGCTCTATTATGGCATGCTGCTGGCTGAAGCCAAACCGACGGCGGCAGACCGCGCGCTGGTGGTCGAAAGTGGCGCGGGCTACCTTGCCGAGCTGCTGCGTCCGCTGGTCGGCATGCTTGAGATCGTGACCCCGGAGGATGCATCCGGGACGAGCCGTCGAAAGGGTGATTTCACCCTGCTGGCCGTTGATGGCGCGGTGGAGCACTTGCCCCCCGCGCTGGTCAAGCGCATGGCGGAGGATGGACGCGTGGTGACCGGGCTCGCGGTGAACGGCGTCACGCGGCTTGCGATCGGGCGGCGATCGGGCAACGACATCGCCTTCCTGCCGCTCGCCGAAATCGGCATCCCGCGCCTGGGCGAATTCGACAAGCCCAAGGGCTGGACTTTCTGACCGTGCCCCGCCGCGCCGCGCATCTCGCGCTCCTTGCCGGGGCTGTCGCCATCGCAGTGCCTGCGCGGGCCGATACCTTGCGCGATGCGCTGGCCGAAGCCTATCGCACCAATCCAACGCTCCAGGCGAGCCGGGCGCAACAGCGCGCGACCGATGAAGGGGTGCCGATCGAACGGGCGGCGGGCCTGCCACAAGTCGATGCTTCGGCGCAGTACATCGAGTTCCTCAAACAGAACGCGACCGCGTTTACCGCGCCCGAACGGGCAATCAACGCAGGCGTTGACCTTGGCGTACCGATCTATTCGGGGGGTGCCGTCAGGAATGCGGTGCGCGCCGCCGAGGAGCGGGTCCAAGCCGGGCGGGCGGATTTGCGCGGCACCGAATCCGCGATCTTCTCGCAAGTCGTTGCCGCCTACATGGACGTGCTACGCGGCCAGGCTTTGGTCGCCCTTTCCGCGAACCAGGTCGAGGTGCTCGCGGTCAATGTCCAGGCGACCAGCGACAGGTTCGAAATTGGCGACCTGACCCGTACGGATGTGGCCCAGTCGCAGGCGCGGCTGGCATTGGCCCAAGGCGATCTGCGTACCGCCCAGTCCAACCTGATCTCCGCGCGTGAGAACTATATCGCGCTCGTCGGATCGTTTCCGGAAAACCTGGAGCCGCCGCCGCCGTTGCCGGGTCTGCCCGCCAGCCCTGAGGCGGCGGTTGCAATCGCTCTGGAGGACAACCCGGACCTGATCGCGTCGCGCGAACGGGCCGACGCGGCGGGTTACGATATCGACGTCGCCGGGGCGGGCCGCTTGCCGCGGGTGTCGGTGTTTACGGGATATGATTACCAGAATTTCCTGGGCACGTTGGGCGGTAACATCGGCACCAGCGTGGCGCAGACCGCGACGGCCGCACAGGCGGGAGTCCAGGTATCCATCCCGCTGTTTCAGGGCGGTCGGCCTGCCGCTCTCCAACGCCAGGCGCAGGCGCGCTCGGCAGCAGCGCTGGAGACAGTCATCGCGGCCGAGCGTGACGTGATCGCGCAAACGCGCGCTGCCTATGCCAGCTGGCAAGCAGCCAGTGCGATCATCCAGAGTTCGCAAACCGCCGTTTCCGCCGCGGAGCTGAGCTTGGAAGGCGTAAGGGCGGAAAACTCCATCGGCAACCGTACCATCCTCGATGTGCTTAACGCGGAACAGGAGTTGCTCAGCGCACGGGTGCAGTTGGTGACCGCACGGCGCAACGCTTATGTCGCCGGTTTCAGTCTGCTCGCCGCGATGGGCCGGGCGGAAGCGCGCGACCTGGGGCTGGGCGAAGAGGGGCTGCTCTACGACCCCACCTTGAATTACGACCGCGTGCGCGGGATCATTTGGGACTGGCAACGCGATCCCGACCCGATGGCCCAGGCCACGAGGACGGTTGACATTCCCGCGCCCGATGCGTCAATTCCGGCCCCATCGAACGACGTCACGCCTTCGCGCTGACGTCAGGGGGCAACGGGGCAGGAGCGGGGCGCATGCACCAGGATAACGAATCGTCGGTCGAGGAAATCCTTGAATCGATCAAGAAGGTCATGGCGCGCGACAGCCGGGTGATCGCTCTCGAACAGCGCCGCCGTCGCGAATCGCAAGGTGTCGTGGAACCGGTCGATGATGACGAGGCTGACGAAGTGCTCGACCTGGGAGAAGCGGAGTTGATGGAGGAACATCAAGCCGAGATAGCGCCGGCCGACATGGATGAAGCGGCGACGGACGACGCACCGTTGACGACGGAAGCCGCCTGCGATGCGATGCGCCAGAACTTCGCAGCGCTGGCCATGTTGGCGGAGCCCGGCGCGCAGCCGCGCATCGTCCGATCAGGTGAAACCTCGCTCGAGGGGCTGGTTCGCGAGATGCTGCGCCCGATGCTGAGTGAATGGCTCGACGCCAATCTGCCCGGCATGGTAGAGAAGATGGTGCGTTCAGAAATCAGCAGGATCGCGGGCAAACGCGGATAGCGCAACCGCGGGACACGACCCGGGTTCCCATGAGGTGCTGAACCGGCGAAAACCAGGCTCGGCACGCTGAAACCCCTTGCGCGGCAGGCGCGCGCGAGTAGTCCTGCGCCGCATGACAAGACATTTCGGGTCGATTATCGTCTTGGCCGCCAGCTTGGCCGCCATCCCCGCCGCCGCCCAGGAACCCGCGCCGATGAGCGCGCGCGACCTCGTGACCTTGCCCCGGCTTGGGGCGCCCAGCGTGGCCCCCGGCGGGGGGTGGGTGGTCTATCCCGTTACCGTCACCGATGCCGACACTCTCACCCGCAGCACCCAGGCTTGGTTGCGCGACCTGACCGATCCCGAGGCGCGACCGGTCCAACTGGATCTTGGCGGCCCGGCCAGTGCATTCGCGCATGGTCCCGATGGCAAGCTCTACTTCCTGTCCAGCCGCGCCCCCGACGGTGCGACCGGAATTAGCCAGGTGTGGCGTGCAGCAGTGGGGCCGAACGGCGCTGTCGGCACACCGGAACAGGTCACGCGCTTCGCGCACTCTGTGGATGGATTCGCTTTGTCCCCGGCAGGCAACAGGATCGCGGTCTGGGGTGAGATTGCGCGTGATTGCGACGCTTTCGGCTGCGCCGGCGACGGCAAGGCCCATCTTCCCGGCCCCGGCGATGGCCGCCTCTATGACGGGGCGGTCGGCTTCGTACGGCACTGGGACCAATGGGAAACCCCCGGCACGTTCGCACGGGTGCGGGTATACGACCTGCTGGCGGAGGGCGCGGTCGGCGAAGGTATCGCGGTCGACGGTCCGGCGGGAGAGGGCGCGCTGGTCGGCGACACTCCGCACAAGCCGTTCGGCGGCGGCGAAGATCTTGCCTGGGCGCCCGACGGTTCGGCGTTGTATTTCGTCGCGCGCCAGGCGGACGCGCGCGAGCCAGTCTCGACGAATACCGACATCTACCGGTCACGCCTCGATGGGCGCAAACCGGAGAATCTCACCTCCGCGAACGCGGCTTACGACTTCAGCCCGGCTCCGTCGCCCGATGGCAAGTGGCTGGCCTATCTTGCGATGGCCCAGCCAGGTTATGAAGCGGATCGCCAGGTGGTCACACTGCTGGACTTGGAGCGCGGGCTAGTAACGCGCGTAAGCGACCGGCTCGACCGTTCGATCGGCTCGATAGCCTGGACCCCTGATTCGCGCGCGCTGATCGCCACGGCGCAGGACGTGCTCGACACACCAGCGTTCCGGATCGATCCATTTGGTGGCGCAATCGAAAAACTCGACCTGGTGCCCGGGAACGAGGCGCACATCGGTAACGTCACACCCCTCGACACGGGCGGGATGCTGTTCACGCGCGATTCGATCGGAGCACCGGCCGAGTTGTTCTGGACTGCCGACTGGGGCCAGGCGATGCCGATCACCGCCATCGCCAGTCCGGCGATGGGCCGGATGGCCTCGGTCGTGACCAGCCGTTTCAGTTTTTCCGGCGCGGGTGGCGCGACGGTCTGGGGCCAGATCACCAAGCCCGAACGGCACCAGGGCAAGTTGCCCGCGATACTCTATGTCCACGGCGGGCCGCAGGGTTCGTTCAACGACGCGTGGTCGACGCGCTGGAACCCGCGCGTCCTGGCGAGCCAGGGCTATGCCGTCGTGTCGATCGATTTTCACGGCAGCACCGGTTATGGCCAGGCATTCACCGACGCAATCCGGGGTGACTGGGGGGGCAAGCCGCTTGAGGATCTGCAGAAAGGCCTCGCCGCGGCGCTCGAACACGATCCGGCGATCGATGGCAGCCGCGCCTGTGCGATGGGCGCGAGCTACGGCGGGTACATGATGAACTGGATCGCCGGGCAATGGCCCGACCGGTTCAAGTGCCTGGTCAACCACAACGGGCTGTTCGACACCCGGGCGTTCTATTATTCGACTGAGGAATTGTGGTTTCCCCGCTGGGATTTCGGCGGCAGTTATGCCGAAGCGGCGGAGACTTATGAGAAATGGAACCCGGTCCACCATGTCGACAAGTGGCAAACGCCAATGCTGGTCGTCCTGGGCGAACGCGATTTCCGCGTGCCTTACACCCAGGGCCTTGGCGCGTTCACGGCACTGCAGGAACGCGGCATCCCGGCACAGCTGCTGGTCTTCCTTGGTGAAAATCACTGGGTGCTAGGGGCCAAGAATTCGGTCCAGTGGCACGACACTGTGTTCGCCTGGCTCGAACGCTGGCTGAAGCCCGCGAAGAGCAAGTGAGCGCGGCGCGCGACATTGCCAAGGCCGCGCGCGCGTTGGGCAAGATCGGCGGCGACCGGACGGAACGCCAGATTTTCCTGTGCGCGCTGTCGGAAAAGCAGAAATGCTGTCACCACGACGAGGGCAAGGCCGCGTGGAACTATCTCAAGAAACGCCTCAAGGAACTCGGCCTGGTCGGACCCGAGGGCCGCGTCCAGCGGACCAAGGCCGATTGCCTCCAGGTGTGTGAGGCAGGTCCGATCGCGGTCGTCTGGCCCGACAACGTCTGGTACCATTCATGCAACGAGCAAGTGCTCGAAGCGATCATCCAGCGCCACCTGATCGGCGGCGTGCCAGTGGAGGAATACCGCCTCAGGAGCGGTCGGGAGGATCCTGCTCCGTAAGGTCGGTCACGTTTTCGTCGTGGCCAGTCCCGCTGGACAGGAAGATCAGTCCCATCAGCGCGCCTGCCAGCAGCATTGTGAACCCGATTCCGAGGGCGATCGCGATGTAGTAATGCACCGAGGCCGGGCTTTCGCCATCGTAGAGCAGCGCCAGCGCAATGCCGACCACGCCCGCCGTAAGCAACATCATGAACCGCATCATCCGGCGGTAGCGTGCCCAGGCATAGAGCGCCTGTTGCGGGTCATCGAGCGGGGATTTGGCCATGATGGCGGTGACATGGGCGCTCTGTCGCGGCTTGGCAATGCACACGACCGAACCGCGCGCGTGCACGCAATTTGGTGATTCGCCGCGATCCATGGCATCGTTCGGACAGAAACAAGGGAGAGTCGCTCATGAAGATCGCCCAACTCATCGCCGGACGGGCTGCCGACGATGTGATCGCCTGCGTTACCGAGGCCCGCGTGGTGGATGTGATCGCCTTGCTTGCGGACAAGCGGATCGGTGCGATGCCCGTGCTGGAGGCCGGCCGGGTGGCGGGCATATTCTCCGAACGCGACGTGGTCTATCGCATGGCGCAGGAGGGCGCCGCGTGTCTCGACCGAAAGGTGGGTGAGGTGATGACGGCGCCCGCAATCACCGTCGAGCCCGACACACAGGTGCTGGAAGCGCTGGCGCTGATGACGCGCCGACGGATTCGCCATCTTCCGGTCGTGAACCAGGGCATGATGTGCGGGTTCATTTCGATCGGCGATCTCGTCAAGTCGCGCATCGACGAGATCGCGCAGGAAGCCGAAGCCATGCGAAGTTACATCCAGACCGCTTGAGCACCGGGCCGACGCACCCTACATCGGGGTCATGAGCAATACCCTCACCCTGACCCCGGCGGCGGCCAAGCGGGTTGCCGCGATCGCCGCGCGGCAGGCCAAACCGGCGATCCTGCGTCTGTCGGTGGAGGGCGGAGGGTGCTCGGGATTCCAGTACCGGTTCGACCTCGCCAACAGCGCAGCGGTTGACGACCGCATCAGCGAGACCGACGGGGTCAAGCTTGTGGTCGACCCGGTCAGCCTCGATCTGGTCGCGGGCAGCACGGTCGATTTCGTCGAATCGCTCGGCGGTGCGGCTTTCAAGGTCGAGAACCCTCAGGCCGCCGCAGGGTGCGGTTGCGGTTCCAGCTTCGGGATTTGATTCGCACTTGCGGCTGCCGCCGGATGCAACTCCGGGCACACGGTTCGGCGCTGGCCAAGCGCGGGCACACACCATAATGCTCGCTTCATGCGAATAGCGTCGTTCAACATCAACGGAGTCAAGGCGCGCTTGCCGCGCTTGCTCGAATGGCTCGAGGAGACGCGGCCAACGGTCGCGTGCCTGCAGGAAATCAAGAGTCAGGACGACGGCTTTCCAGCCGCCGAGTTCGCAAAGATCGGTTACCGCGCGATTTGGCACGGGCAGAAGGGCTTCAACGGTGTCGCCATCCTGGCCGACGGGGTCGAGCCGGTAGAGGCGCAGCGCACCCTACCGGGCGATCCGGCGGACGAACACGCGCGCTATATCGAAGCCGACGTGAACGGCGTGCGGATCGCTTGCATCTATCTGCCCAATGGCAACCCGGTGCCCGGCCCAAAGTTCGATTACAAGCTGGCCTGGTTGGAGCGGCTGCGGGCGCGTATGCGCCAGCTGTGGGCGCTGGAAATCCCGGTCGCGGTAGTGGGCGACTTCAACGTCATCCCCGAAGACAAGGACGTGTTCTCACCGCGTGCGATGGTCGCTGACGCGCTGATGCAGCCCGAATCGCGCGATGCTTATGCCCGCCTGCTGGCGGACGGTTGGACCGACGCGATCGATACGCTCAATCCGCGCGGCGGCGTATGGACGTTCTGGGATTACCAGGCCGGAGCGTGGCAGCGTGACCATGGTTTCCGGATCGACCATCTCCTGCTGAACCCAGAGTTATCCGATCGGATGATCGCGGCCGGCGTGGACAAGGAATATCGCGGTCGCGAGAAGGCGAGCGATCATGCGCCGGTCTGGGTCGAAGTCCGCGATTGAACGGAGAACGGACCCCACCCGCTAAGGGTGAAGCCCGTTCCCTGCGACCCTTGCGGGCTCAGCCGGTAATCAGCGATAGAACACGTGGGTGTCGATCGTCGCCAACGCCTGTTTACGGTTCGCCCAGCCTGGACGGACATAGCTGGCATGGAAATAGAGCGCTTCGCCGGCGCGGCTCTCCCACAATCCCTCGTGCGCGATCCGCGCGATGGCGCGTGCGTTGCGCCAGGCGTGGCTGTCACGCGCGACAGCTGGCATGCGCCCGCGCTTCACGAAGCTGAACTGGCGCGGCTGGTGCACCACAGCACAGTAGCTTGAGGGAAACAGCCGCGATTGGGTGCGATTGATGACCACTTGCGCCACAGCCAGCTGCCCGTCGAGGGGTTCACCGCGCGCTTCGAAGTAGACCGCCCCGGCGAGGCATTCCATTTCCGCCGACAGGTCGCCGGAGGCCGGTGTGGCGGCAACCAGTTCGCGCAGGGAGCCTTCGCCACGCGCAATTGCGGTCGATGAAGAGGTGGCTTGGCTGACGGGAAGCGGCTGGACGACTTCCTCGGCAACGAACACGGGCTCGGCAACGAGCAAGGGAACTGTTTCGTCAGTAAGTTCTGCCCGGGGTGTGGGGGCTGTGTCGCTTTCCTGGGCGAACGCGCCGGAACCTTCGGCGCCTGCAACGACTATACCTAGACCGACGGCAAAAGCCGCCAGCCCGGCGAAACGGGATTTGATCATCTAGCCTGTCGCTAGGAGCGGTGAGCGAACCTGTCGCAGGCTGGGACCCGTCGCGTTAAATGCGATTGAAGGTGGTCCTTTTCGGGCCTGCCGGTCGCCCCCCGTCTGCGCGCTAGCCAGGCAGCCCCATGCCGCCCGTGCCGCCTGCGCCACGAAGTTCGGGCGGGCCGGTAACGGTTAACGCCGCGTTGTCAAATTATCGAATGCTATCTGCGATGAACCGTGCCGCATCCGGGATATCCAGCTCGACGATCCAGCAATCCGGATCCTGGTGTCGTCTACGGACAATATAATCAGCGAATTCGCGAGGCGAATCACGATTTTCCCGCTTTGCAACAATGTAAGGCCTGTCACCGCCTGCGGTGGGCATGCGTTCGTACAACATGGCACCATGTTCGCGATCCAATGTTACGATCAGTACCGTCCCCGCATCGCGCTCTCCCTTCGCGAGGACGGTAGCGAACCCGCCCACCGCCTCGACCGCACGGATCAATCCCGAAACTTCCAGGTGTGCCGGTAGTCGCGGATCCATCGGCGGGTCAGGCCCGCGTGTCCGCGTAGCCAGGCAGGCTCGACAGCGCGATGCGCGACCGCATGAACGTGCCGGTCCCCCGGCCGATCTCGTCACCGGCGGAATCGACCAGCCGCGATTCGGCAACCAGCACCCGTCGGCGGCCGCTGATCCAGCGCCCCTCCGCCACCACCTCACCTTCGCGCACTGGCTTGGTGAAATGGAGATTGAACGAGGTGGTGAGCAGGAAGCGGTCCGTCACCATCGTATTCGCCGCGTAGAATGCCGCGTCGTCAAGCATCTTGAAATAGATCGTGCCATGCGCGGCACCGGCGGCGTGATAAGCGGCAGGCGTTACTCGAAAGATGATGCGCGCATGCCCTTCGCCCTCGATCGCCAGGCGCGAGTCGAACAGGGCATTGACCGGGGCGGAGCGGTAAAGGCCTTCCAGCGCCCGGTGATGGAGCGCCGCGCCCGTACCGACGTCAGGCCGCGTCACGGTCCGTGGCGTTGGTCAACAGCGCGTAGAGCGCTTCGGCATCGCCCGATTCGCTCAGCGCCTCACGCATTGTCTCGTCGCGCATCAACCGCGAGATTGCGGCCAGCGCATGCAGGTGGGTGGCCCCGGCATCGACCGGGGAAAGCAACCCGAACACCAGGTCGACGGGCATGTCATCGGCGGCATCGAAATCGACCGGATCGTCGAGCTTGAGCAGGGCCGCCACGGGCCTCTTCAGTCCGTCAATACGGGCATGCGGTATGGCGACACCGCGGCCGAAACCCGTGCTTCCCAGCTTTTCACGCTCGTCCAGCGCATCGAGAACCATCGCGGCATCGAGTTCGTAAGCACGCGCGAACAACCCCGCGATCGTCTCCAGGATGTCGCGCTGCCCCGCAACCCGCACCACGGCGACCGCATCGGGCAAGAGCGTGTAAATGGCATCCATCAGAAATAACTTTGTCACAACCTGGTTCGGGAAACAGCCGATCAATGGGCCCGGATCGACCGGCGCGGGCAGCACGCCCAGCAGGAGCGCCGTACTATGCCGGTGCCCCGATGACGGTCCGCCATGCTTGGTGGGCGTTTGCCGTCAGCGCGGTTCGACCCAGCCGATCGATCCGTCGCGGCGGCGGTAAACCATATTATGCTGCCCGCTACCAGCATTTTTGAACAGCAGCGCGCCAGTGTCGCGCAGGTCCAGCATCATCACCGCATCCGCAACGGACGCCTCGGGAATGTCGGCGGTCGTTTCGGCAATGATCGGCGGCGCATCGGCGGTTTCGTCCTCGTCGACCGTCTCTATCTCCGGCGCAGCGAAGACACGATAGGACGCCTCTTCCTCGCGCAGGGCATGTGCAGTCTGTTCGTGCCGGTCCTGAAGGCGGCGCTTGTAGCGTCGCAGCTGCTTGTCGAGCTTCTCGGCCGCTTGGTCGAGCGCGATATGCGCATCCTGCGCGACGGCGTGCGCTTTCAGGATAAGGCCCTGCATGACATGGGTCACGATATCGCAGCTGAACATTCCGGCCGGCGCCTTGCCGAATGTAACTTGTGAGGAAATCGCCCGGCCAAAGTATTTTTCGACAATCATGTTGAGGCGGTCCGAGACATGGTCCTGCAGCGCTGCGCCAGTGTCCATCTGGTGGCCCGAAACCCTGATATCCATCGTCTCACTTCTCCTTGTTGGAGGGGCTGCCATACCCCTCAGCTGGCCCACAGGGGCGACTTGATCCGAAGCATAAACGCGTGGTGGCGCGCCAGTTCCGCGGCGGTTGCGGCATGAGGGCGGGGCGGGCGCGGTTCGCGCCGGATTGGAGTGACGTCCACGGCCGCGAAGGCAGCGATCGGCGCTGTATCGAGCGAGAGGCCCAGCCCGATCTGGCGTCCACCGGTCAATTCTACGTAGACCTGCGCGAGCAGTTCGGCATCAAGCAGCGCACCATGCTTGACCCGGTGGCTGCGATCGATGCCGTAGCGCGTGCACAGTGCATCGAGCGAGAGCTTGGCACCGGGATGCTTGCGCCGCGCGATTGCGACGGTGTCGATCATCCGGTCCAGCGAGACGAGCCCCAGCCCGCAAGCCTCCAACTCGTGATTGAGGAAACCGAAATCGAACCCCGCGTTGTGCGCAATCAACGGGCTATCGCCGATGAAGATCAGCAGCTCCTCCGCACGCGCGCGAAACAGCGGCTTGTCCGACAGGAACGTCGCCGACAGGCCATGCACCGCCTCCGCGCCCGCAGGCATGTCCCGCTCGGGGTTGAAATAGGCGTGGAAGGTAGCGCCCGTGGGAACACGGTTGACCAGCTCGATACAGCCGATTTCGACCATCCGGTCGCCCGTCTTGGGGTCGAGTCCGGTGGTTTCGGTATCGAACACGATCTCGCGCATCGCGCAGACTATCGGCCTCGATCGGGCCGCTTGCAAGGGTCAGGCGGAATTTTTGGCGGTCTTGTCATTCAGCATGGCCAGCAGGGCGGCAACCTGGGCGCGCGTCGATTCCAGGGTGGTGCCGGTATCGATGACATGGTCGGCACGTGCGCGTTTCTCGACATCCGGAACCTGCAACGCCAGGATCTGGGCGAACTTTTCCGGGGTCATTCCTGGACGGTCGAGCACGCGCGCGCGCTGAACCGCGGGGGGGGCGGAGACGACGACCACACGATCGACAAGTTCGTGACCGCCCTTTTCGAACAGCAGCGGGATGTCGAACACCACCAGCGGCGCGCCGCCATGCTCGATCATGAATTCCTGGCGCAGGTCTGCGACCGCTGGATGAACGATCCCCTCGAGCCGCGTTAGCGCGCTTGAATCACCGAAAACCCGCGCGCCCAGCTCCGCACGCCGCACCCCCTCAGGCCCGGTCGCACCAGGAAACGCCGCCTCGATCGCGGGCACCAGCGCGCCGCCGGGGCCCTGCAGCCGGTGAACGATCGCGTCGGCATCGAACACCGGCACCCCAAGATCGGTGAACATCGCCGCGACGGTCGATTTTCCCATCCCGATCGAACCGGTCAGACCGAGGATAATCGGCCTGCCTGACGGAGAAAGCCGGGAGCGGGTCATCGGACAAGCAGCTCGCGCAGCGTTGCATCATGTTCGCGCGGGGCGGGTTGGCCGAAAAACTTGTCGAACGCCGCCGCTGCCTGCCCGATCAGCATGGCGATCCCGTCGATGGTGGCATGCCCCGCGCGGCGTGCGTCCCGGAGGAAGGGTGTGTCGACGGGATCGGTGACAATGTCGTAGGCCACCGCACCCGGCGGGGCGTGGCTCCAGTCGAAAACCAGCGGCGCTTGTCCGCGCATGCCCAAGGGCGAGGCGTTCACGACCAGGTCGAGGCAGCCGCGCCGGTCATCGAACGCAAATTGCGTGGGCTGCGCGAAAGTATCGAATGCCACCGCGTGATGTTCCCCGTCGGGTGCGAGCTCATCGAGCAAGGACCGTGCCTTGCCCGGATCGCGACCCGCCAGCACGATCGTGAAGCCGTTCGCCGCGAGCCCCGCGACGATGGCACGCGCGGCACCGCCCGTCCCCAGCACGCGCGCCATGCGAAACAGATGGACCGGCCGGAGCATCGCCACAAGTGGCTCGAGGAAACCGGCGACATCGGTGTTGTAACCGGTCAATGCGCCGTCGCCCGCGCGCACCACCGTGTTGACCGCGCCCACGCGCAGCGCCAGCGGATCAACCCGGTCGAGCAGCGGCACGATGGCTTGCTTGTGCGGCATCGTGACGTTGCACCCGCGCCAGGCCGGATCCTCGCGCCGTGCCGCCAGATGGACCGCCAGCCCTTCATCATCCACCCGATGCGCGCGATAGTCACCGTCCAGGCCCGCGCGCGCCAGCCAGAACCGGTGGATGGCAGGCGACTTGGACTGCGCGATGGGATCGCCAATCACCTCAGCGTAAGGATTCATGCGCGCAACTCGCCCAGCCCGCGCAGCGCTCCGAGCACCGGCAGCAGCGGCATTCCAAGCACGGTAAAATGATCGCCCTCGATCCGATCGAACAATTGCACGCCCAGCGCCTCCAGACGGAACACCCCGACACAACCGGAAACCGCCGGCCATTCCGTATCGAGATAGCTGTCGATGAACGCATCCGACAGATCGCGGACATGAAGGCGCGCCATGTCGCCATGCGACCAGACGATCGCACCGTCGCGACCGAGTGCCACGGCGGAATGCAGTTCGAGCACCCGGCCCGAGAAAAACCGCAGGTGCCCAGCCGCCTCGGCGCGGCTGGCGGGTTTGTCGAACCGCCGCCCCGCCACGCTCACCAGCGAATCGCTACCTAGAACCGTGTCCCCTGCCGCTTCGACGGCCAGCGCCTTGGCTTCGGCCAGGGCCCGAGCGATGTGCGCCGGAGCCGCGCTTTCAAGCGAGTGTTCTAGCATGCGCTCGTCGATGCCCGCCGGCTCGCATCGAAAGGACACGCCCGCTGCCGCGAGCATCGCCTTGCGCGAAGCGCTACGCGAGGCGAGCACCAGCATCAGATCGCGCCTTCGCCAGGTTCAGGCAAACCGTCGCCGCGGCCACGTTCGCCGAACAGGCGGATCACCGCAGCGGCGGTTTCCTCGATCGAACGACGGGTAACGTCGATCACGGGCCAGCCGTTGTCCGCGAACATGCGCCGCGCAAACAACAGTTCCTCGCGTACCCGGTCATTGTCGACATAGGCGGTCTCGGTCGCTTCGTTCAGACTGAGAAGACGATTGCGCCGAACCTGGACCAGCCGCTCGGGAGCGGTGGTCAGCCCCACCACCATCGGGCGGCGAAGGCCGAACAGCGCAGGCGGGGGCGGGCTCTCGACCACCAGCGGAATGTTCGCGGTCTTGTAGCCCCGGTTGGCGAGATAGATGCTGGTCGGGGTCTTCGATGTGCGCGACACGCCGGCAAGTACGATGTCCGCTTCTTCCCAATCCTCGCAACCGATTCCATCGTCATGCGCGATCGTGTAATGGATGGCATCAACCCGGCGGAAATAGGCCTCGTCCATCAGGTGTTGGCGGCCTGGCTTGCCTTGTGCTTCTTGGCCGAGTTGTGCCTCGAGCGCCTCGGTCACCGCATCGAGCGCGGGGACGACAGGCAGGCCCATCTGGCGGCAATGCTCTTCCAGCCGTGCGCGGGTTTCGGCATTGACCAGGGTAAAAAGGACCAGGCCGGGATTGGCGGCAAGATCGGGCACGATCCGGTCAAGATGCTGGCGCGAACGAACCATGGGCCAGAAATGCCGAACGATTTCGGTATGCTCGAACTGGGCAAGCGCCGCCTTGGCGACCATTTCCAGCGTTTCCCCGGTGCTGTCGGAGACAAGATGGAGGTGGAGGCGCTGCATGGGTCGGTCGGGTCGCCCGGCTTGTGGAGAATGCGCGGGATAAACCACGGGAGAGCGCTGGCTACAAGTTCGGCAACCGATTCCATGCCCGATCCGAGTCCGTGACCCCGCCAATTATGGACATGGGTTCAGCCTTCTCGACAGGCTGGGGATAGCGGGCAGAAGATTGGTTTGACTCAGAACTCGCGGCGATTCGCGCACGCCGGCCAGCCTGTTCAAGCGGGGAGAAATCGGGCAGGGAGCCACTGTCCCCGCTTTCCACAGGGCCAACAGACTCCATCATCCTTCTTCAAAGAATCTAATTTTATTGGATTGGACCCGTCCCGATGCCCGGAATCCTGCTTGATACCCTGAACGGCCAGCGCGGAGAGCAGGTGCCCATGTGGCTCATGCGCCAGGCCGGTCGCTATTTGCCCGAATACCGCGCACTGCGGGCTCAGAAGGGCGGCTTCCTCGCGCTTGCCTATGACAGCGATGCGGCTGCCGAGATCACGCTCCAGCCGATCCGCCGGTTCGGGTTCGACGGTGCGATCCTGTTTTCCGACATTTTGGTAATTCCCCACGCCATGGGGCAGGATCTGTGGTTCGAAACGGGCGAAGGGCCGCGCCTTGCCCCACCACTGATCGACGCCGTCTGGCAGGGGCTGGAACGGGCGCCGCAGATACTGGGACCGATCTATGATACGGTCCGCAAGACGCGCGCCGCGCTAGGGCCGGAGACGACCATGCTGGGGTTCGCCGGCTCGCCCTGGACCGTTGCCACCTACATGGTAGCCGGGCAGGGATCGAAGGACCAGCACGACACCCGCGCGCTTGCATATCGCGATCCCGGTGCGTTCGGCACGCTGATCGCGGCGATCGAGGAAATGACGCTGGCCTACCTGGTCGGCCAGATCGACGCCGGGGTGGAGGCGGTGCAGCTGTTCGACAGCTGGGCCGGAAGCCTCGCACCCGAACAATACGAACGCTGGGTGATCGCGCCCAATGCGCGCCTGGTGGCGGGCCTTCATGCAGCGCGGCCGGGCGTACCGATCATCGGTTTTCCCAAGGGGTCGGGCGAGAAGCTTCCCGCCTATGCTCGCGAGACAGCGGTCGATGCGGTCGGTGTGGACGAAACGGTTGACCCTGTCTGGGCCTCCCGCGAGCTGCCCGGCGCATTGCCCGTACAGGGCAATCTCGATCCATTGCTGCTGCTCGCAGGCGGAGCACCGCTGGTGGACCGCACATGTGCGATCCTCACTGCCTTCGCTGATCGGCCGCACGTCTTCAACCTCGGGCACGGGATTGGCCAGCACACCCCGATCGAGCACGTGGAGCTGCTGATCGATACAGTGCGCGGCTGGCGGGGGTGACGCGGCTTTACGCCGCCGATATAGCGGCGCCATGCAGGACGTGCTCGCGATGACGTATTACTGGCTGAAGGCTGGCCATATCATCTTCATGGTGTTCTGGATGGCAGGCCTGTTCATGCTGCCGCGCCAGATGCTTTATCTCCATTGCGCCGCCCCCGGTTCGGCTGAAGCGGCGCAATGGGAGACGCGGATGGGGCTGCTCAGGAAGATGATCCTGACCCCCAGCCTGATCGTGGTCTGGGCGCTCGGCTTGTTGCTCGCCCATACCATCGGCGCGTTCAGCCAGGGGTGGTTTCACGCCAAGTTGCTGCTGGTGGTGGCACTTTCGGGTTATCACGGCTGGATGATGGCGCAGGCGAAGAAGATGCTGGCGGGCGCGCGGCCATTGACGGAAAGGCAACTGCGCCTTTGGGGCGAATTTCCCGCGATCGTGCTGGCGCTGGTGGTCGTGCTGGTCGTGGTCAAGCCGTTCTGAGTTAGACCGCGCCCATTCGCGATTGACGCTGGCCCTCGCGGAAATTATCTGCGGGGTCTCAATCCCGGCATTTCACGTTCCGCCGCAGCGGAACCAGGTCTGCTTTCTCCAAGCCCATTACGACCGGCCGGCCATCACCTGACCTTCGAGAACCGATATGCATCTGAAAGAACTGAAATCAAAACCCCCGGCCGACCTCGTCGAGATGGCCGAGGAACTGGGTGTCGAAGGCGCGAGCACCATGCGCCGACAGGACCTGATGTTCTGCATCTTGCGCGAGTTGGCCGAGGACGAGGAATATGCCGAGCCGATCATGGGAGTCGGCACGATCGAGGTACTGCAGGACGGTTTCGGCTTCCTCCGCAGTCCTGAGGCGAACTATCTTGCCGGGCCGGACGACATCTACGTTTCGCCCAACCAGGTTCGCAAATGGGGCCTGAGGACCGGCGACACGGTCGAAGGCGAGATCCGCGCCCCCAAAGATGGGGAGCGCTATTTTGCCCTGACGAGCCTCAAGAGCGTCAATTTCGACGATCCCGATGCCGTGCGCCACCGGACCAATTTCGACAACCTGACGCCGCTCTATCCCGAAGAAAAACTCAACCTCGACACGCTCGACCCGACGGTCAAGGACAAGAGCGCGCGGGTGATCGACATCATCTCGCCCCAGGGCAAGGGCCAACGCGCGCTGATCGTCGCGCCGCCGCGCACCGGCAAGACCGTGCTGCTGCAAAACATCGCCAAAGCGATCACGGATAATCACCCCGAAGTGTTCCTGATAGTGCTGCTGGTCGACGAGCGGCCCGAGGAAGTCACCGACATGCAGCGCAGCGTGAAGGGCGAGGTCATCTCCTCGACCTTCGACGAACCCGCGACGCGCCATGTTCAAGTGGCTGAAATGGTGATCGAAAAGGCCAAGCGCCTGGTCGAGCACAAGAAGGACGTGGTCATCCTGCTTGATTCGATCACGCGCCTCGGCCGCGCCTACAACACCGTGGTGCCGTCCTCGGGCAAGGTGCTGACCGGCGGCGTCGATGCCAACGCGCTGCAGCGGCCCAAGCGTTTCTTCGGCGCGGCGCGCAACATTGAGGAAGGCGGCTCGCTCTCGATCATCGCCACCGCGCTTATCGACACGGGCAGCCGCATGGACGAGGTGATCTTCGAAGAGTTCAAGGGCACCGGAAACTCGGAAATCGTGCTCGACCGCAAGGTCGCCGACAAGCGCATCTTCCCGGCACTCGACGTGGGCAAGAGCGGCACCCGCAAGGAAGAATTGCTGGTGGGCAAGGACAACCTGTCTAAGATGTGGGTGCTTCGCCGCATTCTCATGCAGATGGGCACGATCGACGCGATGGAATTCCTTCTCGACAAGATGAAGGATTCAAAATCGAACGAGGACTTCTTCGCGACGATGAACCAGTAGGGCATCCCGCGTCCGTGGGCGCGGCTAACCGATTGTTAGCTCGTTGGTTTTAAAGCGATCCCGATTTTTGGAGGTCGCTATGGAACAACTGCTCTACACCAGCACGGCAACTGCGCGGTTTGCCGCCGACGATGTGTTCAACATCGTGATGACATCCGCGCGGAACAATCCCGATCGGGAGGTGACGGGCTTCCTTGTCTTTGCCGACGGGGCGTTCCTGCAGTTGGTCGAAGGGCCGAAGGAGAGGCTCGACGAATTACTCGACGTCCTCAGCCGCGATCCGCGCCACCGCGACATTACGGTCAATTCGCGCCGATCGGTCCAGACCCGCAGCTTTCCAAACTGGCGGATGCAGCGGATTGATACAAGCAGCCGCGATTCGCGATTGGCGGTCGCGCCACTGCGCGCCGCTGGCCTGCCGCGCGACCTGGTTGATCAGGTCGAGGGTTTCATCACCCGCGGATAACTGTCAGCCCAGGTGCTGGGCGAAGAACGCGGCTGTGCGTTCATCGGCCAGGCGCGCGCCGGCCTCATCACGGCGTTTGCCCAATTCGGCGGCGAACCCGTGGTCGAGGCCAGGATAATCATGCAGCTCGACCCGCGGATGGTCGTCCAGCCCCTCGTGGATGGCCCGCTGCGCATCCTTGTCGACGAAATGATCCTCGGTGGGGATATGGAGCATCAGCGGACGCGCGATGGCATGCTTTTCGCGCAGCAACCCGTCCAGACCGACTCCGTAGTACCCGACGCTGGCGTCGATATCCGTGCGTGCCGCCGCCATGAACGCGAGCCGTCCACCCAGGCAGAAACCGACGCAGCCTACCTTCCTTACGTTCTCCACCTGGCGCAGGTGATGAATGGTGGCCTCGATGTCGCGTACGCCCTGATCCTGATCGAACTGTCCCATCCATTCGAGCGCCTGCTTGAATTCGGGCTCCACATCTGGATCGAGTTCGATGCCCGGTTGCAGGCGCCAGAAGAGGTCGGGGGCCAACGCAAGGTAGCCGCTTTCCGCCAGCCGATCGCACTTGCGACGAATGCCCGCGTTAACGCCAAAGATTTCCTGGATCACGATCACGGCGGCGGTTGGCTCGCCAACGGGGCGGGCCATGTACCCGGTGAAGCTGCCGTCACCCGGCAGCGTTGCGATTGAAACGGTTCCGCTCATTGATACCAATCCTTTCGCAACGACCCTAGCCCTTGCTTTGGCGACGTGGCAAACCCAGTTTGCTTGGGAGCGGCAAATGGAGGAACGGGCAATGAAGGTTCAGATCGAGATCGACTGTACCCCCGAGGAGGCGCGGAGCTTCATGGGCCTGCCCGATGTGGGCAAGGCGAACGATGTTTATGTCGACGCGCTGACGAAGGCGATGAAGGGGGTCAGCAACCCCGAACAATTGCAGGATTACGCGCGGCAACTCGCCCCGATGGGCCAGTTGGGGCTCAAGATGTTCCAGAGTTTCGTCGAAGGCGCGACGACGGCGGCGGGCGGCGGCAAGCCCAAGGGCGGCTGACCCGCATCCAGGTAATGGACACCATTTTCGCCCTGTCGAGCGGCGCGCCGCCGGCCGGGATCGCGGTAATACGGGTAAGCGGGCCACATGCCGGGTTGGCGCTGACCACGCTCGCGGGCGGTCTGCCGCCGCCTCGCAGGGCGACCGCGCGGCTGCTCCGCGACCTGGCGGGCGGTGAACTGGACCACGCTCTCGTGCTATGGTTGCCCGGTCCGGGGACGGCCACGGGCGAGGACGTTGTCGAGCTTCACCTTCATGGCGGGCGCGCCGTGGTCGCGGCGGTTGAACGTGCGCTGGCCGCCTTGGGCGGGCTGCGCCGGGCAGGATCTGGCGAGTTTACCCGGCGTGCGTTTGCAAACGGCAGGATTGATCTGGCAGAGGCGGAAGGGCTGGCTGACCTTCTCACTGCCGAAACGGAGCTGCAGCGCCGCAGTGCGATGGCAATGGCGGGCGGTGCCTTGTCAGGGCTGGTGGAACAATGGCGCCAGCAAGTCCTGGCGCTGTCTGCCCAGGTCGAGGCGGTCCTGGATTTTTCCGACGAAGACGATGTCGCCCCGCTCGGGCCGGATTTCGCCCGGATTATCGGCGGGCTTCGCGAAGCGATCGGTGGTTGGCTCGCGCAGCCGCGTGCCGAGATGTTGCGCGAAGGTTTTCGCGTCGTCCTCGCCGGCCCACCCAATGCAGGGAAATCAAGCCTTTTCAATGTGATAATAGAGGCTGATGCTGCGATTACCGCGCCGATCGCGGGAACAACGCGCGATGTGCTGGAGCGGTCAGTCGCTCTCGAGGGTGTCCCGTTCACATTCGTCGATACCGCTGGATTGCATCAGGGGGGGGAGGATATCGTCGAATTGATCGGCATCGAGCGCGCGCGCAAGCAGCTCGAACAGGCGGACCTGGTCTTGTGGCTGGGGCCTGAGGGCGAGGGGCCGGACCAGGCCTGGGAAATCGACACCAAATGCGACTTGTCTGCGACCAAGCGCTCGCCGCGCCACCGCGTTTCCGCAATGACGGGAGAGGGTGTCACCAGATTGCGAAGCGCGCTGGTCGAGGCGGCGGCGGCGAGGATGCCGAAACCGGGGGCCGTTGCCCTGAATGTCCGGCAGCATCGGCTGCTCGCGGAAGCGCATGCCGCGTTGCAGGCACTGGATACGGGCGACGACCTGCTTGTTATCGCGGAACATCTTCGTGTAGCGATGCGCGCCTTCGACAGGCTGGTCGGACGCAGTTCGACCGAGGATATGCTCGACACTCTGTTTGGCCGTTTCTGCATAGGCAAATGATGTTCCACGTGGAACGTCAGGCCGGACGTGAGTTTGACCGGACGACTGGGCAAGTCTAATTGCGCGTCATGCACGCGTACGATGTCTTGGTGGTTGGCGGTGGGCACGCTGGTGTCGAGGCCGCTTGTGTCGCGGCGCGGATGGGTGCGCGCACCGCACTGATCGCCTTCGACCTCGGTGGCATTGGCGCGATGAGCTGTAATCCCGCGATCGGTGGATTGGGCAAAGGCCATCTCGTGCGCGAGGTCGATGCTTTTGATGGTGTGATCGCCCGTGCTGCCGACGCCAGCGCCATCCACTATCGTATGCTCAATCTGTCGAAGGGCAGCGCGGTATGGGGGCCGCGTGTCCAGGCCGACCGCAAACGCTTCAAGGCAGCCGTTCGGGCCACTGTGGATCGTCAACGCGGCCTCGACCTGATTGCGGGCGAGGCCGCTGAATTGCGGGTCGCTGGCGGGCGCGTGGTCGGGATTGTTCTGGCTGATGACACCGTTCTCACAGCAGGCGCGGTGGTCCTGTGCACCGGAACGTTTCTTGGCGGCGTCCTTTATCGCGGCGAAGAACGGACGGAGGGTGGTCGGGTCGGCGAGGCATCGTCCCGACGGCTAGCCGCACAAATGCGCGAAGCGGCATTGCCGATGGCCCGGCTCAAGACCGGCACGCCGCCGCGCCTCGACGGTCGCACTATCGACTGGGCCGCGCTCCAGGAACAGCCGAGCGATGGGGATTGCTGGACCATGTCTCCGCTCACGCGGGGCAGGGCGAACCCTCAGGTATTTTGCGCAATAACTCGCACCAATCGGGCAAGCCATGACGTAATCCGCGCCAACCTCGATCGTTCACCGCTGTTTTCAGGTGCGATCGACGCCCGCGGGCCACGTTACTGCCCGTCGATCGAGGACAAAATTCATCGTTTCGGTGATCGGGATGGGCACCAGGTGTTCCTTGAGCCAGAAGGTCTCGATACCCATTTGGTCTATCCCAATGGGATCAGCACTTCGCTGCCCGCTGATGTCCAACTGGCGATGCTGCGGACAATGGAGGGCTTGGCGGGCGTGGATATGGTCGTGCCCGGATACGCAGTGGAGTACGACCATCTTGATCCCCGTGCGCTTACCCCGGGGCTCGAATGTCGCGCTATGCCCGGCCTATACTGCGCCGGTCAGATCAACGGCACGACGGGTTATGAGGAAGCTGCGGCGCAGGGGCTAGTTGCAGGGATGCACGCGGCTGCCGCGGTGCTCGGCGGGGAGCCGGCACCGTTGGATCGCGCCAACTCGTACCTGGCGGTCATGGTGGATGATCTGACCCTTCAGGGCGTCAGCGAACCTTATCGCATGCTCACCGCGCGCGCCGAATACCGGCTGCGTTTGCGTGCAAACAACGCGAGCACGCGGCTGACACCATTGGCGATCGCCGCCGGTTGTGTGGGCGACGAACGACGTTCCTGGTTCGAGAGACGCGAAGGCCAGCGGAACAACTGGCGCGACGCCCTGGGCTGCGAGTTGGCCTCCTCCAGCCTCGCTGACGCTGGCGTGCCCGTGCGGCGCGATGGCGGGCGGCGTACGGTTGCCGAGTGGCTCAATTACGGGGACGTGACGCTGGAAGATCTTGCGGCTTGGCTTCCTGAGGGATTCGATCGCCAAGACGATGTTGCGAGCGAGTTGCTCGAAGATTCGGCTTACGCCCCCTATCTTGCCCGGCAAGATGCCGAGTTGCGGGACTTGCACGCGAGTGAGGCAATCGCGCTTGCCCGGGACTTCCCCTATGACCGTGTCCCGGGGCTATCCAACGAAATGATCGAACGGCTTTCAACCGCAAACCCCGCGACATTGGCGGCGGCTGGGCGCGTTCCGGGCATCACGCCTGCAGCGCTGGCGGCATTGCTTGTCCATGCGCGCAAGCTGGATCGCGCCGCCGCATGATCGCCAGTGAAGCTGCTGCGCGAGACTACGTGGCGCGCCAAGGTGACCACGACACGACCGCGCGGTTGGAACTATTGATCGCAAGATTGGCGGAAGAGAATGTGCGCCAAAACCTGATCGCTGCCGCCACGCTGCCGATGATTTGGCAGAGGCACATCGCAGACAGCGCGCAACTCCTCGCGCATGTTCCACGTGGAACCGCGCCATGGCTGGATCTTGGCAGTGGTGCCGGATTTCCAGGCCTGGTGATTGCTGCGCTTCGTCCTGAAGAAGGCGTCATCCTGATAGAATCGCGACGCAAGCGAATCGAGTGGCTGCTTCGCATCTGCGACGAATTGAGCCTTACTCAGGTAAGGGTGATAGGTCAGAACTTGCAAGCCGTACCTACAGAACCGGCCGCGGCGATAACGGCGCGTGCTTTCGCTCCACTGCAGACGCTCATCGAACTTTCTGCGCGATTTTCCACAGCGAGCACGTTCTTCGTGTTGCCCAAGGGGCGTTCCGCAGCGCAGGAACTGTCAGCCATGCCGAACTGGATTCGGCGCACGTTCCACGTGGAACAATCCTTGACCGATCCCACCGCCGGGATCGTCGTTGGCAAACTGGATGAGGAGGCACGGGCGAAGCTGTGATCACCATAGCTATAGCCAATCAGAAGGGCGGGGTTGGCAAGACCACGACCGCGATCAACATCGCAACCGCGATGGCGGCGACCGGATGGAAGACGTTGCTGATCGACCTTGACCCGCAAGGCAATGCCTCAACAGGGTTGGGCATCGGCTCTGACAGACGTGAGCGTTCCAGCTACGATCTGCTTGTCGAGCAAAGCGCCGTTGGCGAATGTGTTTCCGCAACTTCCATTCCCGGTCTCGACCTTGTTCCTGCGACGGTCGATCTGAGCGGAGCTGAGGTAGAACTGGTGTCCGTCGAGAACCGCACCGCGCGCCTGTCCTCGGCGCTGGCGGAGCACCAAGGGCACGATATCTGTTTTATCGATTGCCCCCCTTCGCTGGGCCTGCTCACGCTCAATGCGCTTGGCGCCGCGGATACACTGTTGGTCCCGTTGCAATGCGAGTTCTTCGCTCTCGAAGGCCTGAGCCAATTGCTCACGACCGTCGAGCGGGTGCAGCAGCGGTTCAATCCGGAGCTCGGTATAATTGGCGTCGTGCTTACCATGTTCGATCGCCGCAACCGCTTGACCGATCAGGTGGCGGACGATGTGCGCGACTGCCTGGGCAAGCTGGTGTTCGAATCCGTTATCCCGCGCAACGTGCGTTTATCGGAGGCGCCGAGCCACGGGTTGCCGGCGCTGGTCTATGATCACAACTGTGCCGGCAGCCGCGCGTACATCGCGCTGGCACGCGAGCTGATCGAGCGCTTGCCGCAACAAAGGAAGGCAGCATGAGCGACACGAGCGACCCAACCATCATTGGGCGACCGGACCGCAAGAAGAAGCTGGGCCGCGGGCTTGGCGCTTTGCTGGGTGAAACCCGGCGGGAGGAACCGCTTGTCATCGCGCGCGAAGGTGAAGATAATCGTTCTGAATCAAGTACTTACATAAATTCGGGCTTGGCATCGCTGGCGGTATCGACCATCGAACCATTGCCTGGGCAGCCGCGGCGGCACTTTGATGAAGCCGCGCTGGACGAACTCGCTGCCTCGATTGCGGCGCGAGGGGTAATTCAGCCAGTTATTGTTCGACCGCTGGCTGGCGGACGCTACCAGCTTGTCGCAGGGGAGCGGCGGTGGCGCGCCGCGCAGCGCGCGCAGCTCCATGAAATTCCCGCCCTGGTGCGCGAACTCGACGAGCGTCAGGTTATGGCGTTGGCCCTGATCGAGAACATCCAGCGCGAGGATCTCAATCCCGTCGAGGAAGCGCGTGCCTATCATCGGCTGGCCGAAGAAGAAGGGATGACGCAGGCCGATATCGCCAAGATGGTCGACAAGTCGCGGAGCCATGTGGCCAACCTACAGCGCTTGCTCGGGCTTCCTGGTGAGGTGCTGGACCTGGTCGAGCAGGGGACGCTCTCGATGGGGCACGCGCGCGCATTGATCGGGCGCGACGATGCGGTGGAACTGGCACGTCAGGCGATCGCGCGAAAGCTATCGGTGCGCGAAATTGAACACCTGGCGCGCGTCGATGCGTCGCCGATGCAGCGCCGCACCCGTGCCTCGCGCGACCCGGCCAAGGATGCGGATATCGCCGCGGTTCAGAGCCACCTTGAAGAATTCCTCGGCCTTTCGGTGCGAATCAAGACGGACACCGATCCCCGTTCGGGGGGCGTAACCATTCGCTACCGCACGCTCGATCAACTCGATCTTATTTGCCAGCGCCTGACCGGCGGCGGTATCTGAGGCTGCCGCGATAGTCGCGCGGCGCAACCTGGCGCTCAATGGCCCTTGATGTGCTTGACCTTGCCCGTCGCTGCTGGCGGCGTTGCGCGCGTTGGTGATGTACGCTGCGGAACCGCGCGACGCGCATGCCCTGCCGCCTCGATCCATTCTTCGGTCACGGTTTCACGCACCACGGCGCGTTGCGGTATCATCACCAGCACTGGGACGTAACTCACCGGCGGTGCATAGCCGTAGCCATATTCATGGCCGTGAACGGGCTGACGACCGTAACCAGCGAGATAGTCGTCAAGGTACAGCTCGCATTCGTCAATCGCGCGCGCTTCATCGCGGTCACGCGCGCTGGCCCCGATGGCCGAGCCGATGGCGATTCCTGCCAGCCCGCCGACACCGGCACCAATCAACGTTCCTGCAAGACGCTCGCCACCAGCGACGCGGTTGCCGATCACGCCGCCAACGATAGCGCCGAGTATGCCCCCGCCGACGCCGTCCTCGTCACGCCCATCGCGATAGCCCAGCCGCTGACGGCAGGCCGAAAGCCATGCGTCCCGGTCGAACGCAGGTTGCGGCAACGCGTGGGGGTAGCCGGGATAGGGATAGGGCGGCGCTGCAGGGTAGCCATGCGCAATGTGCGACGGCTGCGTCGGAACATTGTCGTCATAACCACTCTCGGGTTCGGGCGGGGCGTCTGCAGGGTGGTCATTCGTCGTTCCGCCGTCATCGGGGGGAGTCGGCACGGTATCGCTCGGCAGCGGCTGAGCCACTTCGCCGGGTAGATAGATCACGGGCGGCGGCGCGGGGAGCGGCTGGGCATATTCATACCCGTCGGGCGCGGCCGGAGGCTGGGATTGCGCCAGGGCTGGCGCGGTCAGGGCGGCCAGCGCGCAGCTAGTCAAACCGAACCCAAGCTTGCGTCGAACGATCATGAGCACAATCCCGCTGCCGCGCCAGGGAGAGATTCCCCGGGCGTTAACGCGAAATCTACTACGATAACGGGGCACCTCCCACGGGTTAGCTAACGCTTGTCCCGTTTCGGGGCCGTTTCCCGGTCAGATCCTCTCCGCGATCAAGGCAGCTAGGGCTTCCATGCCAGCTGCATCCTCGCTGGTAAATCGGCCAAGTTCGGGACTGTCGAGATCAATCACCGCGATTACCGCGCCTTCGCGAAGGACGGGCACGACCAGTTCCGATCGGCTCGCCGCATCGCAGGCAATATGGCCAGGAAAAGCCTGAACATCCGCCACGACTTGGGTCTGACAGGTTGCGGCCGCCGTGCCGCACACGCCCTTGCCCAGGGGAATGCGGACACAAGCCGGACGCCCGATGAACGGCCCCAGCACAAGCCCGCCATCAGCCATTCGGTAGAAGCCGGCCCAGTTGAGGTTGGGGAGATACTCCCCGATCAAGGCAGCCAAGTTTGCCATGTTGGCAACCCGATCAGGCTCGCCATCGGTCAAGGCTACGGCCGCGTCGCGTAACTGCCGGTAAAGTTCGGGTTTGGCAAGATCGGCGCTGGGTGCGAAATCATACATCGAGGCGCCTTAACCGGTTGCGGCATTGCCGAAAAGGCGCCTTCGCCCTATCCAGTGCGACATGACCCTCCGCCGCAAGCTTCTCATCGCATTCGCCGTCGTTCTCGTCATAGTGTTGGCCGTGGTCGCATGGGCCTGGCGCGGCGACACCGCCGGCCTCTCGGTCGCGGCGGTTGCGGGGACCGATCCGACACTCGAGGAACCGAATGCCGAGTTGATCCCCACGGTGCGGATCGCAGAGCCGATCGGCTGGACCGCGGGTGAAGTGCCGGAGGCGGCTGAAGGGCTCGCGGTGACGCGTTTCGCCGAAGGGCTGGAGCACCCGCGTGTTATACACACCCTTCCCAATGGCGATGTCCTGGTCACGCTGACGCGCGCGCCCGCGAGCGACGATGGCGGCGGTATCACCGCTTGGATCGCCGATCTGCTGATGAGCCGCGCCGGGGCGAAAGGACCTTCGCCTAACCAGATCGTACTATTGCGCGATGGTGATGGCGATGGAGTGGCTGAAACGCGCGCAGTCTTGTCCGACGATCTTGATTCGCCTTCTGGCATGGCGTGGGCCAACGATACGCTATATGTGGCGAACCACGACGAAGTGCTCGCTTTCCCTTACACGCTCGGTCAGACACGGCTTGGCGGAGAGGGCCGCAAGTTGATGGACTTGCCCCCTGCGGGCAACCATTGGATGCGCAATATCGAGCTTAACCCGGAAGCGACGGCGCTTTATGTGGCGGTAGGTTCGGATTCCAACATCGGGGAAAAGGGCATCGATCGCGAGGAAGGCCGCGCGATGATCTGGGAACTCGATCTCGCCAGTGGCGAGGCGCGTCCGTTCGGTGCGGGGTTGCGCAATCCCAATGGGCTCGACTGGAACCCCTGGAGCGGCGAACTGTGGACCACCGTGAACGAACGCGACATGCTCGGTTCTGACTTGGTGCCAGACTACCTTACCAATGTTCCAGTCGGGGCCCAGTACGGCTGGCCCTGGGTATACTGGCGCAACAACATCGATCGCCGGGTCGAGGCGCCCATGCCGCAGTTCCTGATCGAATATACGCGGCGGCCCGAATATGCGTTGGGTCCGCACGTGGCCGCGCTCGGGCTCGTGTTCAGCAGCGAGGGCGATCGCATGGGTCCCCGTTTCGGCCAGGGCGCATTTATCGCCCAGCACGGTTCGTGGAACCGCAAGCCACCCTCTGGCTACGACGTGGTCTATGTTGCCTTCGATGAACGTGGCAATCCTCAGGGGAAGCCGGTGCCCGTGCTAACCGGTTTCCTGACCGGCGAGGGTACGACGCGCGGCCGCCCGACCTGGGTCGAATGGGCCGGTGACGGCGCCCTGCTGGTCAGCGACGATACTGCCGGGATAATCTGGCGGGTCGTGGCGACCGGGGCCCAACCGCGCGCGGCGATCGAACGTATCCGTACTCGCCCGCTGCCGCCGCAGCGCGAACTTTCCGGTAACGCCACGGCGTCTTTTCGCGACGAAGACGATCCGCGCTAGATCGCCTTGCCGGCACGGCCGGCCAGCTCGACCAGGTAATGCCATGCCGCCCGGCCTGAGCGGGCGCCGCGCCGTCGCGCCCATTCAAGTGCATCGCCTTCGTCCCAGGCCAGATCATGGTGGCTGGCATAGCCGGCCACGATCGCAAGGAAGGTATCCTGGTCGCAGGCATGGAAGCCTAGCGCGATGCCGAAACGGTCGGCCAACGCTAGCCTGTCGTCGACATCGTCGCGCGGATTGAGGGGATCGTCCTGTTCCCCCGCGCTACGCGAAACGATCGCGCGGCGGTTCGCCGTTACCGCGATCCGGATATTGGCGGGGCGCGCCTCGACCCCGCCTTCCAGCCACGAGCGAAGCCGTCGCGGCCCCTGGAGGTCGTCGTCTCCGAATCCGAGATCGTCGAGGTAGACGAGGAATTGACGTGGATGGCGCGCCAGCTCGGCGAACAGGTGCGGCAGATGGTCGATTTCCTCGTTGGCCGCTTGTACCAGAGTGAGCTTGTCGGGCATTTCCGCCTGGGCCTTGGCCACGGCGGCGCGCAGCACGGCGGATTTGCCCATTCCGCGTGCGCCCCACAGGAACATGTCATGGGCTGCCGCTCCTTGCGCGAAACGGAGCAGGTTCTCGAGCACCGCAAACTTCTGTGCATCGATGCCTCGCAAAAGGTTCAGCGGCGGCGCCGCAACCGTGGCGACCGGCCGCGCGCCTGCGGTGGTCCAAACATAGGCAGCGTGCGCCAGCCAGTCTGTTTGGGTCCCGGCAACGCCCGCCAGCCGCTCGAGTGCGTCGGCGATCCGGGCGAGCGGGTCGGTCAACCGCCTATCAGCCCGCCAGCTGCTCGGCAGTTACCGCGTAAAGCCCGTCCGCCCCAGCCGTTGCCGAAGCCTTGAGGCCGACCGCTTCGGGCACGACACGTTCGAGGAAGAACCGCACCGTCGCCGGCTTGGTCGCTGCAAGCGAAGGGGCCTCGCCCGCATCTATCGCGGCCATCTGGCGCGCGAGTTGCCAGCCCGCCACCGCCACCGCGCTCATGGTGCAGAAGGGCACGCTGCCCGCAAGACGATCGTCAAGACTTGCCTCGTCGCGCATCCACCCGGCGATTTCGGCGCAATCACGTGCCAGCGCGGCAAGGGCCGGTCCCGAGACTGCGTCGCGCGCGATGTCGGCCATCAGGCTTGCAAACACCGCCCCGTCCTGAAGCGCGAGCTTGCGCGTGACCAGGTCAGCCGCCTGAATGCCGTTCGTCCCTTCGTATATGGGCGCGATCCGTGCGTCCCGGTAATGTTGAGCCGCGCCCGTTTCCTCGACGAACCCCATGCCTCCATGGACTTGAACGCCAAGGCTCGCGACTTCGCAGCCGATATCGGTTCCCCATGCCTTGAGCATGGGCACAAGCACGTCCGCGCGTGCCCCGGCCGCCTCGTCACCGATGACGCCCCGATCGACTTGTCCCGCCGTATAATAGAGCAGGGCCCGTGCTCCCTCGGTGAGCGCCTTCATCCTCAGCAATGTCCGCCGTACGTCCGGGTGCTCGATGATCGCAACGGGCGATTTGTCGGGAGACCCCGCGCGCGCCGATTGCACCCGCTCGCGCGCATAGGCGAGAGCAGCCTGGGTTGCCCGCTCGCCAATTTGCACACCTTGGTTGCCGACGTTGATCCGCGCGTTGTTCATCATCGTGAACATAGCCGCGAGCCCACGATTCTCGGCGCCAACCAATTCGCCGATGCACTCATCATTGTCACCGAAGCTCATAACGCAGGTCGGCGACGCCATGATCCCCAGCTTGTGTTCGAGGCTGACGCAGCGCAGGTCGTTGCGCGGGCCGATAGAGCCATCATCGCTGACATGATATTTCGGCACCAGGAACAACGAGATGCCACGAGTCCCGTCGGGTGCGCCCGGCAGACGGGCGAGGACAAGGTGGATGATGTTGTCGGCGAGTTTATGTTCGCCCCAGGTGATGTAAATCTTCGTGCCACGGATGCGATATTTGCCCGCGTGGACCCCATCGCTGATCGGCACGGCAGTCGTCCGCAACGCGCCAACGTCGCTGCCTGCCTGCGGTTCGGTCAGGTTCATGGTGCCGGACCATTGCCCGCTCACCAAGTTGGGCAGGTAGCGGGCCTTCTGCGCGGCGCTGCCGTGATGGTCGAGCGCCTCGATCGCGCCGACCGACAGCATCGGCAAGAGGTTAAACGCCATATTCGCGGTGCCAAGGTTCTCCAGCACGTTGCACGCCAGTGTGAACGGCATGCCCTGACCGCCGTGATCGACTGGGCCGGCGATGGCGTTCCACCCTTGCGCGACATAGTCGCCATAGGCTTCGGCAAAACCCTGGGGCACGCGCACCACGCCGTTTTCAAGATGGGCGCCCTCGACATCGCCCTTGCGATTGAGCGGTGCCCATTCCCCGGCGGCGAGCGCGGCCACACCCTCGACGATCGCTTCGACCAGGTCAGGTTCGGCGGCGGCGAACCGCTCTGACTCAGCCAGTCCGGCAATCCCCGCGTTAACGCGGATGGCGAGGAGCTGGTCCTGAACGGCCGGGGTGTAGGTCACGGGGCACTTCCTCTTGGCTTGTCGCGCGTTCACCTATAGCGCGCGGGCATGACGGGCAAGAACGCTACGGAAGTGCTGGCCGCCGATGCGAAAGGAATCGCAGCGGCGGTGCAAATCCTGCTTGCCGGGGGCATTGTCTCGATACCGACCGAGACGGTCTATGGCCTCGCCGCGCGTGCCGACGATGCTGCTGCGGTTGCCCAAATATATGCCGCGAAGGGGCGGCCTGATTTCAATCCGCTGATCGTGCATGTCGCGGACACCGGGCAAGCGCGCACCCTCGCTAGCTGGAACGATCAGGCCGCGCGGCTGGCCGCACGGTTCTGGCCCGGGCCGCTCACACTTGTGCTGCCACAGCAGGATCGCGGCGCGCTGGCGCCCGCGGTCACTGCCGGCCTGCCAACGGTTGCGCTACGCAACCCGGCCCATCCGATCATGCGGGCGGTACTCGCCAGCGCGCAGGTCCCGCTCGCCGCTCCGTCGGCAAATCGGAGTGGCGCGGTCAGCCCGACACGATGCGCGCACGTGCTGGCCAGCCTCGAGGGGCGGATCGACGCGGTCATCGATGGCGGCATCTGCGCCGAAGGTCTCGAATCGACCATTGTGGCCTTGCGCGGCGATGGCGGGTGGCAAATGCTGCGCCCCGGACCCGTGGGTGAAGCGCAGATTGCCGCGCTGCTTGGCCCGCCTGAAGCGATTCACAGCAGCGCAATCGAGGCACCGGGACAGCTTGCCAGCCACTATTCGCCTGGGAAGCGCGTGCGGCTCGATGCAACGGCCCGCGCGGAGGACGAATTTTTGATCGGGTTCGGTTCGGTCGACGGGGATTGCACCCTTTCGGGAAGCGGCGATCTCGTCGAAGCGGCGGCCAGGCTTTATGATTGCCTGCACCAGGCAGCGATCGCACCGCAATCGCGGGTCGCGGTTGCGCCAGTGCCGGATGAAGGGGTGGGCGCTGCAATCAACGACCGACTGCGCCGCTCCGCCGCCTAGCGATCGGGGGATTGCGGAGGCGCCGGAGGAAGCGTGCGCGCAACGGCTTGCAGTTCAGCATAGGTGGTCTGCGCCCTGCTGCACGCGCGGCGATCGCCGTCGCGGCAATCTGCCAGTTCACCGTCATAACGCCGCTCGAGCCGTCCCAGTTCTTCCTCGCGCTTGCGCAATTCGCGCCCACGCTTCTCGTCGGCTTCCGACTGGCTGGTCGTGGCAAGATCGATCGCCTTGCCTGTTGCACGAACCGGCAGGGTCACGACATCGACCGCTGTCTTCGCCAGGCAGCCCCCAAGGGGCACGGAAAGGGATATTGCGATCGAGCTGATGATCATGGCGCGCATCGAGGAGTCTCCGGGGATGTGCATTAGCCGGTCACGTGCTGCCCGGTCATGAACGGATTTGAGCTTTTACCACGCTGTCAGTCTGCCGAACCGGCGACACCCAGCCGGCAAACTGGCGATAGTCGGTGTTTTCCCGCGACGAACCCGTCACGAACAAGGGCCGCCCCATTGGGCGGCCCTCGACCGGATTTTTCAGATGTTGCCGATGGAAATCAGGCGTCTTCCGCACTTTCGTAATATTGCGGTGCGTATTCGCGCAGCACGCCGAGAATTTTCTCCAGCGCGGCGGGCTCGTCGGTCTTCTCCATCGCGGCCAGCTCACGCGCGAGACGGCTCGATGCCGCTTCGAAGATCTGGCGTTCAGAATAGGATTGTTCGGGCTGGTCCTCGGGGCGGAACAGGTCGCGCGTCACCTCCGCGATAGAGACCAGGTCGCCCGAATTGATCTTCGCCTCGTATTCCTGCGCCCTGCGGCTCCACATCGTGCGCTTGACCTTCGGCTTGCCCTTGAGCGTTTCCATCGCTTCCTTCAGCGTCTTGTCGCTCGAGAGCTTGCGCATGCCGATGGCTTCGACCTTGTTCACCGGAACGCGCAACGTCATGCGCTCCTTCTCGAAGCGCAGGACATATAGCTCGAGCTGCATCCCAGCGATTTCCTCGCTTTGCAGCTCGATAACACGGCCGACACCGTGCTTGGGATAGACGACGTAGTCACCAACCTCGAAGGCGGGGGCATTGCTTGCCATGCATATTCCTTTCATCGAGAGGCGCGCACCGCACGCGCGGACAGTCGAACGGTCCGTCGCCCGGGCCTGTCGGCGCCGGTCGCAAACTGTTGTCGTGTCGCGATTGGTCCCGCCTTTCCGTGGCTTTGCGACTGGCACCGGGACATTGCCGGTGCTGTTGTTGCAATAGATAACACTTTCGCAACAAAATTGCGAGTCCCGCGTGCGCCTGTCGCGCTGCCATCCTGATCGCTGACGGTGGGCGCGGGAATCAGTCGCCGTCACCGGGCTCGGGCGTGAAATATTTCTCGAACTTGCCTTCTTCGCCCTTGTGCTCGTCGGCGTCGGCGGGCGGTTCCTTCTGCGTGGTGATGTTGGGCCATTCGGCAGAATACTTGGTATTGAGTTCGAGCCATTGTTCCAGCCCGTCCTCGGTATCGGGCAGGATCGCCTCGGCCGGGCATTCGGGTTCGCACACACCGCAGTCGATGCATTCGCTGGGATTGATCACCAGCATGGTCTCGCCTTCGTAGAAGCAATCGACCGGGCAGACCTCGACGCAATCGGTGTACTTGCACTTGATGCAGGCGTCGGTGACGACGTAGGTCATGGCGGACTGTTCCCCTTGGTGGCGCTGTCTTCGCCCGCTGCTATGGCGCTTTGCCCATGCCCGTCAAGCATGCGATAGCACGCTTGCGCCTCGGCCGCCGGCCCACGCCGCGCGGGCAGGGTGACCACCTCGACCAGCTTCACCGCGCCGCCCAGCGGAAGCGTCACCACGTCACCGGGCGCGACCGAATGGCTGGGGCGAACCACGCGCGTGCCATTGCAACGCAGATGACCGCTCCCGATCAACCGCTGTGCCAAGCTGCGCGTCCTCACGAACCGCAGCCGGACCAGCAGCCGGTCGATCCGCATCACCGCACAAGATCGGCAAGTGCGGCGAACGCGCCCCCGGCGGGCGGTCTTGGCGCCTTGACGCCGGCAGGTGCAGGTTTCGCGCGGGCGCGATGCCATTCCCAATGATCGGGCGCGGGCGGACCGAATGCACCCGGCGCGAGTTTGCGCGCGCGGACCAGCCGGAAACCGGCGGCCCCGAGCAACCGCTGGAAACCCTCTTCCGAAAGGCCGGTCGAAATGGCCAGCGCCGGATCCACGCGGAATCGCCGCTGGCCGCCCGACTGTGCCCGCGCTTCGTGCGCGGCGCGCAGGATTTTCTCGGCGACATCGATCCGCACGAACTGTCTGCCTGCGGGCCGATATCCCGACGGCAGCTGCCCATCGCCTGGCAGTACCGAAACCATCGCCGCGCTGAGCGGGCGGCGATCGGCCCCGATCGCATGGAGAAGCTGGCGTGGACCCGGCTTCAGCAGGTCGCGCACGAAAATGTCCAGCGCCCCGAAAGTGACGCCGAGCCGTCGCAACAACGGGCGCAGGTCCTTGGGCAGATGTTCCAGCCCAGCCGCCTCGCGCGCGATGTAGCCCTTGCCCGCGATCAGCGTCAGCAACAGCGCGCGCGCTTGTGAGCCGACCGCCGGATCGCGCGATGCCGCGCGCAACCGCGCCAGGGGCTGGAGTGGATGCAGTTCCTTCGCGAGCCACTGATCGAGCGCGGCACGAAACACGGCCCGCGCCGGTTCGGGCAGCGCCGCGAGCTCGCGCTCGGGCACCAGTCTCGTCTGTGTCGCGTCATCGCCCGTCTCGAGCCGTGCGATCGGACGGCCCTGCCACGCGATGGTTCCACGGGAAATCGCCACATCCTGGAAATCGGCGGCGACGAGGGCCTCGGCGCGTTCGGTCAGGAGGCGCGGCAACGCCTTCTCGCCCGCGGCGAGCAGCATGCGCCGGTCTTCGTGATTGGCACGATGATCAACGGTAAAACCGAAGCCCCGCATCCGCCCGATCGGCTCGTCCTCCACCATCACGGTGCCATCGTCCGTGATCGAAACGGGTAGCAGCCCCGCGTCCTGTCCCAGCGACTTCATCAGGATTGCTGTCCTCCGGTTGACGAATCGTTCGGTCAGACGCGCGTGTAGCGCATCGGACAGGCGCGCTTCCACCGCGCGTGCGCGCGCTGCCATCTCGTCGCGGGCCAACACCCAATCAGGCCGCTGACAGACATAGGCCCAGCTGCGAATCGCGGCGATGCGGCCCTGCAGCGTATCGATGTCGCCCTGTACGCGGTCGAGTTCGGCGATCCGCGCGGCGACGAAATCCGCGCCCAGATAGCCGCCCTGCAAATCCTGCCATAACCGCGCCACGAAGCGCGCATGCGTATCCGCACCCGACTGGCGGAAATCAGGCAGCGAGCAGGCTTCCCAAAACCGCCGCACCTGGCCCGGCGTGCGGATCCCGTCCGCCACCGGTTCGGCGGCGAGGCGCTTCAGCACGGCGAGGTCGATCGCCTCGGGAGCCGGCGCGAGGCCAGGTTCTGTTGGCGGGGCCTCAAGATCGCCGATCAGCGTCGCGAGCGTGTCGAAACGTGGCTCCGCCTCGCGCCAGAACAACCTGGTCAGCGGCGCGAAGCGGTGTTCCTCGATCGCATAAATTTCATCTTCGGCAAACTCTGGCGCCTCGCCGCTCATACCGGCGAGCGTGCCGAACGTGCCATCCTTCTGGTGTCGCCCTGCACGCCCGGCTATCTGCGCCATCTCGGCCGGAACCAGTCGCCGCTGGCGCCGTCCATCGAACTTGCTGAGTCCGGCAAACGCGACATGGGTCACGTCAAGGTTCAGCCCCATGCCGATCGCGTCGGTGGCGACGATATAGTCGACCTCGCCCGACTGGAACATGGCCACCTGACGGTTGCGCGTCTCGGGGCTGAGCGCTCCCATCACCACTGCGGCGCCGCCGCGGAACCGGCGCAGCATCTCGGCCACGGCATAGACCTGTTCGGCCGAGAACGCGACGATCGCGCTGCGCGGCGGCATCCGGCTGAGTTTTCGGGGGCCGATGTGCTTCAGCGTGGAAAAGCGCGGGCGCGTGACCACCTCGGCGCGCGGCAGCAGCGCGCGCACCAACGGTTCGAGCGTGCCCGCGCCCAGCAGCATGGTCTCCTCGCGTCCGCGCGCATTGAGCAGCCGATCAGTGAATATATGCCCACGTTCAGGATCGGCGGCGAGTTGCGCCTCGTCGAGCGCGACGAAAGCGTGACCGCCGCCAAGACGCGGCATCGCCTCGGCAGTGCACAGGAAGTAGCGGGCGCCTTCGGGCTCGATTCGCTCCTCACCGGTAATCAGCGCGACCTGACGTTCGCCCTTCAACGCCACCACCCGGTCGTAGACCTCGCGCGCGAGCAGGCGGAGTGGGAATCCGATCGCCCCGCTCGAATGACCGCACATTCGCTCGATCGCGAGATGGGTCTTACCGGTGTTGGTGGGTCCGAGAACCGCCTTGATGATGCTGTCGCTCACGTGCGCCAATGTGGCGACGGGCGCCATCGGCGGCAAGGACCAGGCGGGATAAGCGCTCGACCCGTCGAATGGCGGACTCGCCTCGTCGCCTTTTAGGCCGCTCTTAACTTTAATGGCGCAGGGAACGTCGGCATAGGGGGCCGTGAGGGTCGGGTCGTACTGCCTAGAGCCAGCCGGCCCCGGTTGGAGGGTGCGCGTGTATACGCAGCGCGGACAGGACGGGATCGAAGCAGCGGTCGCCGCCGAGGAAATCGGCTGGCGCGCCGCTGCCCTGTCGCATTCACAGATCCATCCGGACGACCAGCTGCGCGGACATCCTCAACGGCTGTCACGCAAGCATACACTGTTCGACCGGTACGAGGCATGGCGCCTCGCCATGTCCGAGAAACTGGAGCGGATCGAACTGGCGCCCGACTTGGCCTGCCACATCGGCAGCCGCAAGTGGTTTCGCGGGCTTGGGTCATTGATCGGGCTGTCCGCGCTCGCGATCGGTTTCTGGCCCAGCTTCGGCCCGCTCGAAGCCGCGCCGGCCATGCGGATCGCCTCTGATGCGCGCGATGAATTCCGCAGCCAGATGATCATGCCGATGGCGCTGGGCTCGGACAGCGGGCGGCGCATGGGCGCGACGCTGGATGTGACGCCGCTGCGCGCCGCGCCCGAACGCCCGACCCAGCAACTCGTCGCCACCCTTTCACGCGGAGACAGCTTCGGGCGAATGCTCGAACGGGCCGGGGTCGGGCCAGGCGATGCGTCGCGGGTGATGGCTCTGGTCGGCAATGCAATCGAACTCAGCGCCATTCCGGCGGGTACGCAGGTGGACATCACCCTTGGTCGGCGCGCGCGGCCCGATGCCCCACGCCCGCTGGACGAACTCTCTTTTCGCGCGCGTTTCGACCTCATGCTCGAGGTGAACCGGGCGGACGGCGGCTTGTCCCTCACCCGCGTCCCGATCCGGGTCGACGATACGCCGCTCAGGATTCGCGGCACCGTAGGCTCGAGCCTGTACCGCTCGATGCGCGCGGCCGGGGCTCCGGCCAGTGCGGTGCAGCAATATCTCGGCGCCCTGGCGGAACAGGTGGACATGGACCGCGCCGTGCGCGCGACCGACACCTTTGACCTGATCGTGCAGTATCGTCGCGCGGCAACAGGCGAACGCCAGGCGGGCCGGCTCGTCTATGCCGGGGTCGATCGTGGCGACAAACCGCAGGTCCAGCTGATGCGCTGGGGCAGCGAAGGCCGCTTCTTCGAGGCTTCGGGCGTGGGCGAACAGCGCAGTGGCCTGATTGCGCCGGTGCCGGGGCCGATGTCGTCGCGCTTCGGGATGCGCCGCCATCCTATCCTTGGTTATCGGCGGATGCACAGTGGGGTAGATTTCCGCGCGGGGCACGGCACGCCGATTGTCGCGGTGACAGATGGGCAAGTCCAGGCCGCGGGTCGCATGGGCGGTTGCGGAAATGCGGTGCGCCTGTCGCATGGCGGTGGTCTTGCCACGCGGTATTGCCACATGAGCCGGATGGCGGTGCGCGCCGGGCAAAGCGTTCGGCGCGGCCAGGTGATCGGCTATGTCGGCTCCACCGGCCTTTCGACCGGGGCGCACCTCCATTACGAGATGTACCGCAACGGTCGGGCGGTCGATCCGGCCAGCGTTCAGTTCGTCACCCGCGCGCAGCTTTCAGGGGAGGAACTGCGCCGTTTCCGCGCCGCGCTCGGTGCGATCAAGGGCGTTACGCCAGGGGCCGCGCTGGGCGATCTGGTGCCGACAGCTTCCGAGACGGCATCCGAAACGCCGCTCCGCGAAATCGACAAGCTGGAAACGCCGCGCGAACGGCGCTGACCGTGATTGAACGCGCCGCCGCTTTGCGGCAGACGCGTGCATCATGACCGCTCGATATCCCGCCCTGCGCATGCGCCGCACGCGCGCCGCCGCCTGGAGCCGCTCGCTGCACCGCGAAACGGTGCTGACCCCGACCGATCTGATCTGGCCGCTGTTCGTGACCGCGGGCGATGGGGTGGAGGAACCGATCGGCTCACTACCCGGCGTTTCACGCTGGTCGGTCGATCTGGCGGTGGAGCGGGCGAAGGAAGCGGTCGCGCTCGGGATTCCATGCCTGGCCCTGTTTCCAAATACCGAGCCGCAGCGCCGCTCGAATGACGGCAAGGAGGCGCTCAATTCCGACAACCTGATGTGCCGCGCGATCCGCGCAATCAAACAGGCGTGCGGCGGCGACATCGGCGTGCTGACGGATGTGGCGCTCGACCCCTACACCAGCCACGGCCAGGACGGACTGCTCGACGACGTGGGCTATGTCGCCAATGATGCGACGGTCGAGGTGCTGGTCGGCCAGGCATTGAATCAGGCGTCGGCTGGGGCGGACGTGATTGCGCCCTCGGACATGATGGATGGCCGTATCGGCGCGATTCGTGCGGGGTTGGAGGAAGCAGGGCACCACAACGTCCAGATCATGAGCTACGCCGCCAAGTATGCGAGCGCTTTCTACGGCCCGTTTCGCGATGCGGTCGGTTCGGGTGCGCTGCTCAAAGGCGACAAGAAGAGCTATCAGATGGATCCCGCCAACGGCCAGGAGGCGCTGCGCGAGATTGCGCTTGATCTCGGCGAGGGGGCCGACAGCGTGATGGTCAAGCCGGGGCTGCCCTATCTCGATGTGGTGCAGCGGGTGAAGGAGCGTTTTGAGGTCCCCGTGTTTGCCTACCAGGTCAGTGGAGAATACGCGATGATCGAGGCCGCAGTGGCAGCCGGCGTCGGAAATCGCGACGCGCTGGTGCTCGAGACACTGACTGCCTTCAAGCGGGCGGGATGCAGCGGCGTCCTGACTTATCACGCGGTCCACGCGGCACGGCTGTTGAATGGCTGATTTTCATCACGAAACCGATCGGTTGGTCCTGCGCGGCTGGCGCGACGAGGACTGGTCGCGCTTCTTCGCCGTCACCAATACACCCGCGGTGATGCGCTGGCTCGGCGGTGTGCTCGACGACGCAGGGATGGCCGCGCAGCGCGCGCGGGTCGAAGGTTGCGCCGCGCAACATGGCCATTCGTTTTGGGTGGTCGAACGCAAGGCTGATGGCGAAATGCTCGGGTTTTGCGGGCTCAAGCGCGCCGATGCCCCCGGATCGACCGTTGCCGGCATGCCGGAGATCGGCTGGCGCCTGCGCGAAGACGCCTGGGGCCAAGGCTATGCCAAGGAAGCCGCCATCGCATCGCTCGACCTCGCCTTCGACCGCTTCGGCGCGGAGGAGGTGGTCGCCCTCACGATTGCTGAAAACACCGCGAGCTGGGGCTTGATGGAACGTCTCGGCATGCGGCGCCGCCCCGAACTCGATTATCCTGACAAGCGCTATCCCCCGCCGTGGCGCGATGCGATCGTTTACTCGCTGGCAAGAGATGCCTGATGTCATTGCCGAGACGGATCGCCTGGCGTTGCGTACGATCGCGCCCGGCGATGCCGAATTGCAGTTTCACCTGCTCAACACGCCCGCGGTGATGGCGCGGCTGGGAGGGGTCAAGGAACTACACGAGATCGAGGCCAAACATGCAAGAGCCATGGCGCATTACGCGTGTGACGGATTCAGTTTCCTGATGATGATTGAAAAGGGCACCGGCGAGCTGGTGGGCCATTGCGGGCTGAAGTTGGTCGACAACCCGTTGGCGAAAAACGTCGGCGATCACGAAGTCGGCTGGCTGGTGCGCGAGGATCGCTGGCGGCGCGGGTATGCGGAGGAGGCGATGCGTGCTGTGCTCGATTGGGCCTTCGGCCGCATTGGCGCGCCGCATGTCGTGGCGCTGACGAGCCAGCTCAACATTGCAAGCTGGAAGCTGATGGAAAAGCTCGGCATGGAACGGCGCGCCGATCTCGACCTCGATGATCCCGCCTATCCGCCCGAGGATCGGACCACGATCCTCTACAGCCTGACCGCCTCGCAATGGGAGACCGCGCGATGAACCGCCCCGGCGTGAACCTGATCCCGATTCACGGCAAGACCCCCCGGATCGACGACAGCGCCTTCGTCGCGCCCGGTTGTACGATCGTGGGCGATGTCACGATCGGTCCGGACAGTTCGATCTGGTACAATTGCGTGCTGCGCGCCGACGTCAGCCGGATCGTGATCGGCGCGCGCACCAACGTGCAGGATGGCAGCGTGCTCCACTGCGACCCGCCGCGCCCGGGCGACCCTGACGGCTCCCCGCTTATCATCGGCGACGACGTGCTGATCGGCCACATGGCGATGGTCCACGGCTGCACGATCCACGACCGCGGCTTCGTCGGCCTGGGCGCGATCGCGATGAACAAGGCGGTAATCGGCAGCGACGCGATGCTGGCGGCGGGCGCGATGCTGACCGAGGGCAAGGTGATGGGGGAACGCGAACTCTGGGGCGGCCGCCCGGCGCGAAAGATGCGCGATCTCGACGATGCGGCAATCATGGGAATGCGCTTGGGGGTGGCGCACTACGCCGAGAACGCGCAGGCCCACGCGGCGGCGGTGGCGGAAGCGTTGCGTTAGCCCTCCGGCGTCGCGGGTTGGCGCATGTACCGGAACATGAACCCGACGTAGTCCGCCTTGCCCAGCGGCACCCCGGCGCTGCGCAGGATTGCGTAGGCGGTCATCAGGTGGAAATAGAACTGCGGCAGCGCCCAGTCGCGCACGTAGCTCTCGGTTTGCAAGTCGAAGGTCATCCCGTTTGCAAGCGAAAGCTCGACCGGGGCGTCATCGGCACCGAAGGGCGTGTCCCGCCAACCTCCGATCAACGCGCGGGTTGCCGCGATACGTTCGCGCGCGCCGCTCAGGGTGCTGTCATCAATGTCGCTCGATGAATAGGCGACCCCCGCTGCCCCTGCCATCGCCTCTCCGGGCAGGTTGCAGGCGAAACGGATCTGGCGCGACAGCGGGAACATGTCGTCGGACAGCTTGCGCTCGAGCAGCGCGTCGCCCGCCGCGTGCGCGGCGGCCTTCTCGAGCCAGCTGTCGAGCGACCCGAGCAGGTTGTCGTAGGTGGTGAGGAGAAAATGGTTGAGTTGCATGGCGGGGCCGTAGCTGTCGGTCAGTCGCGGATCAACGCCTTGAGGGCCTCGACCCGGTCCGCCTGGTGCACCGGCTTGTCCCAGCGCACGCGGTGAATGCGGGGGAAGCGCATAGCAAGGCCGGACTTGTGGCGCTTGCTTTCGTGGACCGAATCAAACGCGACCTCGAACACCAGGCTCTTGTCGGTCTCGCGCACCGGGCCGAAGCGGTTCACCGTATGTGTGCGCACGTGGCGGTCGATCTTCTTCAGTTCCTCGTCGGTGAAGCCGGAATAGGCCTTGCCGACCGGCAGCAGTTCGGCGCCCGCATCGGGATCGCCGTCCCAGCAGCCGAAGGTGTAGTCGGAATAGAAGCTCGACCGCTTGCCGCTGCCGCGCTGGGCGTACATCAGCACGCAATCGACCAGCAGCGGGTCGCGTTTCCACTTGTACCACAGCCCGACCTTGCGGCCTGCGATGTAAGGGCTGTCGCGCCGCTTGAGCATCAGCCCCTCGATCGCATCGTCCCGCGCACCGGCGCGTATTTCCCCGAGGTGCTCGAAATGCTCGGCATCGACGACCGTGCTCAGGTCGAAATGACTTTCGGGCAGTCGCGCCATGAGCGCCTCGAGCCGCGCGCGACGTTCTGCCCACGGCGAGGGGCGCAGGTCTTCGCCATCGACGAGCAGCACGTCGTAGAGCCGCACGAAGGCCGGGTAATCGGCCAGCATCGCCTTGCTGACCGTCTTGCGCCCGAGCCGCTGTTGCAGCGCATTGAAACTCGCCGCGCCGCTAGTCTCGCCGCCCTGGTGGCTGCCGCGCACCATCAGCTCGCCATCGAGCACGGCGGGAAAATCGAGCGTGCCGAGCAGTTCGGGAAAGGTGGCCGAGATATCGTCGCCCGAACGCGAATAGAGCCGCGTCTCACACCCAGCTTGAACCAATTGCACCCTGATTCCGTCCCATTTCCACTCCGCGACGTATTCAGCGAGATCGACCACCGCTTCTTCGAGCGGATGGGCGAGCATGAACGGGCGGAAGGTCGGCAGGTTCTCGGTATCGGGCGGGGCTGCGCCCTCGGCGGCCCAGGCGAATAGTTCGGGATAGGGCGGAGCGAGGCCGTGCCAGTATTCCTCGACCTCCTCCACCGAGACCTCGAACGCCTGCGCGAACGCCGTCTTGGCGAGCCGTGCGGAAACGCCCACCCGCATTGCCCCCGTCGCCAGCTTTAGCAGGGCGTAGCGGCCGGAGGCGTCGAGCCGGTCGAGCAGGCGCGGCAGGTCGGCGAGGACCGACCGCCGTGTCATTGCGCTTAGCGCCGCGACTGCCTCGCTCACCGTCGGCGGCGAGGGCGCTTCTTCCGGCGCGGGCCACAACAGGCTGGCGGTCTCTGCCGTATCGCCCACGAAATCGCGGCTGAGCGTCCACAGCACCGGGTCGATCCGCTCCTGCATCAGTGCCCGGATGGTGCTCGATTTGACCCCCGGGAAGTCGAGCCCGTCGGTCAACGCTGCCAGTGCCCAGCCGCGATCGGGATCGGGCGTTTCGCGCAGGTACTCCGCGATCAGGCGCAGCTTCTCGTTGCGGCTGCGGGTATAGACCAGCGCATCGATCAGGGCGGCGAATGCTTCCACGTCGGCTAGTCGTCCTCGTCCTCATAACCGACAAGGGCGAGTGCCCGCGCGCGGCGTTGATGCAGCTGGCACCAGCGCAGCAGTGCATCCTCGCGACCGTGGGTGATCCAGTTCTCGTGCGCATCGACCTCGCGGATCGTGCGGGTGAGTTCGTTCCAGTCGGCGTGGTCGGAAATGATCAGCGGCAGCTCGACATTGCGCTGACGGGCACGCTGGCGCACGCGCATCCAGCCCGACGCCATGGCGGTGATCGGATCGGGCAGGCGGCGGCTCCAACGGTCGTTGAGCGCCGAAGGCGGGCAGATGACGACCTGGCCGCGCAGATCATCCTTCGGCGTATCGGCGACCAGCCGCAGATCGCCCAGATCGACGCCCAGTTCCTCGTACAACCGGCACATCCGCTCCATCGCGCCGTGCAGATAGATAGGAGCGCTGTGCCCTGCGTGGCGCAGTTCAGCGATCACTCGCTGCGCCTTTCCCAGGGCGTAAGCGCCCACCAGCACGCAGCGATCGGGATGGTCGGCCAGCGCCTTCGTCACCTTGGCGATCTCGCCTTCGATCGGCGGGTGCGTGAACAGGGGCAGGCCGAAGGTCGCTTCGGTTATGAAGATGTCACAGGGGATCAGTTCGAACGGCGGGCAGGTCGGGTCGGCGCGCCGCTTGTAGTCCCCGGTGACGACCACCCGCTCGCCCGCATGTTCGAGCAGGATCTGCGCGCTGCCCAAGACGTGGCCTGCCGGCATGTAGGTCGCGCTGACATCGCCGGGCAGCCCGATTGTCTCGCCATAGGCAACCGGCGTGGCGCCGTCCCTAGTTGCGTAGCGCAACTCCATGATCGCCAGAGTTTCGGGGGTGGCGACGGTTTGTCCGTGGCCGCCGCGCGCATGATCGGCATGACCATGCGTCACGAGCGCGCGCTCGGCCGGGCGGCTGGGATCGACCCAGGCGTCCGCCGGCACGACGTGAATGCCGTGGGGTTCGGCCTTTATCCAGGAGAAGGGCGCCGCCATCCCCGCTCAAATGGGGCTGGCGGCGCGTTGTTCCAATGTCAGCTTTCGCTTTCGCCCTCAGGCGCCTTGGCCGCAGGCTTCTTGGCGGCGGGTTTCTTCTTCGGCCGCACCGTTTTGACCTTGGGCGGGGCGGGGGTGAGTTCGAAGGCGGGCTTGCCATCCTTGACGCTCACGTGGACCTCGCCGCCATCGGCAAGCTTGCCGAACAGCAGTTCCTCGGCCAGCGGCTGCTTGATCTTTTCCTGGATCAGACGGCCCATCGGCCGCGCACCGTAGAGCTTGTCGTAGCCCTTTTCGGCCAGCCAGTCGCGCGCGTCCTTGTCGAACTGGATGTGGACGTTCTGTTCGGCCAGTTGCAGTTCGAGCTGGAGGATGAACTTGTCCACCACCCGTGCGACGGTTTCCCGACCGAGATAAGTGAAGGCCACCACTGCATCGAGCCGATTGCGGAATTCGGGCGAGAACATGCGCTTGACCGCTTCCTCGCTCGCGTCTTCCTTGGACACGTCGCCGAACCCGATGCCCTGGCGCGCCATGTCGGAGGCGCCGGCGTTGGTCGTCATGATCAGCACGACGTTGCGGAAATCGACCGTCTTTCCGTGGTGATCGGTCAGGCGGCCGTTGTCCATCACCTGCAGCAGGATGTTGAACAGGTCGGGGTGGGCCTTTTCGATCTCGTCCAGAAGCAGCACGCAATGCGGGTTCTGGTCGACCGCATCGGTCAGCAATCCGCCCTGGTCGTACCCGACATAGCCCGGAGGCGCGCCGATCAAGCGGGAAACGCTGTGGCGCTCCATGTATTCGGACATGTCGAACCGCTTCAGCTCGATGCCCATGATCGAGGCGAGCTGGCGCGCGACTTCGGTCTTGCCGACGCCGGTCGGGCCACTGAACAAGAAGCTGCCGATCGGCTTGTCCGGATCGCGCAGACCCGCGCGGCTCAGCTTCATCGCCGTGGCGAGCCGCTCAACCGCCGCGTCCTGCCCGAAGACGACGTGCTTGAGATCGCGCTCGAGGTTTTCGAGCGCCTTCTTGTCGTCGCTCGACACGCTCTTGGGCGGGATGCGCGCCATCGTCGCGATGACCTGCTCGATCTCGCGGGCGGTGATCTTCTTCTTCCGCTTGGAGGGCGGCACCAGCATCTGCATGGCGCCGACCTCGTCGATCACGTCGATCGCCTTGTCGGGCAGCTTGCGGTCGTTAATGTAGCGTGCCGACAGTTCCACTGCAGTCTTGATCGCCTCGGGCGTATATCTGACCTTGTGGTGGTCCTCGAACGCGGTTCTGAGCCCTTTGAGGATCTTGATCGTGTCCTCGATTGTGGGCTCGTTCACGTCGATCTTCTGGAACCGGCGCAGCAGGGCGCGGTCCTTCTCGAAGTGATTGCGGAATTCCTTGTAGGTGGTCGAGCCGATGCAGCGGATCGAACCGCTGGAAAGCGCCGGCTTGAGCAGGTTTGACGCATCCATCGCCCCGCCGCTGGTCGCGCCCGCGCCGATCACGGTGTGGATCTCGTCGATGAACAGCACCGCCTCGGGCATGTTCTCCAGCTCGTTCACGACCTGCTTCAGCCGCTCCTCGAAATCGCCGCGATAGCGCGTACCGGCGAGCAGCGCCCCCATGTCGAGCGAATAGATCACCGCGTCCTGCAGCACCTCGGGCACATCGCCCTCGACGATCTTGCGCGCCAGGCCTTCCGCGATCGCGGTCTTGCCTACGCCCGGATCGCCCACGTAGAGCGGGTTGTTCTTCGACCGGCGGCACAGGATCTGGATCGTCCGGTCGACCTCTGGCCCGCGCCCGATCAGCGGATCGACCTTGCCCGCCAGCGCCTTCACGTTGAGGTTGACGGTGAACTGGTCGAGCGCGGTTTCCTTCTTGCTCTCGGCCTTGTCCTCGCTCGCGGGACGTTCCTTCTCGTCCGCGCCCTTGGGCGTGCGCGTATCGAGCTGCTTGCCGCCCTTGCCGATACCGTGGCTGATGAAGCTGACCGCGTCGAGCCGACTCATATCCTGCTGCTGGAGAAAGTATACCGCGTAGCTGTCGCGTTCGGAGAACAGCGCAACCAGCACGTTGGCCCCGGTCACGGTATCCTTGCCGCTCGACTGGACGTGCAGGATTGCCCGCTGGATTACCCGCTGGAACCCCGCCGTGGGCTGAGGGTCCGCGCCATCGTCGGTCTTGAGGGACTGATATTCCTGGTCAAGGTACTGCTTCACCACCTCGCCCAGTTCGGTAAGGTCGACGCCGCAGGCGTTCATCACCTGAGCAGCGTCGTCATCATCGACCAGTGCCAGTAGCAGGTGCTCCAGCGTCGCATATTCGTGCCGCCGGTCCGAAGCGTGGCCCAAGGCCGCATGCAGCGTCTTCTCGAGGTTCTGGGCGAAACTGGGCATTCAGGCGGCCTTTCCTGGCTGAAGGCGGGTTCCCCTTGCGGGAGAATATGAACGAGCGTGGTTAACGGAACCTATATGGGGTCGCGGGAATAGGATGCGACCCGGGGGCATCTAGGCGCCCGGCTTTCGAAACAGGGCGTCGGCGGCACTGCGATGGGCGGAGGCACGCGCCCTGTGCGCCTCTACCCGCGCGATTTCGGCGCGGAGCAACTCGATCCGCTCGCCCAGTTCGTCCTGGGAATAGGGTGCGAGGTCTTCCACGGCGAGCTTGCTCGCGGCGTCGCCCCGGGGGCGGGGAAGATCGTCGAGATCCATCACGCTCCTGCATCGCAAGCCGGGCGGCTTGCTGTCAATCGGAGGTGGGGGTAGGGCAGCGCCTGCGCAAGAGGCTGTCGCATTGCGGCAACAGGGGATGATGATGGCGCGGCAAATTCCGCAGACGATGACCGCGATCGGGTTCGATGTGCCCGGCGGACCCGAAGTGCTGCGCCCGGTCACGCAGCCCGTGCCCCATCCGGGGGACGGGCAGGTGCTGATCCGGGTTGCCTATGCCGGGGTCAACCGTCCCGACGTTGCGCAGCGCCAGGGCATCTATCCCCCACCCCCGGGCGCATCGCCGCTGCCGGGCCTGGAGGTGGCGGGGGAGATCGTGGCGGCCGGACCCGGCGTGCCGACCGACTGCATCGGCGATGTGGTCTGCGCGCTGGTATCTGGCGGCGGGTACGCGGAATTTTGTCTCGCGCAACTCTCCCATTGCCTCCCGGTGCCGCACACGATGCATCTGGCCGAGGCAGCCGCGATTCCCGAAACGCTGTTCACCGTGTGGCATAACCTGTTCGAGCGCGCGTGGGCCAGAGAGGGGGAAACCCTGCTCGTGCACGGCGGCACCAGCGGGATCGGCACGATGGCGACGATGCTGGGCAAGGCGTTTGGACTGACGGTGATCACCACCTGCGGCGACGCCGCGAAATGCGAGGCTTCGCGCGGGTTCGGCGCGGACGTGTCGATCAATTACCGTTCCACCGATTTCGTCGAGGAAGTGCTGCGCCATACCGGCGGGAAGGGTGTCGACGTGGTCCTCGACATGGTGTCGGGCGACTACGTGCCGCGCAATCTCAAATGCCTCGCGATGGACGGGCGGCATGTCACCATCGCGGTGCTGGGTGGCATGAAGGCCGAACTGAACATGGCGGTCGTCATGTCGCGCCGTCTAACGCTGACCGGGTCGACCCTGCGCCCGCGCACCGATGCCTTCAAGGCGCTGCTGGCAAACGAGATCGAACGCAACGCCTGGCCGTTGTTCGTCGATGGCGTGCTGCGCCCGGTCATGGATCGCACCTTCGCGCTCGCAGATGCGGCTGCCGCGCATGCGCGGATGGAAGCGGGGGAGCATATCGGAAAGATTGTGTTGGAGATCGGGCATGAACGATGAACTGACACTTCATGAGGATCGGCGTAGCGGCAACTGCTACAAGATAAGGCTTACCGCGGCGCTGCTCGGCCTGCCGCTCGCACGGCGCAATTATGATATCCTGGCAGGCGACACGCGCACCCCGGAATTCCTGGCCCGGGTCAATGCCAACGGGCGCATACCGGTGCTGCAAGTGGGCGATCGGTTCCTGCCAGAAAGCAACGCGGCGTGCTGGTATCTCGCTGAACCGAGCCACCTGGTGCCCACTGATCGCTTCGCGCGCGCCGACATGCTGCGCTGGATGTTCTTCGAGCAGTATAGCCACGAACCGAACATCGCCACGTTGCGTTTCTGGCTCCGGTTCGTCGGGCAGGCGAACCTGACCGAACATCAGCTGGCGCAGATCATGCCCAAGCGGATCGCGGGCTGCGAAGCCTTGCGGGTGATGGATCGACATCTCGCCGGGCAGGATTGGTTCCTCGGCTCGGGGGTCTCGCTCGCCGACATCGCGCTCTATGCTTATACGCATACCGCCGAGGAGGGCGGGTTCGGACTTGCCGACTTTCCCGCCGTTTGCCGTTGGCTCGAGCGCGTGGCGGAATTGCCGGGTTTCGTGACGCTGGATTGACACCGCCCGCCGATCCTACGCCTAATCGTAACCAAGCTGCGTTCAACGCGTAACATTGGGCTGCCATCGGGGGTGGAGCGAGAGACCCCGTTCCGGAGCTTTCCATGCGCCAGGCCGACCTTGCCGATTTTGCCAACGTCGCGGCGTTTCGCCCGGCGAAACCGGCCATACCCGAACCCGACGGACATGAGCGGCGCCGCTATCGCACGATCTGGATAAGCGACATCCATCTGGGCACCAAGGGGTGCAACGCGGCGCTGCTGATCGACTTCCTCGACCATACGGACAGCGATACGATGTACCTCGTCGGTGATATCATCGACGGCTGGCGGCTGCGGAAGAAGGTCTACTGGCCGCCCGAACACAACGATGTCGTCTGGCGCATCCTCAAACGCGCCCGGCGCGGCACCCGGATCGTCTATATACCGGGAAATCACGACGAAATGATCCGTCCGTTCGCGGGCATGAATTTCGGCGGCGTCGAAATCGCGCGCGCAGCCTTCCATGTTACTGCCGACGGGCGGCGCCTGATGGTTCTTCACGGCGACGAATTCGATGCCGTGATGCTCGCGCACCGATGGCTCGCGGTGGTGGGCGACGCGCTCTACCACATGATCATGGGGCTGAACCGCTGGGTCAACATGGCCCGGCGCGCGCTTGGCCTGCCGTACTGGTCACTTTCCAAGGTCGCCAAGCACAAGGTCAAGAACGCAGTCGAATTCATCTCGAAATACGAGGAACTGGTTGCCCGGGCGGCAGCGGAGCGGGGCGTCGACGGCGTTGTATGCGGCCACATCCACACGGCGGAAATGCGAACCTTCGACGGCGTGGAATATTTCAACGATGGCGATTGGGTCGAAGGGTGCACTGCGCTGGTCGAACATTTCGACGGCCGGATGGAGTTGCTCCACTGGCCCGAGGAAATTGCCCGGCGCCAGCACGGCGAAGCGGCTTCAACCGCGCGCGAGGCGGCTTGAACCGGATGTCCTGGTTTCGGCCCGATGGTGGCCCGGCGCGCCCTTATCCCCAGCGCATCGCGATCATCACCGACGCTTGGGCGCCCCAGGTAAATGGCGTGGTCCGCACGTTGGCCGCCACGTGCGAGCATCTGCGGCTCCGGGGTCACGACGTCATGATGGTGTCGCCCGACCAGTATCGATCGCTGCCGTGCCCGACTTATCCTGAAATTCGCCTTGCCGTGCCGCGGCCCGGCGCCGTGGGTACGCGGATTGACGCATTCGCGCCCGACGCGGTGCATATACCCACCGAAGGCCCGCTGGGACTTGCCGCGCGGCGGCATTGCCTGGTGCGCGGCATCCCGTTCACGACAGCATACCACACCCAGTTCCCCGCCTATGTCGCGCGCCGCACGGGTGTGCCTGAAACCGTGTGGTGGCGGTACATTCGCTGGTTTCACGCCCCGGCCGAACGCATCCTGGTGGCCACCGCGTCGATCCGCGCCGAGCTGGCGGACCACGGGCTGGCCCGCGCCCATCACTGGAGCCGAGGGGTGGACCTCGGCTGCTTTTCTCCCGACGCGTCGCCGCCGCCGGAATTCGCGAGCTTGCCCCGTCCGATCCAGCTTTACGTTGGGCGGGTGGCGGTGGAAAAGAACATCGAGGCGTTCCTTGGCGGTTCCTACCCTGGCAGCAAGGTTGTCGTGGGAGACGGCCCGGCGATGGCGCAACTGCGCGCGCGCTTTCCGGAGGCGCATTTTCTTGGCCGCCGCACGGGCCGGGAGCTGGCGGGTTGCTATGCCGGGGCGGATGTATTCGTCTTCCCCAGCAAGACCGACACGTTCGGGCTCGTCATGATCGAGGCACTTGCTTGCGGCACGCCGGTCGCCGCCCATCCGGTGGCGGGTCCGCGCGACGTGGTTACCGAAGCGGTGGGCGCACTGTCGGAGGATATCGACCGCGCAATCGCGGCGGCGCTGTTCAGCGACAGGCGCGCGTGCATCGCGCATGCGGCGGGATTCGGCTGGGAGGTCGCCACGGATCAGTTCGTCGCTGGGCTGGTCACGACCGGACCCGCCGCGCTCGCCGCCTAAACGCTTGCCCCGGCGCGAGGGATGGCCTAAATCCATCGCGCACGGCCGCTCCGCGAGGGGCGGCCCTTCTATTTTCCAGGAGATTTTCATGGCCCAGCCGACCCCGCTGATGCCGCATGCGACCGCCACCTGGCTGGTCGACAACACCGGCTTGAGCTTCGAGCAGATCGCCGACTTCTGCGGCATCCATATCCTCGAGGTGCAGGCCATGGCCGACGATCTTGCGGGCTCGAAGTACACGGGCCGCGATCCCCTCCATTCCGGGGAATTGACGCTGGCGGAGATCGACCGGGGCCAGGCCGATCCGGCCTATCGCCTGCAGATGCAGAAAGCGCCCGTCGAGGTGACCCGCACAAAAGGGCCGCGCTACACGCCCGTCTCCAAGCGGCAGGACAAGCCCGATGGCATTGCATGGATCCTGCGCAACCACCCGGAAATCACCGATGCCCAGATCGGCAAGCTGATCGGCACCACCCGCACGACCATCGCCGCGATCCGCGACCGGAGCCACTGGAACATCGCCAATATCCAGCCGAAAGACCCGGTAACGCTAGGGCTCTGTTCGCAGCGCGAGCTGGACGCTGTGGTGGCCAAGGCGGCCAAGAAGGCCGGGACCGCGGAGAGCGAAGCCCCGATCGTCAGCAGCGGTACGGATCGCGACCGCCTGATCGCCGAACTGCGCGCTGAACGTGACGCCAACGAAAAGGCCGCGTCGGAAGCGGCGCAACAGGCCGAGGCCGATGCCTGGCTCGAAGCCAAGCGTGCGGGGGAAGCTGCTGAAAACGAGGCCTGACGCGGCCGCGTGGCAAACTCAGCGCTTGCCCGGCAGGCGCCTTTTTCCTTGCACGCCCGCCGGGTGTGCGCCATCCAATTGACATGGATGTAAATAACGCGCCGTATCAGCATCCGCTGCCCTGGAGCACGCCGATCGAACCGGTGACACTGCCGGAACTGTTCACCCGTTCCGCCGAGCGCGTGCCGGAAGCCCCGCTGGTCGATTTCCTCGGTCGCAGATATAGCTACCGGACGCTCCATGCCGAAGCCGTGCGGTATGCTGCCGGCCTCGCCAGGATCGGCATCGGTCGGGGCGACCGGGTCGGATTGTTCCTGCCCAATGTCCCGATCTATCTGTCCGCCTACTACGGCGCGATGATGGCCGGTGCGGTGGTGGTCAATTTCTCGCCGCTCTACACGGCGGATGAACTGTGCCAGCAGGTCGAGGATTCCGGCGCCCGCCTGCTTGTCACGATCGATGTCGCGAGCTTGTTGCCAACCGCGCTTGAGGTGCTGGAGCGCTCGTCGCTCGAAACCCTGGTGGTTGGCCGCCTTGGCGCAATGCTGCCCCTGGTTAAGCGGATCGCGCTGCGGGCGCTGGGCCGCAAGAACATTGTGCCGGTTCCCCAGCGCCCCGATGTGCTGCGCTGGGACGAGGCACTGGGCGCGGCGGGAACCGGCAAGCCATCGTACCTGATGCCCGCCGACCTGGCCTTGCTCCAGTACACGGGAGGAACGACCGGGCGGCCCAAGGGTGCGATGCTCACGCACGCCAACCTGTCGGTCAATGCGCTGCAGGTCGATGCGATCGACCCGTTCGACCGGACCGAGCCCGATATCATTCTGGGCGCGCTGCCGCTGTTCCATGTCTTCGCGAACACCTGCGTTCTCAACCGGACTGTGGCCAAGGGCGGGTGCATCGTGATGCTGCCACGCTTCGATGCGGGGCAGGTGCTCAAGACGATCCAGCGCACCCGGCCCACGGCATTTCCCGGTGTGCCGACGATGTATCAGGCATTGCTCGACCATCCGCGCTTTGCCCGGACCGATTTTTCCTCCCTGCGGATTTGCATCTCGGGCGGCGCTCCGCTGCCTGCACCGGTGCGTGAGAAATTCGAGGCGGAAACCGGCGCGCGGCTGGTGGAGGGGTATGGCCTCACCGAAACCAGCGGCGTCGTTTCGGTCAATCCCTATGCGGGAAATCGCAAGCCCGGTTCGATCGGTCAGGTCATCCCGCAGACCCGGGTCATCCTGTTGGACAAGGAAAATCCCACGCGTCTTGCTCCGCCAGGCGAAGCGGGGGAACTGGTTGTGGCCGGACCACAAGTGATGCAGGGCTACTGGAATCGGCCTGACGCGGCCGCGAGCGCATTTTCGGAAGTCGATGGCGTGCGCTGGCTACGCACGGGCGACGTGGCAGAGATTGACGAGGATCGCTTCATCACGATCGTCGACCGGATCAAGGACATGATCGCGGTGGGCGGGTTCAAGGTCTTCCCAAGCCAGGTCGAAGCGGTGTTGGTCGAGCATCCGGCGATCAAGGAAGCACTCGTGATCGGCGTACCCGATCCCTATCTTGGCGAAACCCCGCGCGCCTACGTCACGCTGCAGGATGATGCGCCGGTGGATGGTGCCACCTTGATGGCCTGGCTCAATGCGCGGGTAGGCAAGCACGAGCGCGCCTCGGGGGTTGTCGTGCGCGATGAATTGCCCAAGACGATGATCGGCAAGCTTGACCGCAAGGCCTTGCGGGCCGAGGTGTTCGCGGAAAGCTGACGTCAGGTCGCGAGCGTAAGGCGTGGTTCCGGCTCGCCCTGATCACTGACGGATGTCGCCGCATCGGTTGCGCGCGGCTTGCCCGGTACGCGGTGTGCAAAACGCCCGTCGACTTCGGCACCCTGTTCGATTGTCAGCGCGTCGTAGTGAACGTCACCCTCGATCCGGGCGGAACGCAGGACAATCAGTTCCTTTGCCTCGATGCTGCCGGTCACGCGACCGGCAAGCCTGGCCGAATCAGCCACGATCGCCCCGCGGATGGCGCTGCCTTCGCCCTGGACGAGCGACGCGCATTGCAGATCGCCCTCGATACTGCCGTCGACGTGCAACTCGGTCGCGGCGGTCACGTCACCGCGGATGGTGACATCGGCGCCGATTACCGAAAAGCTACCGCTGGCCACGCGCCGCTCCTGCCGCGGTATCGCGCTCGGGGATCCGTCGGGCTTCTTCGAGAACATTGCGGGCATTCTCCAGAAAGGGGCGCGGATTTACCGCGCGGCCGTGGATGCGAACTTCGAAATGGAGATGCGGACCGGTGGAACGACCAGTATTGCCGATCGCACCGATCACGTCGCCCGCATCGACCATCTGGCCGACCGACGAACGGAACTTCGACATATGGGCATAGCGGGTGGTTAGCCCGTTGCCATGGGTGATCTCGACAATCTTGCCATAGCCCGACCTGGTGCCGACGAAAGTCACCCGGCCATCGGCGGCGGCATAGATCGGCGCGCCGATCGGGCCCTTGAAATCAAGGCCGGAATGCATTGCCGCGGAGCCTGTGAACGGATCGCTGCGATAACCGAAGCCCGAAGTCATCGCCGCGAGCGCCGCCGGGCGCACCTGCGGGATGCCGTCGAGGCCACGCTCGAGCGCGGCCATGCGCGCCAGGCTCAGGCCAAGCCGCTCGAAGCGGGGGTCGACATCGCCGTTCGCACCCGTTGTCAGCAGTTCCAGCGGACCACCCATCGCTTCACGTTCCGCGCCACGCAGCATCGCGCTCGGGTCAAGGCCCAGTTCGCGGATCGCCGCGGCCGTGCGCGTGGCGCGGGCGTCCGCGTAGCGGGTCAAGCGTTCGACGAGCGCGAGTTGCCGGGCTTCGATCCGCGCCAGGCTGGCGGCTTCGGGAAGGACGCTGCTAACCTTCTCGATCGTCTCGTCGGCTTCGCTGGAAGAATCGCTCACCGTGTAATCGGCCGTCACGTCTTCGGGCAGCGATTCGACCATCTGTTCGAGAAACTGCTGGCGCCGCGCGAGATCATCGGTCACCTCGCCGAGGTCTTCGCGATAGGCGTTCACCCGCTCCTCGGACTGTGCGACTTGCGCCTCGCGTTCGAGCAGCGACCACCGGTCCGACTGTGCCCGATACTGCGCCCACCCCATGACGGCGAGCGATATCGCCCATGCAAGCAGCGCAAATGCCATCGCGCCCGCGGCGATCATCTGTACCTTGGCGGAAATCCTGATAAAACGGACCTGCCCCTGCGATCGCATGAAGAATTCGCGATCAGGGAACCAGTCCCGCAGGCGGGCCGTCCATCCGCCCACGGTGTTAGGCTTGTTCAAAACAGCGACCCCACGTCCAGAGTTTGTCTTATGTTTCGCGAGCGGCGGCTATCGGATTGATGGGCGTGAGTCGAATCGGTTAACGTGGCGAAGGGCCGAGTCGATGGAGTCACGCGGCGAATCGTTTGCAACGACGGAAAACCGGCCTTGTGCGCGGGAACGAAAATCTCCGGCGTGCATTGCCCCGCGCGGCAGATGCGCCCGCTGACACTGGCGATTCCCGCTGTTATGGGGAAGCGCATGGAACAGCCATCCACCTCCGCGCACCTCATCCACGATCTCGCCCATGCCGGGCGGGCAGCGCAGCGTTCGCTCGCGGGCATGCGCGATGACGCCAAGGCGGACGCGCTGCATTCCGCCGCCCGGGCGTTGCGTGCTGCCGAGAGTGATGTTCTAGGTGCGAACGCGCTTGACCTCGATGCTGGCGCCGAAAACGGGCTGTCGGCCGCCATGCTGGACCGTTTGCGGCTGGACAGCGCGCGGCTGGGCGCGATCGCCGATGCTGTCGACCAGGTGGCGCGATTGCCCGACCCGGTCGGCGCGATCATCGACCGCGCCGAACGCCCGAACGGACTGGCGTTTTCACGCGTCCGCGTGCCGGTCGGGCTGATTGGAATCGTCTATGAAAGCCGTCCCAATGTGACCGCCGACGCGGCCGCCCTGTGCGTGCGCGCGGGCAATGCCGTGCTGCTGCGCGGGGGCAGCGAGGCGGTCCATTCGAACCGCGCGATCCACGCCGCCCTGGTGCGCGGCCTTTCCTCCGCCGGCGTGCCGGAGGCGGCCGTGCAACTGGTGCCCACGCAGGATCGCGCGGCGGTGGGCGCGATGCTGTCCGCCGCGGGACTGATCGACATGATCGTGCCGCGCGGCGGCAAAAGCCTGGTCGCGCGCGTCCAGGCGGATGCGCGCGTCCCGGTGCTCGCCCATCTCGATGGCATCTGCCACACATATGTACACGTAACCGCCGACCCGGCGATGGCGCGGGCGGTGGTGGTCAATGCCAAAATGCGCCGCACTGGAATTTGTGGCGCGCTCGAAACCTTGCTGATCGATACCCGGTTCCCCGATGCCACCGGCCTGGTCGGGGCGCTGGCCGACGCGGGATGCGAAGTGCGCGGCGATGCCCGTGCCTGTGCGCTCGATCAACGCGTGATTCCCGCCACCGATGCCGATTGGGGCACCGAGTATCTCGATGCGATCGCATCGGTGGCGATGGTCGACGGCTTGGACGAGGCGGTGGGGCACATCGCCCGTCATGGTTCGGGCCATACCGAGGCGATCCTGACCGAGGATGCGATGGTGGCCGAGCGGTTCCTGGCCGAAGTCGATTCGGCCATCGTCATGGTCAACGCCTCGACCCAGTTCGCCGACGGCGGCGAATTCGGGCTCGGCGCCGAGATCGGCATTGCCACGGGGCGCCTCCATGCGCGCGGCCCGGTCGCGCTCGAAGGGCTGACGACCTACAAATGGCTGGTGCGTGGTACGGGCCAAACGCGCGCGTGAGGGCGGTCCGTACCGGGCTCCTGGGCGGCAGCTTTAATCCCGCCCATGGCGGCCACCGGCGTATCACCCTGTTCGCGCTGCGGGCACTGGGGCTGGATGAAGTTTGGTGGCTGGTTTCGCCGGGCAACCCGTTGAAGCCCAGCGCCGGAATGGCCCCGCTCGCGGCGCGAATGGCCTCGGCGCGGGAGCAAGCGCGGCGCGCGCCGATTCGGGTCACCGCGATCGAACGCGAGCTCGGCACTCGTTATACAGCCGATACGCTCCGCGCGCTCGTCGGCAGGTTTCCGCGCCGCGAGTTCGTCTGGCTGATGGGTTCGGACAATCTCGTCCAGTTCCACCTGTGGCGCGACTGGCGGAGGATCGCGCGGACCATGCCGATTGCGGTGATCGCACGGCCGGGCTATGATGCCCATGCCGTCGCGAGCCCCGCGATGGCCTGGCTCCGGCGATACCGAATGTCGCCCGCCAGTCTGACCGAAGCTAGCGACAGGAGCGCGCCGGCACTGGTGATACTGCGTTTTGACCCCGACAGCCGCTCGGCGACCGACATCCGCCGCGCCGATCCTGACTGGGCGGATCGCCATGCCACGGTGACCATGCGCGATCAGCTGACCCGTCGCCTCATTCCGAGCAGCGAACATTCGTGAGGCGCGGCGCGCGCCTCGTTCATCGCCGCTCGCCCGGCACACTGCCACAGGAGCATCGCACCCGCCCATGAATCCGGCGCCCACCACCAATTCATCCGCCAGCGGCATTGCCGCGCCCGCCGAACCGATCGCGACCGAACCGGGCTCGCTCCACGCGCTGGTAATCGACCAGCTCGAGGATGACCAGGCCCAGGAACTCGTCTCGATTTCACTCGCGGGCAAGTCTAGCATCGCCGATCACATGGTGATTGCTTCGGGTCGATCGACGCGTCAGGTCGCGGCCATGGCCCAGAAGCTGGCCGAAAAGGTCAAACAGGCCGGTTTCGGTCCGGTGCGGCTCGAAGGTCTGCCCGCGGCCGACTGGGTTCTGCTCGACGCGGGTGATGTCGTCGTGCATCTGTTCCGCCCGGAAGTGCGTAGCTTCTACAACCTCGAGCGCATGTGGGCCTTCGGTGATGCATCGCCGGTCGCCGGGACCGCCTGACGCGCGGGGCGGCGCGCATGCTCCTTCATGTAATCGCGCGTGGCAAGATCGCCCGCACGCCCGAAGGCGAACTCGTCGCCCGCTATGAACGGCGCATCACTTGGCCGCTGCGGCTGACTGAGTTGCCCGAAATCGGCGGCAAGCCAGGCGATTCGCTAGTGCCGCTGCGCACGGTGCTGCTTGATGAGCGGGGGCGTGATCTGTCGTCCGAGCAATTCGCGGCGATCCTCGGTCGCTGGCGCGACGACGGGGTGCGCGAGGCACGGTTCCTCATCGGCGCGGCCGATGGCCATGGCGATGCGGCCAGGCGCGAGGCCGACCTGTTGCTCGGCTACGGATCGGCGACCTGGCCGCACCTGCTCGCGCGCGCGATGCTGATGGAACAGCTCTATCGCGCGACCGCCATCCTTGCCGGTCATCCCTATCATCGGGCAGGGTAGCGGCCATGACGTCGCTTCGAAACATCGTTCGGGCCACGATCCTGGTCGGCGGGCTGGGGGCCGTCGCGGCGATCGCCCAGCGTGCGCCCGCCCTGGATGGGCCGGAGGGCGCACGCGCCGCGCTGAACCGCGCGCAGAAACAGGCCACGGAAGCGGAGCTTCGCGGCATGCGGCTGGAGCGCGAGGCGCGCGCCGCCACCCAGGCCGCTGAAAAAACCGCGCGCGAAGCAGCCGCGCTAGCCGCGCGCATCCAGCAGGCCGAGGCCGGAATGGCAGCGGCCGAGGCACGCATCGCCCTCATCGACGGGCAGCGCGCCATCTTGCAGCGCCGCCTCGCCGAACGGCGCGAACCACTGGTGCGGCTGGCGGCGTCCTTGCAGAAACTCGCGCGCCGACCGCTGATGCTTTCGGCCTTGCGACCGGGATCCTTGCGCGAAACCGTTTATCTGCGCGCACTGATCGAAGCCACGATACCGCAGGTTCGCGAGCGCACCGCTGTCGTCCGCGCGGAAATCGATCGCGCCGAACGGCTGGAGGCAGAGGCGCGTCAGGCGCTCGCGGTGTTCGACCGCAACGAGGGTGAGCTGGCCGAACGGCGCGATCGGCTGGCGGCGCTGGAAACGCAGCAGCGGCTGGCGTCCCGCCGGGTCGGTGGCGCCGCCGCGCGGGAGAACGAGCGCGCGCTAGCGCTTGCGGAACAGGCCCGCGATCTCGACATGCTGGTGGACCGCCTGGACGCCGCCGGCAGCCTGCGCGCGGAGCTTGCCGCGCTGGAAGGGCCGATCCCGCGCCCTCGAGATCCACGTGCTGCGCGGGTGACCGCCACGGCGCCACGCGCGCCCCGCACTGGCGCACCCGTCGATTACACCTTGCCTGTCGCCGGACGCCTGGCGAGCGGTTTTGGCGCCATGACGCCGGGCGGAACCCTCAGCCAAGGCATCGCTATCGCCCCGCGCCCCAGCGCGCAGGTAACCGCCCCAGCCGCGGGCCGTGTCGCTTACGCGGGCCCTTTTCGGGGTTACGGCCGGATCGTGATTGTCGAGCACGCAAACGGCTGGACGAGCCTGGTCACCGGTCTCGCGCGGCTCGATGTCGCGGTGGGCGACACGCTGGTCGGTGGCGCGCCAATGGGGGTGGCCGGATCGAACCAGCCGCTCGTTTCGCTTGAATTGCGGCGGTCGGGACAGCCGGTAAACCCGCTCGATCTGATCAGCGCTTAACCGCCGCCATCAAATCCCGTGGTATTCTCGGTACCATTTGACAAACCGAGGGAAGCCTTCGTCGATTAGCGTCGTGGGCTGATAGCCGAAGTCGCGCTTCATGGCGCTGATATCGGCAAACGTACGTGGAACATCGCCAGGTTGCATTGGCAGGAACTCGATCCGTGCGGCCTTGTCGCACGCCCGCTCGATGACCCGCAGCACATCCATCAGATGTTCGGGGCGATTGTTGCCGATGTTGTATACCGCATGGGGTGCCGCGCTACCGCCCGGCTTCATGCGCCCGTCATCCTGCGGGGGCGATGCGGCACAGGCCAAGATCCCCGCGACGATATCGTCGATATAGGTGAAATCGCGATGCATCGCTCCGCCATTGAATACCTGGATCGTGTCTCCCGCCAGGATTTTCGCGGTGAAGAGCCAGGGCATCATGTCTGGGCGGCCCCAGGGCCCATACACGGTGAAGAAACGCAGGCCGGTCAGCGGCAGGCGATAGAGGTGCGCGTAGCTCTCGCTCAACAGTTCGTCCGCACGTTTGGTCGCCGCATAGAGTGATACGGGGCGATCGGCGCGATCTTCTTCCCGGAAGGGGGTAGTTGGCCGATCGCCATAGACCGACGACGAACTGGCATACACCGTATGCGCGATCTGCCGCTGTCGGGCAAATTCCAGGATATTGGCATGGCCGACCAAGTTGGAGCGAATGTAAGCTGCGGGGTTTTCAAGCGAATATCGGACACCCGCTTGTGCGCCCAGATGGATCACGCAATCGATTTGCTGCCTTCCGAGCGCGGCGTCGATCGGCGCCATCTCCGCGATGTCGATTGCATGAAAGTGAAACGAACCCCGGGATTCCTGCTCCAGCGCGGCCAGCCGGTCGCGCTTTAACTGGACGCTGTAGTAATCGTTCAGGTTGTCGATGCCGACGACCGTATGGCCTTCGCACAGCATCCGCCGTGCGACCGCCGCGCCAATGAACCCTGCCGCGCCGGTTACCAGTACATGCACGTTGTCACCCGTTTCGTTCACGCATTGCCGTGCCCCCTTTAGTCTTGGGGGGTTATCACAAGGTGTTTGGACCGGCGATGATGTTGTCTCGGCCCGCTCAATCCTCATCTGGCATTAAGGACCGGCGCGCGATACATCCGCCGTTCTAGGAGGCACGTGCCCATGAAAATCGCCGCCCTGCTTCATACCGCCGCGCTGGTAACCGCGGTTGCGCTGATCCCCGCGACCACCGCCGGGATGGCGCAAGTCGACGGGCGTGTCGGCCCCGAGTTTGCCAAACTGTTCGCGGTCTATCAGCGCGTCAAGGCCAGCTATGTCGAGCCGGTCGAGGACGAGAAACTGATCCGTGGCGCCATCGACGGCATGCTGGCCGCGCTCGATCCGCATTCGGCCTACCTTGACGGCGGCGATTTGCAGCGGCTCGAAACGATGATCGATGGCAATTACTCGGGCCTCGGCCTTTCGGTCCAGATGGAGGATGGCGCGGTCAAGGTGATCTCGCCGTTTCGGGGCAGCCCGGCGATGGAGGCAGGCATCAAGGCGGGCGATTACATCACCCACCTCGATGGTGAATTGATCTATGGCGGCGACCTTGATGAGGCGGTGGCGCGAATGCGCGGCGCGGCCGGCACGAGCATTCGGCTGACCATCTTCCGAAGCGGCCGCGACGAGCCATTCGATGTTACGGTAACGCGCGGCGTGATCGACCTTGAACCCGTCACGCACGAACTGATGAGCGGTAATGTTGGCGTCATCACCGTCAACGAATTCTCGCGCGATGTCGGTGCGGATGTGTTTTCGGCATGGAAGGCGCTTCAAACGCAGGCTGGCGGGCGGGTCGGCGGATTGGTGCTCGACCTGCGGGCCAACCCGGGCGGCTCGCTTGACGAGGCGGTGGCGCTCAGCGACCTGTTCCTCGACAAGGGTCGCATCGTGTCCCAGCGGGGCCGCGCCGACGGCGAATCGCTGCTTTACGATGCCGAAACGGTTTATCGCGGCGAGATCGCCGAAGGCGTTCCGATGATCGTGCTGATCGACGCCGGTTCCGCTTCGGCGAGCGAGATCGTCGCCGGGGCGCTGCAGGATCATCGCCGCGCAGTGATCATGGGCGAGCGCAGTTTCGGGAAGGGCAGTGTCCAAACACTGCTGCCCCTGGGCCGCGATGCCGCTCTCAAGCTCACCACCGCACGCTATTTCACTCCGGCGGGCAAGGCGGTGCAGGAAGGCGGGATCAAGCCCGACATCACGGTGCCGCAGCTATCCGACCCCGATCTGGAAAAGCGCGCGAGGTTTCAGTTGCGCGAGGCCGATTTGCGGGGGCACCTGGTCAACGAGGCTGCGCTCAAGGACGAGGAAATGGAACAGGATCGCAGTGCCGACCCGCGCTTCAAGCTGACCGCGGCGCAGCTCAAGGAGCAAGGCGTCGATGACTTCCAGCTCGATTATGCCTTGCGGACCTTGCGCCGTACCGCCGCTCCCGCGGTGGCGCGCCGCAACTGATGCGATCTTGCGGCAGATGATGACCAGCCCACCGGGCCGACTGGCCCAGCGACTGGCGCTTGGCCTGCCCGCGCTGCTGCTCGGCGGGGCCTATCTGTCGCAGTACGGGTTCGGCCTCTATCCGTGCGAGATGTGCTGGTGGCAGCGCTATCCGCACTTTGCTGCGCTGGCGTTGGCGCTGGTGTCCACGCGCCTCGCTCCGAATCGCCTGTGGCTGGGGCTGGCGGCGATCGCGATCGTCGGCTCAGGGCTCATCGGCGGTTTTCACGCTGGTGTGGAATATGGCTGGTGGCAGGGGGTCACCGGCTGTGCCACCTCGGTCGGCGGGGGCGGCGATGCGCTGGAGAATATCCTTGCCGCGCCGTTGATCCGCTGCGACGTCGCACCGTGGGACCTGCTCGGGGTGTCGCTCGCTGGATGGAATTTCATTGTCTCGACGCTCGGCGGGTTGGCAATCCTGGCCTTGCTGGCCCGTGATCGGAGGTATGCTTGAACCGCGCTGATGTTGAACGGATGATCCGGGTCGACCAGGCCGGCGAATATGGCGCCACGCGCATCTACGCGGGTCAGCTCGCGGTGATGGGCGATCGTCATCCGCTGTCCGCCGAAATTCGCGCGATGGCGGAACAGGAGGCCGGCCATCGTGCCAAATTCGACGCATTGATGGCGCGCAGGGGTGTGCGACCCACCTTGTTGCAGCCGTTCTGGTCGATGGCGGGATATGCCTTGGGCGCCGGCACAGCCCTGCTCGGGCCGGAAGCAGCAATGGCCTGCACCGCCGCGGTCGAGGAAGAGATCGACCGGCACTATTCGGCGCAGCTCGATGAACTTGCGCAGACCGGTGCCGATCCCGAACTGGCGGCAATGGTGGAGGATTTCCGCGAGGACGAGCGCGACCATCGCGACGCTGCGCTTGCCGCCGGGGCCGAGCGCGCGCCCGCCTATCCCCTGCTGTCAGGTGCGATCCGGCTGGGTTGCCGACTGGCGATCCGCCTGTCCGAGCGGGTCTGATCGGGAACCGCCTGTGCGGGTCGCACGCTTCATATGGAGTTCACCGGTTGGCGCGCCTAATGCAGGGCCGCCGACCAGCGAAATGGGAACCAAGATGAAACGTCTCCTTGTCGTCAGCCTTGCCGCCACCAGTGCCGCGCTGTTCGCGGCCCCGCTCGCCGCGCAGGATGATGGGGGCGACGACGTGCGGATGTCGATCGTTTATGGCGACGATGCGGCGCCGACCTGCCCTGGTGGTGAAATCTGCGTTGTCGCGCGCTTGCCCGAGGAGGAGCGCTTTCGCATTCCGCCCACGTTGCGCTTCAGCGATGATCCGGCCAACACCGCCTGGACCCGGCGGGTCGAGAAACTCGAAATGATCGGCGCTTTCGGTGCGTTTTCGTGTTCACCCGCCGGTGCCGGCGGCTTCACCGGCTGTACCCAGCAATTGATCGAGCAGGCTTACGGCGACCGCGCAGAAGGCGCCGAGGTGCGCTTCAGCGAGCTGATCGCCGCCGCGCGCGCCGATCGCCTCGCAACAATCGATGCCACTGCCGCCGAGGAGCAGGCACGCGTGGAGGCAATCGAGCGCGAGTACATGGAGCGGCTGGAGCGGGAGCGCAACGCCGCCACCCCCGGGGAAACGGCTCCGCTTCCCAGTCCCGACGCCGAACCCATCATGCAGCAGCCTGAAAACTGAGAGCCCGTTAACCCTGTCGCGCTAGAGCGGCGGGCATGACCGCGCCGCGCAAGATCCTGACCGTTTTCGGCACTCGCCCCGAGGCGATAAAGCTGTTCCCCCTTGTCCATGCGCTCGATGCGGATGAGCGGTTCGTGGGCCGGGTGTGCGTGTCGGGCCAGCATCGCGGCATGCTCGATCAGGTCCTCGACATCGCCAGCGTTGTCCCACATCACGATCTCGACCTGATGCAGCCGGACCAGTCGCTCGACGCGCTGACCGCCGCGCTGCTGACTGGCATCGGCCGGGTGATCGATGCGGAGCAGCCCGATTGGATCGTGGTCCAGGGCGATACCGCCACGGCGATGGCGGGCGCGATCGCGGCCTATTACCGCAAGGTGCCGGTGGCGCACGTCGAGGCGGGCCTGCGGAGTGGAAACATCCACCATCCCTGGCCCGAGGAGGTGAACCGCAAGATCGTGGGCAGCATCGCTGCGCTCCATTTCGCCCCCACGGAAACGGCGGCGGCCGCCCTGCGGCGCGAGAACGTCGCCGCCGACACGATCCACGTGACTGGCAATACCGTGATCGATGCTCTGCACTGGATTATCGCGCGCATCGACAGGCAACCCGAACTGGCGCACGGGCTTGCGGAGCTCGAATCACGTTTCGCGGGCAAGCGCATCGTCGGCATGACCAGCCACCGGCGCGAAAACTTTGGCCAGGGCATGCGCGCCATAGCCGGCGCTGTGAAAAGGTTAGCCGCGCGCCCCGATGTCGCGGTGATCTTCCCCGTCCATCTCAACCCCAATGTGCGCGCGGTCATGAATGCGGAACTCGCGGGGCTGGACAATGTCGCGTTGATCGAGCCGCTCGACTACCCGCATTTCGCGCGTCTCCTCGCAATCAGCGACCTCCTGCTGACCGATAGCGGCGGGGTGCAGGAAGAGGCGCCTGCCTTGGGCAAGCCGGTGCTGGTCATGCGCGAGACGACCGAACGGCCCGAAGGTGTCGAGGCCGGGACCGCGCGGCTCGTTGGTACCGACGCGGACCGGATCGTCGCCGAAACCCAGCGGCTGCTCGACGACCGCGCCGCCTACGAAGCGATGGCCCGCGCGCACAATCCGTTCGGTGACGGGCAGGCGACCGGCCGGATCGTCGAACTGCTCGCGCGGTAACGTTACCCCAAAATTTACCCCTACTGGCTAGCTTGCGGCGGAATTTAACGGCGGGAATTCCATGCAGGGCGACACCAAACCCCAGGTCTGCGTCATCGGGCTCGGCTACATCGGGTTGCCGACCGCGGCGATCATCGCGCGCGCGAACTGCCCCGTGATCGGGATCGACTTGTCGCAACACGTCGTCGACACCATCAACCGCGGCGAAATCCATATCGAAGAGGTCGATCTCGACGGACTCGTGCGCGGCGTCGTGCAGCGCGGCTTGCTCCGGGCATCGACGCAGATTGCGCCCGCCGACGTCTTCGTGATCGCCGTGCCGACCCCGTTCGCCAGGGATGGCGAGCACACACCCGATGTCAGCCATGTCATGGCCGCGGCGACGGAGGTGGCGGGCGTGCTCAAGAAGGGCGACTGCGTGATCCTCGAATCGACCTCACCGGTTGGAACGACCGAGGCGATGCGCGATCTGATCGCGGGCCTGCGCCCCGACCTGAAGCTGCCGGGGCTAACCGGCGAGACGCCCGACGTGTCAATTTCCTACTGCCCCGAGCGGGTTCTGCCGGGCCGCATCCTCGAGGAACTGACCCACAACGATCGTTCGATCGGAGGGATCACGCCGCGCTGCGCGCGCAAGGCGCTGGCATTCTACAAGCGGTTCGTGCGCGGCACCTGCGTAACCACCGATGCGCGCAGCGCGGAAATGACCAAGCTGGTCGAGAACGCCTACCGCGACGTCAATATCGCCTTCGCCAATGAACTGTCGATGATCGCCGATGCGATGAACCTCGACGTGTGGGAGGTGATCCGCCTCGCCAACCGGCATCCGCGGGTGAACATCCTCCAGCCCGGCCCGGGCGTGGGCGGCCATTGCATCGCGGTCGATCCGTGGTTCATCGTCCACGGTGCGCCAGAACATTCGGCGCTGATCCGCACCGGGCGCGGTGTCAACGATGCCAAGATGCATCATGTGGTTGCCCGCGCGGAGGCTCTGATCGACGCCAATCCGGGCGTGCCGGTCGCGTGCCTCGGGCTCGCGTTCAAGGCGAATATCGACGATTTCCGGGAAAGCCCCGCGCGCTTCGTCGCCGCGCGGCTGGCGCGCGAGTATGGTGACCGGGTGAAGATCGTGGAACCCTATGCCGCCGCCTTGCCGATCGAGTTCGAGGGCACGGGTGCCGAACTGGTCGACCTCGACCACGCGCTGGAGAACTGCGGTGTCCTGGTGGTCCTGGTCGACCACGATGTGTTCAAGGCGGTGCCGATAGAGGAGCGGGTTGGCGCGGCGGTCTACGACACGCGTGGCGTGTGGCCCGACACGGCGCCCGATCGCGCGCGACCGGCATTACGGCTGGCGGGGTGATTCCTGCGGAGGCAAGCATGGCTCCCCGGAACACCAGATGTGCTGCCCTGCCCATGCGCGAAGATGCATGGCACGTCATGGCCCTCGCGATCCTTGCACCTGCCTGCAAACGCATCGGCACCGCGTCGCGCACCATAGGCTTGCCCCTCTCCCGCGTAGCCCCTGATACCGACATGGCCGAAAAGTCCCGTAGCATTCGTTCATCCGGGTCTAACCCCGCGCGCTGCATGGCGTTGGCATGACCGCGAAGTTTCGAATGGCGATCGGCGCATTCCTTGCCGCATTACTGGCTGCCTGCGCCGGCCCGACGGGGGCGGAACCGTTACAAGACCGGCTCGACCAAGCGGCCGCGCATGGCGGCGGCACCGTCATGCTGGAACGCGGCGTGCGGGTATTTGTGCGCGATGGCGTGATTGTCCCAGAGCAAGTCACGCTCGACCTCAATGGCGGAGAGCTCGTTGCCGATCTGCACAGCGCGGATGCCGCCGGGGCCCGATTGATGTCCCACGCCGCGATTTTGAACGGCGCGATCACGGTTCGTTCGCACGGCACGCCCGGGACACAGGCCGGAGCACACGCGCCGATACTGGTGGGAGGTCTGCTCGGCGACGCAGCGATCGCTCCCTCACGGATTACCAATCCCAGAGGATGGCGGATCAGCAATGTCACCCTTCGATCCGACAAGAGCCTCATGCTGAGTGAGGACGTACGGTTGGGCGCGGCGGCGGTCCAAGTGATCGGTGGCGCGCACGAGGGACTAATCGAGGAAGTCCGAATACCCGACAGTGACCGGCTTGCTGGAGGGATAATGCTGGATTGGGGGGCCGTGGGCGATATTCGTTCCGACGATGTGGTGGGCAACGCGCGAAGGCATGCCAACGGCCAGGCTTACACCACCCACCCGCATTCGATCGTCATCCGGAACATTTCCATCGGCAAGCTCACTCGAAAAAACCGGGCAAGCGAGGGCACGTTCGGCGTTCGCCTGTCAGGCGTTCATGATGTCACGGTTTCGCACATCTCGATAGAAATGACGACCGGGGCGGCCATCGCGCATACAGCGGGCGATCTGGGATACGAATTCGCTAAGCCCGATGATCGCCGCCGCGCGCATCGCGGCATATTGATCGAAGATGTAACCATCGCAGGGATCGACGGTGGATATGCCATTCTGAGCGATAGCTACGCCGATAATGTCGGACGCGCGGCTGCGGCAGGCTATCGCCCCATGCTGGCGCCGATCGCGCCCACTGATCTGGTCGTCCGGCGCGTTCGGGGCGAGGGATCGGGTCGAGGTGATGGACTTCGCATCGACCATCAGCTTGGGGGGCGTTTCGAAGAACTCGTGCTCGCCGGGTTCCGGACGGGAATTATCATCGATGAGCAGGTTCATGCGGCGGCTGTGGTCAATCCGCTGTTGCTAGATAGCACACAAGCCGCGGTTGCCATCGGCCATCCCCATCGTCCGCCCACTGACATTGCGCTGATCGCGCCCCGGGTTCGAGGAACGGGCAGGGCGGAATTGATCCGGATTGACCGGAGCGAGCGCGTGCGCGTCACCAACAGTATCGTACCCGTAACAGTCGATCATACCGCGATTGACGCGGCCGTCCTGCGCTGATCCGCATTGGTCAGGTCAATGCGAAACGCCTTCACTACGCGTGACGCGCACGACCGTTTTCGCCAGGATGCGCAAATCCGAAACGAACCCATGATCGGCGAGATAGGCCGCGTCCCAACGGACCTTGTCTTCGATTGACAGATCGTCGCGACCGTTGACTTGTGCGAGACCCGTCACCCCGGGTTTCAAGGCGGTAACGCCCCGTTCACGACGGAGGGCGATCAGATCGTCCTGGTTGAACAAGGCGGGACGCGGACCAACCAGCGACATGTCGCCGGTCAGCACGCTCCAGAGCTGCGGAATCTCGTCAAGGCTCGTTCTCCGCAAAAACCCGCCGATCGGTGTCAGCAGGGCTGATGGATCGGGCAGAAGATGGGTTGCGACCACCGGCGCATCGATCTTCATGGAGCGAAATTTAGGCATGGAGAAGATCTGCTCGTCGGCGCCAATTCGATCCGACCAGTAGAGCGCCGCGCCCTTCGAGGTGCATTTGATTGCAATTGCAACTGCCAGCGCGATCGGTAGCACGATCGGCAGGGCGGCAATGACGGCGGTGAGGTCAAACACCCTTTTTGTGAAGGAACGAACCCGGCCCAATCTCGACCAGCTCGCCCCATCGGGTGCGGGCATGCCAGGCGACTGGTCGTTCGGTTGGTGCATGGCTAGAACTTGCGATACTTGAGCGTCGCGAACGCGGCATACCGGGAAAAGTGCCACGCCGCCGAAAGGGGGCTCAGGCCCTCAACGTGGCGCAACGTGTTCCACACCTGTTTGGCTGAATTGGTTTTGTCGCGTGAAACCGATGCGTCGAGCACGCGATAGCGCATCAAATCCTCGTCCAGGCCGACAGCCTGACCCCCTTCTCGAAGCAATTCCAGCCAGCATGCAAAATCGTCATAATAGGTATTCTTCATCGTGAACGCGCCCGATGCGGCCTTGTCCACGATCACTGTGGATGTGGCGATGGCGGTACGGCCGAGCAGATCTCGATAGGTCATGTGGGGCGGAACCGGGATGTAGCGGCCGGTCCTCGCGCCATCGGCGCTCGTTCGCCGGAACCCGGTAAAGCTGATCTTGCTGCCGGGATGCTCACGATGGAACGCCAGCTGTCGGTCGAGCTTTTGGGGCATCCATAAATCGTCGCTGTCCAGGAAAGCGACCCAGCGGCCGCGTGCTGCCGCTAGGGAATGATTGCGCGCGGCCGCCGGTCCGCCGTTTGCCTCAGGCTCGATCAGCCGAATACGATGATCATCGGCCGCAATGGCCCGCACGATATCGCGCGTATCGTCAGGTCCGCAATCCTCGGTGATCAGCATCTCCCAGTTCCGATAGGATTGTGCTTGCACGGACGAGATCGTCTCTCGGATCACCCGGGCTGCCCGGTAGGCGGGCGTGATAATGGAAACGAGATCGTGTTGCATCAGAACGTGACCCATCCCCCCCGGTTGACGGGAAACCTTGCGTTCAACCCTAGCGGCGGGCGTTTGCGCCACTCAGGTGCCGACAAATCGGGCCGGCTGCCATCCGGCTCATGCTTTGCCATTGGGATGATCGACCGCGGCGGTCGCCTCGAGCAAGGAATCGGCAAATAGCTCCGGGTTGCCGTTATCCCCGACGTAGAGCTCGCCGGGCCAGGTAGATGGCCAGAATGCGGCAAAATACTGGAGGGTAGCGGATGGGTCTGCCGGGCGATCGGATAGTTCCAGGGCTTGTGGCAGGGCGGTGGCGATATCCGCCAATTTCCCCATTGCCCGCGCGAATGGTGCGTCACGATAGAATGCATCGCCCAGGACAAGCACGTTACGCCCGAGCAGACCGGCCTCGGCGCCGCTCTTGCTATTCACTGTAACGACTGCCTCGGCGCGGCGCAGAACGTCGAAGTTGTTGGTCGAGGGCGGCAATATCACAAATCGATCGTACCGCGCCTTGAGCGAAATAAGTGGCTCGCTGCCCATCGCCCCGATCATCGCCGGATGCTCCTTCACGGCGACTTTGTAACGCAGCGGCGTCACGCGGCACAAATAGTCGATCACCGCGATCTGATCGAGATAGTCGGGCGATCGCAGCGTCAGCGCCACATCTCCCGGAACATGCAATGGATAGTAGACAAAAGGTTGTGCCTCATCGAGTGGCGTGTAATGCCGCGCCAACTTACGACTTGCGGCTATCATTCGGGCATGGGTGAAAACATGGCTGCCGATGTGACCAAATTCCTGCTCTTTTTTAAGCAGGTATTTGTCGATCATTTTCTCTGTAAGTCGCCGCATGTTCCTCAGGTTGACGACCTTACGAAACGCCGTGGTATACTGATGTCGGTCCTTCTCAGGAATAACGATCAAGTTCTGTCGAGTGGTTTCGTCAAGGTATTGTGCAACGGCTCCTTCCGGTTTCGCCCTGGCATCGCCGGGATGATGGAATGCGGCAAGACTGCCTTCGATGAACAGCAATCTGGACCGGAAAAAGCTTGGCTCGATGAACCAGCTGGCCAGTCCGCGAGCCTTGGCCGCGAAGTGGGTGCCCAGCACCGACAGAAATCCGCCCAGTTCCTGGACCACGGACACAGGATGGGCGATGTCTTTTACAGCATCGTCCACGACCAGCAAAATGCCGGCCAGCTTGCGTACGAGGGCGTCGCTATCCCGCAATCCGAATGCGAACTTTTCGTGAGTCAGCCACGGCAGCGGGTCGGCGATGCCAAAGCGGTGGCAGACAGCCAAAGGGTCTTCATCGCCCAATCGCGCCGCCACCGCCGACGCGGTCGCATCGAAGAAGGGCAGCCCCGCGCGCGCCAACAGCTCGTTGCTGCGACTGTCGAATGAAACGAAGTGAACTTCCGCGCCCCGTTGCCGCAGCGCTTGCCCGACGATTACCCAGAACTCGGTCTGGTATTCCGCCAGTGTGGAAATGAGATAGCGAGACAATGCAATTTCCTGGTCGATCCGGGCGCGCGCCGCAATGCCCGGGCGGTGTGACCAAGGCAACCCGGCAAAGGCTATCCATTTGGAGAAAAGGGGGGTAACGGCGGCCCGCATGTTGATTCCAGTCGCCGGGATACGCTGTGAGCGATGACGATCCACAGGCTCCGCCAATAACCGGGCAAAAGGGTGTCGGGCGGAGCGAGGGGCGATTTTGGCGCAACACCCGCTTCAGCGTCTTGCAGCAGGTGGCGTCGATGCTGCTTGCAATATTCCTGGTCCCTTTCCTGATCGGACGCTTGGGTCTGGAGAAATACGGCCTGTGGGCAATGCTGCAGGTTTTCAACATCTTCGGACTGATGTCACTTGCCGAACTGGGTTTTCACGGTGCGATTGTCCGGCAACTCGTTCACTATCACGTAACCGGCCAAACCGCTCGGTTTCGCGGATTGCTCGCGACCGGCTTCCTCCTGTTTGTTGGCATTGGCCTGTTGGTTACCTTCGCAGTCGCGACTTTCGCCCAGACGTGGTTCACCCAAATCTTCGCAATCCCGCCCGCGTATGCGGCCGAAATGCAAAGAGCCTTGTCGATCTACTCGATCGGGCTCGCGATCGGATTTCCGGTTTTGATCCTGAAGGCGTTTTACGCCGGTCGGCAGGACGTTGCCACGCTGAAGCTGTGGGAACTCACCGATCGGATCCTTTTCACGGTCGGGATGGTCGGGCTCCTGTTCTTCACGGACGACCTCTTTCATATCGCTGCATTCGAGGTAGCGCTGGGATTGCTCGTAGCTGCCGGGATGACCGTTCATGCCAGCGTGAGCGCGCGCGGTTGGTTCACGCTGGACCCGCGCGTGGCGGCTATTGGAAATCTGCGTGGGATCGGCCGCCTCTCAGGGGCGGTCTTCGCGACCGGGCTTTCCAACCAGATCTACTTCAAGGCGCCGGAGGCGTTGGTGGGGGCCATCCTGGGGCCCATCGCGCTGGCGCAATTTCAGATCGCTACGCGCCTGCCGCGTGTGTTCAAGTCGCTGCAGGGCGCGCTCAACGCCGCCGTTTTACCGCATGTATCCGGGCTTGAGGCCATGTCGGCCGACAAGGGAGAGACGCGACGCAGGTTCTTTGTCCAGGGCATGCGACTTAACTTCCTTCTTTTTGTGCCTGCAACGGTGGGCGCGATAGTTTTTGCGCCATTCGTCCTGACCGTCTGGGTGGGGTCGGAATATGCCTGGTTGGGCGGCTATCTGGCGCTTTATGCTCTGTGGCAGCTCATGTCGGTGGTAATTGGATTCAGCACCGCAACGCTGACCCAGGCCTCGCATTACCGAACGCTGGTGTGGCGCAACCTCGCCATCAATGGGTTGTTCCTCGCAGCCTTGCTGTGGGGGCTGGATCGCTTCGGGCTTGTCGCGGTTTTCATCTGCCTGTTGGTCGCAGGCCTTGCGAGCGGTGCCAGCGCGCTTTCGGCAGCCCGGCTTGCGAACGGATTTTCCTATCGTCAGCTCGGCCGATCGATCGCCGTTCCAATTGTTCTGGTGAGCGGCCTGGGCGGGCTCGCGTTGCTGTTTCCGGTCAGATGGGTAATTGACGAATACGGGCTGTTACAAGGGGCGTTCGCCGGCGCAATCGGTGGCGGACTGTACCTTAGCCTCCTGATATCGAAGGCTTTGTCCGCAGAAGAGCGCCGGACCTTGTGGGATGTGCTTGCAAAGCGGTCCCGCGCGAAGTAGTCGACAAACCGGTCGCTATGCGCGACGAATGAGGTTCTCCATCTAAAAACGAGGGTTCGAGGATGTTGGCGCAAGCTGAGCGCGGCGCGACGAGTGGCATGGTTGAACGCGCTTCCGGCGAGGGGGTCGCCTGGCGGGCACGCCTAAGCCGGATCGCGGCATTCTTTCCGTGGCGCAGACATTACGAGCACCCGGACGGCCGAACCGGGATGGTGTCCGATACGCTTGCCGCCGAGGTCGAGGGTACGATCCTGGACGTGGGCGCGGGGCGCAATGCGACGCCGTTCACGCAAGCGTTCGGTGACCGCTACCACCCGCTCGATATGGGAAGCTCCTATCACATCGATGGTTGCCCGGACTTGCTGGGACCCGATACCATCGTCGATCTCGAGCATGGTCCGCTGCCCTTCGCCGACCGCAGCTTCGGAACCGTGGTGTGCACAGACGTTCTCGAGCATATCGATAACATCTACCACGCCTACGATGAACTGTTTCGGGTCGCGGATCGCAAGGTCGTGATTTCCCTGCCCAACAACTGGGTGTTCCTGCCGGTTAGCATCTTGCTCGGGCGCAATGTCTCGCATGTTGCGGGGTATGGGTTGCCGCCGTTTCCTAGGGGTATCGGGGAACGGCATAAATACTGGTTCAATTTCGAGGAAGCGGCTGATTTCCTGGTCGGGCGCGTGCCTGCTGGATTCAGGGTTGCAAGGTTCGAAAGCCGTTTCGAGTATGGGTCGGACAGTCTCCTGTGTGGGTTTCGTCCATTCGCCCTGCTGGTCCGCACCATCGAGATGGGCACGTTCTTTCGTTACACGGCGCGGGACTACAGCGGCCTGAAGCGAGCGGCCATTACACTAGCGGGGCCATTGGTCTATGCGCTGTTGCGCCCGCTTGACGTGATAGCGAGCGCAGCCTTGTGGGGGTTCGGTCGCAAGGCGCGGTTTTATAATCTGTTCTGTCGACAGGTCTGGTGCGTGTTCGAGCGTGTTCCGGTTGCGGCGCGGCGGGCCTAGTCATCAATGGCGAACTTGCGTGACCGCGCCCGTTATCTGATGCTTCGTTCACCGGTGGCGCGCGCGTTCAAAGCCGCGACCGTCAGAAAACGGTGGCGCGAGGTCGAAGCGCGGCGGCGGCTTGCCTCAGAGCTACCGAGTGACGAGGCAATCACGGATCTGTGCACGCGGTTCGGTCGCGATGGGATGGTGTTCCTCGACGAGTTGATCGACATCGATCTTGTAGCGGAACTGGCGGACGCTGCGATGATAAAGCTCGCGCGCGGGGATTCAGCTTTGGCGGAAGCGCCACCCGGGGTCAGCCGTAAGGATTTCTGGCGGCGACTGCTTGACGATGAACTGGTCGAAGGGCGCCTGCGGGCGGACAGCGTTTTCGCCCGGTTCGCGCTGCAGCCCCGGTTGTTGAGCTTTGTCGCTAGATCGATGGGCGGGCTGCCGCAACTCGACTACGTCTTGCTCACTCATTCCATCCCAACCGATGCTCCGCTGGCCCAATCCCAGTTGTGGCACCGCGACCATGACGATACGCGAACGATCAAGGTCTTCGTATACCTCACCCCGGTCGAAAGCGAGGGTGATGGCCCATTCACGTTGATACCCGGCCCCTGTTCGGACCGCATGGGCCACACATTGCGTAGTCACATGTCGGATGAGGCCGTGTTCCGTCGCTTGGAGAAAACTTCGGTGAAGACGCTCCAGGCCCCGCGCCTTGCGTGCTTCGCGGTGGAAACGTCACGTTGCCTCCATATGGGCAGCCGTGTGTCGCCTGGCCATCGCCGACTACTCTACACTGCAACCTACACCTCCTTCCCCAATCTGTTGGGCCGCGATCCCCGCGGCTTCATCCTGGCCGGAGACGAATCGGCGCTGAACAAGGCAGTCCTCGCGCCGGGTAGCCTTGCGTGATCGCGTTCAGTGCATTCAGCCTGGTGGTGATACTGGCGGTGACGGCTTATCTCGCCCGATCGCGGCGGGCGGTCATGATCGCCGGGTTCTTTCTCATATTCCCGCTGGTCTATCGTTCGATCGACATTGTCTATCTCGACTTTTTCGGGCCATTCTATGCACGCGAAGTAAGCAGGTTCGTGGGCGGCAATGGTGCCGCACCCGTGTTTATCTACGCGGCCCTTTCTTTCATCGTGCCACTGCTGCTGATCTTCCCCGACCGCGGCCGGGGGTTGGCGCGACTATCGCAGAACCCGCCTAAGTATTTACCATATCATCACTATGTGACCAATGCCGCCCTGCTTGGGCTGCTAATGATCCTGGCGGCCCTACTGGTGAATTTCATCGTTGTGGGGACCATTCCGATCCTGCAGGGAATCGACCGGCTTGAGTACGGCATTTCGGCAGGCGTCCTGCACAACGGTTTTTATGAACTGAATTTCCTGCTCAACTTCGTGCTGGGAGCATTCACCGTTCTGCCGCGACTGAATGGTCGCGATTACGACACCCGATTTGCGGTCATCATGGTCGCACTGATCGTCTATTGGGTCGTCACGGGCAATCGGTTCTCCGTCTTTTTTACGGTACTCTCCTTCTATTTCATGCCCTTCGCCGCGGTGGTGCTCGCCGAGAAACTGGGGAGAACCTCACCTCATGCCCTGCGATCGCTGGTGCAGCGGGTTCTTACGTCTCGAACGGCACAAGTCGTTGGCGGAATTACGACAGTATTGTTGCTGGCAGGGCTCGTTCTCAACAGCTACTTCAATGTGCGAAGCTATCGTGAGCCGCTGTACGAAATTCAGGAAAGGATTTTGATTCAGCCGGTGCAATTATGGGCGACCGCATGGGAACGGGTGGATTTCGAAAACATATCCAATCCGATCAATGAATTTGCGATTGATCAGATCATTTTCAATCCGATTGACGCTAATCGGAGTTCCACAATCCAGTATCTGATGACGGTCGAACTGGGATACTTTCGCTCAGCGGAATTGACGGAACTGGGCCAGGCCTACAACGGCGGCTTCCCCGAGGTGCATTTCGAGATCCTGGGGGCATGGCTGCCGTTTTTGTCACTGCCCATCGCCGGGCTCATCGGGGCATGGTTCCTGGTGATGTGCATCCGCTTGCTGATGCGAAACATGATCGCTTCGGCGATCATGGGCATCTACCTGTTCTATGGCGCATCGCTCCACTTTGCCGGCGGCATGATCACGTTCATGCTCTATCCAAGCTATTGGGCGAAGATCGTGCTATTTATCATCGCTTACGTAGTGGAGCAGCAGATCATGGCGAGGGGACGCGGAGCGCAGCCGGGTCTATCCCACGGGGCCGCTTTTCCACCTCCGCGGCGAGATCGCATGGTTCGGACGGAGACTTCCACGCCCTAGGCGAGAAGGTCCCAGGTCACTGGGGTGCCGCGGCCGACGTCGCGCTTCACCGTCTTGCCGATCAGCGTGTCGAGAAACTTCGGCGGCAGGCCATGCCCAGGTCGGATCGCACGAATGGCGCTCTGATCGATCGTCTCGCCCGCCGCCAGATCGCGCGTGATGTACAGGGAGCGGCGGTGACTTTTGGAGGTTCTTTCGGACGCCCCCCCGCCATACGTGACATTGCCGACAGCAAGCGCGGCCCGGTCGGCCTCTTCCCGCAGCTGGCGCAATTCGTGAGGCTCCATCGAAAAGGTAGAATCAACGCCGCCATCTGCGCGTGCGAGCGTAAAATGTTTCTCGATCAACACAGCCCCCAGGGCAACGGCCGCGACAGACACGCCGCACCCCATGGTATGGTCCGAAAGCCCGACCATCGTTCCGAACGCTTGGCGCAGATGGGGAATCGTCGCGATGTTCGTGTTCTCTGGCGATGCCGGGTATGTGCTGGTGCACTTCAGCAAGACGATGCTTTGGTTGCCCGCATCGCGAGCGGCGCGGACCGCTTCGTCAATTTCGGCCAGGGAGGCCATTCCGGTCGACATGATCATGGGCTTGCCCGTTGCGGCAACTTTTCGCACGAGAGGTAAGTCGACCAGTTCGAAGCTGGCAATTTTGTACGCCGGAACGCCGAGCGACTCGAGGAAGTCCACCGCCGTCTCGTCAAACGGCGAGCTGAAGCATGCCAGCCCCAGTGCGCGCGCGTGGTTGATGATGGGCTCGTGCCAATCCCAGGGGGTATGAGCATCCTCGTAGAGGTCGTAGAGATGGCGACCATGCCACAGGCTGTCGGGATCATCGATCACGAACCCCGGCGCGTCCACCTTCAATGTCATGGTGTCGGCCGTGTACGTTTGTAGCTTGATGGCATCCGCACCGGCTCGCGCCGCCTCGTCAACAATCCTCAACGCGCGTTCGAGCGACCCATTGTGGTTGGCTGACATCTCCGCGATCAGATAAGGCGGTTCACCGGCGCCGACTTTGCGATCGAGGATATTAAACGTCTGGCTTGTCATATGATTTCCAGCAGATCGACCAGGTGATCGAGGGTATCGATCCTGTGCCGCGCGTCATATCCCGGGGGCGGCACGGCGGCAACATGCTCTCCCGTCATCACCCGGATGGTCTTGGCGCCAACAGCATTAAGGGAAACGAAATCCTTGGCGGGGTTATCCCCGATATACACCAGGTCCCGCCATTCCGCGCCGGTACGGCGTCTGATCAAGTCAAAGCAATGCAACGAAGGCTTCGCGTTCGCGCGCCCGTATCGATTGGTTAGGTAGCATCGCTCGAAACGATCGGCGATTCCCAGCGCCGCTACCTTGCGCGCCTGCACCATCTTGTGGCCATCGGTGACAAGATAAAGTGGCTGCCCGCCGAGCGCGTCGAGTACGCGCACCGCCGCCGGAGCCAGCGAGATGTCGGGATCGTGCCTTCGGTAAACATTCACGGCCTCCCGCGCTGACGCGCGACCGCGCAGCCAGTCATCGAAAATCCGGCCGCGGCCGTCGCGTTCGAGCAATGCTGCCATTTCGGCTTGGGATTGTTCGGCTGGTTGGCCGAAACGTTGCTCCCCCCACTTCGCCACGGCGTTGAAACCGCTCAAGACGTAGCTGCGCTCAGGATAGAGCGTGTCGTCGAGATCAAAGATCGTGATGTGCGACATGGATATCCGTCGGTACGCGAATCTGCGACACTTCACCCGGCATGCGCTGGAAGGGAACACGCGCGATGTCAGCGCCGTCGGCTTCGAGCAGGCTCCACAACCAGACATCGAGACCGGCCGCAACGGATGCGGTGGAAGCGCCTCCAAACCGTGCATTGACTTCGATCAGGTGGCCGTTCCCATCTGAATCGACGATGATTTGCGCCACGAAGGGACCGCGCAGCCCCAGCTGACCGAGCGCTTCCTTGAGCTGGGCCTCGAGAGCCTCGTTGCGGTATGTCGTGGTAATCCGCGACTCTCCGTCAACCACCTGGTCGCGTCGGCGCAGCACCAGACCCTTGATCTGGCCGCTCCGGTCGGCCCAGCCGTCGACGCTGCTCTCCGTCCCCTCGATGAACGGTTGGACGATTGGATCGGTCAGGTTTGACATGTGCGCCTGTGCTTGGTCGGCCGACAAGCGCAGGCCAATCGAAGCGCTGCCGGCGCCGAACCGTTCCTTGACGACGAACGGCCCCGGCCCGCTCGGTCGGGCGAGGGTGGGTATCGGACGAATCATGCCGCCATGTTCGAAGGTGGAGAACGCCCGCTTGTCGAGCGTTGCCCGGATTGCCTCGGGCGGCGAGACAATGATCTCGATACCGTTCGCGCGCCACGCGGGCGCCACGTCGGCCCAGAACGAAAGTTCGCCGTCGCGCGTCGGGATGACTGTCCCTACACCATGGTCGAGGCATAGCGCCATCAAAGCGTCGCTGTTTTCCGGCTGCGTCGCTGGAAGGTGAACGAAGCCATCCGCGACGAGGCGGGCGGGAGCTGTCGTGTCAATGTCGCCGGCGAGCACCCGGATGTCCGGATCGATCCGGCGCGCGGCATCCACAACCGATTTCATGAGCGGCACCTTGCGAGCCGCCGACGTGACGAGGACATTGCGCCTGACCCGGACCGGAGGGTTCGCCTTCACCGCGCGTTCGTGCGCGATCATCATCGGGATGGCCTGTTCGAGATCCGTCGGCGGCACCCAACCGGTTGCCGCGCTATAGAGGTCCATGTCGGCGCATGAAGCCTCGAACGGTATGTCGGAATTACCCTCGACCGTCTCCAGGCCCGGGAAATGCGTTCGAAGGATGTCCAGGACCTCCGCCACGCGACGGCCACGGCCCGTGCCCAGGTTGACAATCTGACCGGTCAGGTCTGCGTCGAGCAGCCTCACGAGGCCCTCGGCGGTGTCGCGCGCGAAAATGTAGTCGAACAGGCCTTCGGGTCGGTACACCGTCAAGGTCTCGCCCGCCATCGCCATGCGGATCCAGCGAGAGATGATGTCCCGCGAGCCAAGGCCGTATCCACGATATATGCGCGCACAGACGCTGGAGAAACGGTCGGCGCAAAACGCGTCAAGGAACCGCAGTTCGACCTCGTGCGCGAGCTTGGCCATCCCAGTCAGGTTACGCGGCAATACCGGATCGGTTTCGCGCAAGGCAACGGCTTGCGGCTGGGGCGCGGCGAACTGGTACAGCGAAGGTTCGTAGATCAGATAACTGCTGGCGAACACGACGCGCTTGAGACTGGCGCAATTTCGCAGCAAGCCCATCAGATGATGACTTAGCCGGACGTTGTGCCAGAAGTTTTCGTTCCAGAACTCGAACGTTTCCGCACTGCGTTCGAATGTCGCCGCAAGGTGAATGAAGGCTGTTGGCGAAAAGCGGGCAACCTCGTCCCCGGAAAGATGGTTGAGATCGCCCTGACGGTAGATCACCGAACTCGGGAACTCTTGCGGCAGGGGTTTGAGATCAGCCGCCCAAACGGTGGCTCCGCGTGCCACCAGCAGCGGTACGATTTCCCGCCCGATGACGCCGGCTGCACCACTGACAAAAATGCGCTCAGTCATTGTCTCTCAGACATCCATGGATCAGTGAATCGACGAATTCGCCATCGATGCGGACGTGCCGCCGCATACGTCCTTCGCGAACGAACCCGTTGCGCTCGAGGATTGCGATGTGATCGGTTCTCATCGCATAGGTTTCGGTGAAAAGGCGCTGAAAACCCAGTGCGCTAAATCCGAGTTGCTTGATCAGCGCGAGATAGACGGAGAAGCACTCCGCGTAGCTGGCGCGATCAGCGGCGAGTTCCGGGGCGAGCAGGAAGCTTACTTCGGCGCGGAGGTGCTCCCACGCCACGTGGACCAGCCCGCCGTACCCGATCGGTCGACCGTCACGATGGTACGTAACCAGAATATTGGTCGGCTGGGCCTGTTCGAGCGTCGGCCAGATCGAATTCGCGAAATAGGCCTGCTGCTGCTCAAATCCGATCGGGGAGGTTTGTCGCAATACGTCCATCTGCGCGTTGCGCCAGTGGCGGATCAGTTCGACATCACTGTCCTGCACGGTCGAGAGCGCATAAGCACCGCGCTCGATTGGCGCTGGGGGAAGGCAGGCATAATGGCGCATGGTTCGACGTGGTGGATCGGCAACTGTCAGTCGATGATACAGTACGATGTCAACGGGCTGTGCGGGGACCTGCGGAGCGCAACGTTGGAAAGTCCGAGTACTTCGCGAACCGCGATCGTTTCGCCCGGAAATTCTGGACAGTTCAATTCGTCGAACGCCAGCACCGAGCCGCGCGTGAGGTGAGGCTTGAGCGCTTCCAGGCATGCCCGGGTGGGGGCGTAAATGTCGAAATCGAAATACGCCAGTGAAACGATCGTCTCGGGATGGTCGCTCAGGTAGGCGGGCAGGGTACGGGTTGCGTCGCCCTGAACCAGCGCGAACTTGCGCTTGTGCGCGATCGGGGCGTTCGCTTCGTGATATGCAAGGATGGCGGTCAACTTGGCGAGGTAATCATCGCTGACCGAATAATCGCCGGCTGCAACCTTGTCGCCATCCTCGGGTGAAACCGCGGGAAAGCCATCGAAGGTATCAAATCCGATGATCTGACGATTGTAGTTGAATGGCTCGTGGATTCCGCGAAGGTTCGCGAACAGTGCCATGTTCTGTCCCCAGCGCACGCCAAATTCCATGATCACCCCGTGCACGTGCAAGATCTGCGCGTACAGTTCCTGGATGAACAACATCCGCGACAGGTTCTGTCGGGTGAGATAGACCCCAAGGTTGTCCGCAAGTTCGGCATCGGGGATCGAGGATCGGCGCAGTTCCGCGGCAAATGCCTGCTTGCCGTCACGCTCCGTCTGCGGGGATCCGGCCAAGGTCTTGATTTTGTCGTCCGAGGCGCTTGCAGCCATGGTCATCCCTACCGATAGAAATGGAGTTGGGCGACTGCGGCCTGTGGCCATCGCGCTTGATCCGCCCGCGTGAGTTGGCGCTATAGCTCGCATCCACAAAACGAAAGCGAAAATTTATCGCGCCAGTCAGGCGCTGTGGGAACCATCAATCCGCTGCGCGCGCCAGACGTTCGGCGTGGCGCCAGTCGCTTTCGGTATCGATATCAACCACCCGTGACGCATCGATGATCAATGTTGCCGCGCCATCGAATATCTCCCTCGGCCCCTGCCAAGCCGCCGTGCTGCCCCAGTAAAACTGTCCGGCATCGTAATAGGCGGGCAACAGATCCTGCGTCCGGGTCTGCGTGTGTGACGGATCGGCGGGCGAGACGTGCCCATCGGCATCCCGCCGCAGGGCACGCTCGATTGGACAGGGGAACTCGATCACCGGGAAGACGAAGCGATCGGGCGCGGCGGCATCAAGCAAGCGGGACGCCTCGACCAGATCACTCGCGCGGAGCAAGGGCGTGCACGGATAGATGCAGCACGCCGATGCAACCGGCCTGTCGGCGCCCAGGATTTGCGCCAGCGCATGTTCGATCACAGGCCGCGTGCCGGCCATGTCATCGCTCAATTCCGAAGGGCGACGAAATGGCACACGCGCGCCCAGCCGCTCGGCTATTTCCGCGATTTCCTCGTCATCGGTGGAGACGACGACATCGTCGAACAAACCGCTCTCAAGCGCCAGCCTGATCGGGTAGGCGATCATCGGGGCACCCAGGAATGGCCGAATATTCTTGCGCGGGATGCGCTTGCTACCGCCGCGTGCGGGTATGATCGCTACGTCGCTCATTGTGCCAGATGATCGGCCACCCGCTCCTGCAATGAATGATCGATGCCAGGGAACAAGGGGATCGTCATCGCGCGCGCGTAGTATCGTTCTGCCATCGGGCAGTGGCCAGGCCGGAAGCCCAGACGGGCGTAGTATGGCTGCAGATAGATCGGGATGTAATGCAAATTCACCCCGATACCATCGGACCGCATTGCGGCGAAGACCATGTCCCGGGCGGCGCTGTCGCCATCATCGCGTTCGACCACATACAGGTGCCAGGCCGACGTCCGATCGGTCGGGATCACCGGGACGGTCCAATCGAGATCGGCAATCAGCTCGTCATATCGCCTGGCCGCCGCGGCCCTGCTGGAATGCATCTGCGGCAGGCGGGCAAGTTGCGATGATCCAAGTGCGGCCTGGATGTCGGTCATCCGGCCATTGTACCCCAGGATCGACTGTTCGTAATAATAATCGCCGGGGGATGCATGTTGCATCGCGGCAGGGTCGCGCGTGATGCCATGCGACCTGAGCAGGCGAATCCGTTCCGCGAGCCGACCGTCGTTCGTGGCGATCAGGCCACCTTCCCCCGTGGTAACGATCTTGACCGCATGAAAACTGAAAACGGCGGCATCGACAAACTGACTTCCAACCGGTTCCCCGCGATAACTTGCGCCCACGCCGTGTGAACTGTCCGCCAGGATGGCAAAGCCATATTTGTCGGCCAGCTTCCTGATCCCGGCATAATCGCAGGGAAGTCCAGTCAGGTCGACCGGTATCACCACCTTCGGCAACCGGCCCTCACGCTCCGCATCGACAAGCTTTTCTTCGAGTGCTGCGACCGACATCAGTCGCGTCGTCGGCTCGATATCGACGAAATCAACCTCTGCCCCGCAATAGAGCGCGCAGTTCGCCGATGCGACAAAGCTCACCGGGCTGGTCCATACGCGGGTTCCAGGACCGACGCCGAGGGCGAGACAGGCCAGATGCAAGGCTGCGGTTGCATTGCACAGCGCGATCGCGTGATCGACCTTGTGCAACCCCGCGAAATCGGCCTCGAACCTTTCGACCGCTGGGCCCTGGGTCAGATGGGTCGAACGCAGCGCCGTTTCGACAGCGGCGATATCCTCTTCGGTGATGGTTTGCCGACTGTAGGGAACGAAATTCATTGCGCCATGCCTAGTCTACGTCCTGCCCCGTCACGTGCCGGCCGATCAGATCCTGTAACTGGGCGACGGTGAGGAAATCCTGGTTGTCCCCGCTGCTATAGGCAAAACCCGCCGGAACCCTCACCGCGCCCGTCGCCTTGCAGTAATCGTCCATTGGTCCCTCGGCCGCGGTGGGGAGGATCGCGTAATAGCGACCAAGATCGACGGTGTTGTAACTGTCGCTGGCGGTGATCATTTCTTCATGGACCTTTTCGCCCGGGCGAATGCCGACAACCTGGGTCGGCATGCCCGGCGCGATCGCTTCGGCCACATCGGTAATCCGGTACGAGGGAATTTTGGGGACCAGCACTTCCCCGCCCTGCGCATGCTCGAGCGCCCAGAGCACCATGTCCACGCCATCGGACAACGAGATGTTGAACCGCGTCATGCGCTCGTCCGTGATGGGCAAATGGCCTTTCGACTTCTGCTGCTGGAAAAATGGGATCACTGATCCGCGCGACCCCATGACATTGCCGTATCGCACCACGCTGAAACGCAGGTCGCGCGGTCCACGGATGTTGTTTGCCGCAACGAACAACTTGTCCGAACACAGCTTGGTCGCGCCATACAGGTTGGCCGGCGCGGCAGCTTTGTCCGTCGACAGGGCAACCACCCGGGAGACCTTCGCGTCCAGGCATGCTTCGATGACGTTCTGTGCCCCGATCACGTTGGTCTTGATGCATTCGAACGGATTGTATTCGGCCGCGGGCACTTGTTTCAACGCCGCCGCATGGATCACGTAATCGATGCCATCCATCGCGCGCCGCACCCTGGCTTCGTCGCGCACATCCCCGATGAAGTAACGCAGCGCCCTGTGTTCGATCGGCGAAAACCGCTGCTGCATTTCGAACTGCTTGAGTTCATCGCGGGAAAAGATAACCAGGCGCCCGACATCCGGATATCGTTCGAGCACAGTCTTTACAAAGGCCTTGCCGAAAGAGCCGGTGCCGCCTGTGATGAGCAGGGATTTGCCGTTGATCATTGTTTTCCAGATTGCGTTGGTCCGGCAGGGCCGAGACGGATTTACGATCGTGCGTTAGTATTTAGGGTTGCGGGTGGCAACGGCCTTGCAATGCGCGGCCGGGCGTTATCTCAAGCGACAGCATGGGCCGGCCGAGGGGGCCACGCAGGCGTCGAACCTGGGCAAGCTCACTCGAATCCGCGTACGAAAAGCGCTGCAGCGCGGCTTCCACTGCGGCTGCGCCAACCGCCTTTTCCGCGCGCCCACGAAAACGGCGCTGACGCCATTTTTCGATCAGCGCGGAACCAGCCAGCGCGCCCGCGGCAGCCAGCATCCGTTGACGCGGGGCAACTGGCCCGCGCGCTGTGGATCGGGCGCCACCGGCGGTGCGCTCCACGGCGTCGGCAACGCGCGATGCGGCGGCACCGTCGCATGGACCGAAGTAATGGCGGATTTCGGCTTCACGAACCGCCAGCAATGCGTGATCGGGTCGGATCGAGCGCCCTTGGTCGATCAGGGCAAGCGCGGCATCGATATCCAGCGCCCGGTGACTGACGCGGCCGGGCAGCGGTGCATGGGCAACCGCTTCGGCCCGGTTTGCGAAATCCAGCGATATGGGCGGGACTCCGCACATGACCGCTTCCACGGCTGTCGTACAGTTGACGTGCAACAGGCAATCGCTTCGCGACAGCATGTCGAGCACGCTACCGGCGCGATGCAGGGTGACGTTGGGGAACGCGGCGAAATGCCGTTCGTATGGTTCGGATGCTTCGAACGGATGCGGCCGGACCACGAATTGTCGCCCGGGCCGTGCCTTCGCCAAGCGTGCGACAGCTTCGCAGAAATCCGCCATGATCGCACGGTATGTGCTGAACACGTCGTCGATCTCGGCGTCGCTGAACCCGGTTGCGCGCAACGCCGCCCGATCTTCGCGCCCGTCATGGGCATGCCGGGAATTCACCGTGGGGAACGCGGTGTTGACGAGGATGATTTCCTGCCGTTCGCCCGCCAGCGACCAAGGTTGATGGGCAAGATCGAACCGAGGGCACCCGGTCACCTCGATGCGTGCCGGGTCAAGCCTGGTCCGTTCCAGCAACAAGGGTTTCATGGCCTCACCCCAAAGCATGTAGAGCGAAATCGCGTTGTCGAGACCGCTCTCGCGCAGATAGGCCGCACACCCTTCGTAGCTTGTGACGCCCTTGGCGGGGCGCAGGGCACCTTCGGTGTCCAGCACGGCAACCTTGGTTGCGCGCGCCAGCGTCGCGCGCACGAGTGCTTCGTTCGCGGGACGCAGGTAGTTGACTACGACCAGGTCAAGATCCAGCGACGGCAGGTCAAAATTCTGGGCGTAAAACGGGATAAGAACGGTGCGGTGGCCGCGCTGCGCAAGCAGATGCGCCACAAGCACCAGACCGTCGAGATCACGCAGGGGGTGATCGACGACAAATCCGATGCGAAGCCCGCTGGTGGCTCGTTGCGCGTTCAGAACCATTCCTCGAGTCGCTCAAGCGCGAGCCAGAAGCCAGACCCCTCGTCCTTGTGCCCTTGCCAGATTTCCGGAATGAAACTGGCATCGGGTGCGACGCGATCGATGACCGAGGCAACCATGGCAAAATCGATCGTCCCCTCGCCGATCTGAAGACCTTCGCCGTCGACCCCTTCGGCGTCGACGATATGCAGGTGCCGGGTAACGGGCCCGACCTCTTCCAGGAAGCTGCGAAAACTTTTCCTGGCGTGGGTGGCTGCAAGGGCGGAATGCGAGATGTCGAGGCAGATGCGCACATCGAACTTCCGACTGAAGCTCACGATATCATCCGCCGTCATGAACAGGTTGTGATACCGCTGGCCACCGAAATGCCACGGATATGGAGGCATGGTCTGGGGGATTATCTCCACGCCCTCACTGTCCAACGAGGCGAGCGCCTGTCCGATCAGATCGTACATCGCCGGGCGCCTGTCCGCCGGAATTGGTCCGTCGGCCGAAAACCCACCAGCGTTGATGATAATGGCAGGGCGATCCGCGCGGCGAAAATGCCGCGCGAGTTGCCTGGTGATGTCGATCACCCGCTGCAGTTCGTCAATCGAACGCTGTCGATACGCAGCCTCGGACGAACAGAGATCCATGACATGATCGCCCGCGAACAGTTCGGGGCTGTGCACGACCAGATCGATGTCGAATTCCTGACCACCCAGGGCCGTTGCGACATCAATGTCCATATCCTTGTATGACAGATGGAATTCGACCAGGTCCAGATTGGTGGCGGCCACCAGCTTGCTCAGATCGTGGTAACGCACCGGCACGCCGAAGGGGCGCCGGAACCGATAATCTCGTGCGATCGCAACCGTTTCGGCAAGGTCGCTGGGGAAAAAGAAATCTCCGGCAGCGAAGGTACGTTTCGCCTTGGTGCCGACCAGCGCGGCCTGATTATATGGTTGCAGCCCCTGGCCAGGGCTACGCAAGGTTAGATCTTCATCGCGAATGACCTGGCCCGGTTGGATCGCGCGGGCAGCTACGATGCTTTTTGCCAGCACTTCGCGGTTCATCAATTCGCCTTGTGTGATCCCACGCGGCTTATCGGAACCCATCGCGGCCTCGACATCGCGGATGGCTTCCACCATCGCCTTGAATTCCGATGGCAAAAGGCTGACGCGATGATCGTTGCCCTCCATCGTGCGGTCAACGGTGAAATGCTTTTCGATCACTTTCGCGCCCCGGGCGACAGCGGCCACCGGCACGTGAATGCCACGTTCGTGGCCCGAGTAGCCGACCAACCCGCCCGATAGCCCGGCCAGGGTATCCATGTAGGCCAGATTGATGTCCTTGAACGGCGCGGGGTAGGTCGAATTGCAATGGAGCAGCACGAAGGGCGCGCTATGGCGCTTGAGCAGATCGATCGCCTGTTCGACTTCGCGCTGTGTCGACATACCGGTCGAGCAGATCAGCACCTTGCCCGTATGCGCCATCGCCGTCAGCAACTGGTGATTGGTGAGGTCTGCCGATGCCAGCTTGTAGGCCGGCATGCCATAGGCCTCAAGCTTCGCCAGGCTGACCTCGTCCCAGGGGGTGCATAACGGCTGGATGCCCCGGTTCTTGCAGTGGTCGAATGCCTCGATCAATTCAGCATCGCCGAGTTGGAAACGCGATAGCAGGTCCAGTGTGTACTGTGCGCCCAGATCCGCGCTCTCGTCGTCTGCCGCGCCATCGTTTCGGTACAGCGTGGCCATGTCGCGCATTTGGAACTTGGCGCAATCGGCGCCGGCGGCGACAGCGAGATCGATCAGTTCCTTGGCAAGCTCCAGGCTTCCGTTATGATTGTTACCGATTTCCGCGATCACATAGGCTGGCTCGTCCTTGCCGATCGCGCGGCTGCCGATCTTGATGATGCGCTGTTCGCGCCAGGCGATCGCGATAAGGTGATTGTGCGCGTCAACAAGCGGTACGAAACCAATCCGGTCGGAAAAGCAGGCGCGGATCGCGTCGTCGCCAGCGCCATCGCGCACGGCGGTGAAATCGCGGTTGGCGACTTTCAGCACGGCGATCGAAAAGTCGGTTTGCACCCCGCTGGTCAACCAGCGGCGCACGTCGCCGTCGGTCAACACGCCTTCGAGTTGCCCCGAACCGGACACGCATAATACGAAGCCGCGCTTGTTCAGGTTGATCTTGCGCAAACCAGAGACCAGATCGTCCTCGGAGAAAACGATGTACGGCCCGATATCGGGGTCGATGATCACGCGTTCATGCCTCCTCGATGAGCGCGCGAAGCACGGCCAAATCCGTGTGGCTGTCAATTTCCCAGCCTTCGCGTTCATCCATCTCAAAAAGGGTTATCGATCCCGCCAGCCGATTGTTCCGTTCCACGAAAATGTCGCGCTGGGTGATGTAGAGCGAGCCCGTTTCGCGGTAACGACGTGCCTGCGGGGGAATATCCTGCCGCCGCGGGCGGTTAGCGGGGTCGTAGCTGGCCCGAACCGGATCCTTCTGCCAAAAAAAGGCGTGACTCTCCACGACGCCGCAAAGGCTGTCGGCACCGCTGGCGAGGAACTGGGCCACGGCTTTGTCGATTGTCGTGGGAAGCCTGATCGGCGAGGTCGGCTGGAGCAGCATTATGGCATCGTACCGGCCTGCGCGGTGTTCCATCTGGGCCAAGGCATGCTGCATCACTGGCTCCGTCGCGGCCGCATCCGTGGCAAGGTCGGCGGGGCGCAGGAATGGAACCTGGGCCCCATAACGTGATGCGACTGCAGCGATTTCCTCGCAATCTGTGGAAACGACGGTATCCGTCACGCCTGTGCTGGCGAGTGCCTGTTCGATGCTCCAGGCGATCAGGGGTTTTCCGCCCAACGGAAGAAGGTTCTTGCGCGGAATGCCCTTTGACCCCCCGCGGGCCGGGATCACCGCGAGTATCCGGTGCATGATCAGGCGCCGACCCGGCTCAAATTGACAGCGCGCGCAAGGGCGCTCGACGCTTCGTTGCCGCTGGCGATCACCAGGCGCAGCCGTTGATACGGGCACTGGTTATCGACCGCGACCGGGAAGCGGATCACGCCGTCGGCAAGAGGAGCGGTCGCGGAACGCAGCTGCGATTCAGCGCCGCCCTGCTGCAAACACAGGGTTTCCAACGTCAGTTCCGCGTTGCCGCCCATCGTCTCGTCAATCTGCAACGACAGGATATGGCGGCCCGGAGCAAGATTGGTCACGAGCTGCGCGACCTCCCCGCGCCGACCCGGATTCGCGAAGAATTCCAGGGCATTGTCCTCGAACAACCGACCGCCTGAATCGTAATTGTCGATCAATTTCCAGTCGAGCGGCGGAAATCCCGCACCCACCAGATCGCTAGCGCGTGGCGCGGACGATGCATAGGCTTGGTAAACCGAAAAAGCTTCGCCGAAGCTACCTTGCTGCGCGAGGAGGTCGACCATGACCTGGCCATAACCCTTTGCACGGGCGGGCGATTCGGCTGGCAGGAAGCGTAGCAGCGGCGCCAGCAGAGGCAGGGAATTTGGATTGGCGACCGACCAATCGACCAGCCGGCTGGCCCAGAGGGGGTCGTCTGCCAGCAGATCGCCAATCGGTTCGAGATAGGCGGGTTGCTGTGCCGCGCCCAGCATCAGCGGGATGATCGCGCCGTCGAGCCGGTCGGAAACGATCAGCGCGCGATTGAGACCCGCAACCCCGGCTTCGGCGCGGTTGCCACGCAACTCGATCTCGGCGAGTTGCAGGGCGGCGAAAGCGTTTCGGCGCGTCACGTCCTGTGACAGCCGGAGCAACCTTTCGCGCCGATCGGCGCTCCGCTCAAGGTAAGCCAGTTGCCGCAGGGCGTCGGCGGCAAGTAGACTGGAAGATAGCGATTGCTCTGCGATCATCCGGATCGCCGAACGGGTGCCTGGATCAAGCTGAACCCCGATACCGGTTATCAGGGATGGGGGTATCGCATCGGCGCTCACCCGGCCTGTACCTTGGGCAACCGTGGCCTGTGCGGCAGTGAACAGGCGGATGTCGGCCGCCTGGCTCGCGGCAGGAACCAGGCCGGGGAATATCGCCAGGGCAATCTCCGGCAACCGCCGGTCGTTGACGACCGCGAAACTGAATGCGGCGGTGTAGAGGCTGGCCGCGAGGGCCAGCACCAGGATTGCAGCGCGTTGCCATCCGGTGCGACCAGTCGGCGGTGATTTTTGAGCGTTACGCATCCGCGTTCGCGTCCTCGCCACGGCGCCCATAGGAATAGCGATAGCTGTAACCATAGCCGTATTCGACCGATGAATCGTCGAACTTCGTCATGATCGTGCCGATCAACGGCGCGCCCGCTGCGCGCAGACGATCGAGTGCGGCGCGTAGCCCGCGGACGGACACCGCGCCGGTTTCGACGACGAAGATCACCGTTTCGACGGCACGGCTGATCAGCGGAGCATCGGCGAGCCCGATGATGGGTGCGGAATCGACGACCACGTGATCGTATTCCTGCTCAAGCATGCGAACGAGCTCGATCAACCGCTCTCCACTGAGCAGTTCAGCCGCGCTGGGCACGGAAGGGCCCGCTGGCATGAGGTCGAAGCCCGGACGAACCGGGCGCAGCAGCGAACGCCAATCTTGCTGGCCGGCTAGGAAGTTGCTCACGCCGGTTTCCCGATCCAATCCGAGATAGGAGTGGATCGACGGGTTCCGCAAGTCGGCATCGATCAGCACCACCCGCTTGCCCACGCGGTGCAGCACGGTGGCCAGAGCCAGGGCGGAGGTGCTTTTGCCTTCGGCCGGCTGGGAGGAAACCATCATCATCGAATGCGGCACGCCGTGTTCGGTGGTGAAGGCCAGGCTGGATCGGATCGCCAGGTATGCCTCCGACATGTCCGACTTGGGGTCGCCGATCACGCTCGGAATATCGGTTTCGTCATCCATCTTGGGCACGCTGCCCAGCAGCGGGATACCCAGCAGATCGCGTACCCGTGTGGGATCGGTCAACCCTTCGCGGGCCTGTTCGAGGATGAACACCAGCGCGACCGCACCAAGCAGTCCCGCGGCCAGAGCAAGCGCAAGGTTGAGGACGAGGTTGGGCGACGACGGCTCCGTCGGTGGTTCCGCGCGATCGATCACTGCGATGTTGTTGGCCGATACGCCGGCGACGCCAATTTCCTTGTAGCGCTGCAACAGCGAATCGTAGAGCTGGCGGTTGGTGTCGGCTTCGCGCTGATAGATGTTGTACTGTATGGAATCGCGGCGCTGAGACTGGACCTGGGTTGAGAGCGAGGCAACCTGGTCGCGCAAGTTTGCTTCCCGCGCTGCAGCCGCTTGGTAAATCTCGTTCGCGTCCCGGCCAACGCGCGACTCCTCGCGCGCAATCGCCTGGTCCATGGCGCGCAGGCTTTCCTGCACGGCACGTGCCTGGGGGTACCCCGGCTCGAACTGAACCATCAGTTCCGCGTATTCGGAGGCCAGCTGAGCCCGTTGCTGGCGCAGGCTGGCCAGGGTCTGGTTTGTCTTGGCCCCGCCACCCGTTCGGGCCGTCGCTTCCGCCGCGATGCGCTCGGACGTGGCTTGTTGAAGCTGCCGGTTGAGCGCTTCGAGACTGTCCGCTGTCAGCGTTCGCTCGCGGACTTGTCCGCTGGCGGCCTGCGACGCGTCTCCACTGTCGATCGTGATGATGTTGCGGGCGCTGGCATAATCGACAAGCGCGCGCTCGGATTGCTCCACCCGACCCCGCAGCTCTTCGAGGCGGCGTTCGAGAAACACCCGGGCTTCGGCCGTCGAATCAAACTTGCGCGAAATGCTCTGCGCGATGAACTCTGTCGCCCAGGTATTGGCGATCAGGGCGGAGGTTTCCGGGTCGTACGAGGAATATTCGATATCGATCAGCGAAGACCCGCGGATCGGCTGGATCGACACGTGATTGAGGAGCAGTTCCAGGGCCACCCGCTCGCGTGCGCCACCGCCCTGACCCGCTCGCCGCAGCCCAGTTTCCCCTTCGAGATCGGCCGGATCGACACCGTGTGCGTCCCAGAAATTCTCGAGCGTATCGAGACGCAGGCGTCGCATGACGCGCTCGGCCAGCGAGCGCGCTTCGAGCAGGGAATATTGCGTCTGGTAGAATTCGAGATCGCGGCCGACCTGCTCGGAATCGATACCCTGGACATTCGTCACATTCTTCTGTTCGCGCGAGACTTCGATCTGCGTGACGGCCGAGTAGGTCGGCCGCATCAGCAAGGTCGCCACCAGCGCGAGCAGCACGGCGGCCGCAAGGACACTTACGATCCACCACTTACGGCGACGAAGGATGTGAAGATAGTCGACGATCGCGGGCTTGTGGTGGCTTCCGGCGTCCGCCGGCATCGGCATCGCGTGCGTCGGCGCATATCCGGCGTTCAGAGCGTTCATCGGAAATGGCCTCGGTTCTAGTTCTGGATTACGGCGATGATCGGAGCGGTCAGCAGCGGAACCGCCGCCAGAATATCGCGGAACAGCCTGCGCCCGCGCGATTCCCCAACCACCACGATATCGCCCGCATATATCTGCGGATCGTCATAGTAGCCGCGCCGGATCGCGCCAAGGTTGTACAAGGCGACGTAGCGTTGACCCTGGACGTTGCGGAAGATGACGACATCATCCTCCTTGGCAAATTCCGTCAGCCCTTCAGCTCTCGCAACGGATTGCATCAGGGTCATCCGGTCGAGGACTGGATAGAGGCCAGGCCGGGTAACTTGCCCATCGACGGTCACGATCTGGCTGTTGATCTCTTCAAAGTTCACAGACACTTGCGGGTTGCGAACGTAAGCCTGCGTGAGGCGCCGCCGGAGTTCTTGTTCGATTTCGGCCGCGGTCATCCCGGCGACCTGGAACGAACCGGTCAAAGGGAACGAGATGCTTCCACCGGCATCCACGGTAACGGGGCGGGCGGAAAGATCCTTCATCCCGTAAACATCGATGATCAATTTGTCGTAGGGCCCGACCGCCGCACCACGGTTCATCCCGGCCTGATCGACCAGGGTGGGAGCCGGCAGCGCGGTTTCGGCGACTACTGTTAGCGCGGGCGAACTGACCGGTAGCGGCTCGGTTCGTCCGGCACATGCACCGAGCGTGATGCTCGACAGCGCAAGGGCAAAAGCTAATCGAAGCATGATCAACGTGTCCGTCCTAGAAAGGCAGCAATAGCCGAGCGCATCAGCCCGCGCCAACGCCCGCGGGCTTGCGTCGGTAGTCAGCCGCCCCGGCCGCAAAGGCCACCGCGATCGCCAGCAACAGCGAAAACGCCGGTGCGCGAACTGGATAGTCGTAAGCACTGCCCAATGCCAGGACGGCGAGCAGGCACAACCCAAGGCGCCGCACGACCTGGTCGCGACCGTCATGATTGCGGATGGACAGCGGCACACCGCGGCGCAGGATCACCACGATCGCCGCCAGCAGGATCAACACGAATGGCATGCCCCCGGTGAGCAGCAATTCCAGCCAGTCGTTATGCGCGCGGTTGATGTAACTGGGCTGCAGGAAGGCGTCGGGCTCGTGGACCGCGTATACCTCCACGAAGGTGCCCATCCCGCTGCCCAGCAATCCATAGTCGTCGAGCATCGTCCAGACTGTCGGCCAAATCTCCATGCGCAGTTCATCGTCGTTGTTGCCCAGCCGCTGGATCGCGTTCGCGGCACTGAAGGCGACCGTCAAGCCAGCGAGCGCCACCACCGCGAGCGCGCCGAACACCAGCCGCGGGTCGAGCGTCATCCGCACACGGCGCTTCTGCGCTGATTCAATCGGCGACCGGTAGACCCAGGCAGCCATGCCAAGGCCGAGAAGGCCAATGACGATGCCAGCGCGCGATTGGGTGTACAGGAGAAACGGGATGAGCAGCAGCGCAACGCCGGCTCCCGCCCATTCGCGCAGCTTGACGTGCTCTTTCGCGGACGGCCACAATGCGATGGATGCCGCGATCAGTGGGAACCCCATGGCGAGGAACATCGCCTGATGGTTGCGGTTCGCAAACAGCCCGACCGCTGAATCCGAATTCGTGATGCGATAAGTATAGAACGGGCTTCCGCTCCCCCCCACCACTTGCAACAGGCTGAGCCCCGCGCTGATCCACACCAGCACGGCAAGGATGTAGACGACGCGCTTCAGGCGGTCGCGGGGCAGCTGCAAGGCGAGGAGCAGTCCGGCCAGCGGCAGGGCCATCGCAAAAAGGGCGTTTACGGTACGCCAGGGTACCAGGGATAGCGGCCGCCAGGTGCTGTCTTGCCCGACCGCGGCGGCAATCTCCGTTGCCAGCTCCCGCCCGGGAATGCTTTGCCAAACCCCGGGTGGTAGAGGGATCAGGTGCACCAGCGTCGCACCCGCCCACGCTGCCGCGCAAATGAGTATCGCCTTGTTCGCCGCCCACACATCCCGGGTCGCGACAACGCAGGCCCAGCCAAGCGCCAGCACACCCAGGGGACGCAAGACGATCAGCGATGCAATGTCTTCGCGCGAACTTCCACCAAACAGGAAGGCGCAGATTACGAGGCCGAGCAACCCCAACTCGGGATGTGCCTTCAATGATAAGCGTTTCATCGGGAATGGCGTATCGCGGAGGGGAGGGGGGCGTGCGCGTGCGCGCGATCGCCGGGCGTTTGGCAGTTGTCCAGCGCGTGGTCAAGCGCTGGCCCCGCGTTGAGCGTTGGAACGAGTTCGCGCAACACCTTGCGGCACCTCTCCACGTCATTGGCGTCGATCGCCAGGCGCAGTGCATCGAGCTGCGGGACGAGCGCGTCCGCAGGAAAAAACTGTTCATGCGCGCGCATGATGCGGGGGTGCGAAGTTTCGAGCGGATCGTCCCCGATCAACAATTCCTCATACAGTTTCTCGCCTGGGCGCAGGCCAGTCTCGACAATGGCGATGTCTCCGTCGCCGCCCCCCTCGCGAACCGAGAGGCCGGCAAGCTGGATCATCGTCCGTGCAAGATCCCAGATGCGTACCGGCTCCCCCATGTCCAGCACGAAGACTTCGCCACCTTCGGCCATACCGCCTGCCTGGATGACCAGTTGCGCGGCTTCGGGGATTGTCATGAAGTACCGGATCACTTCACGATGGGTGACGGTGACCGGGCCACCATGCTCGATCTGCCGGCGAAACAACGGCACGACCGAGCCACTTGAGCCCAGCACGTTGCCAAATCGCACGATTGCGAAAACCGTGGCCGAACCTTCCGCGTTCATGGCCTGCAGCACGAGCTCGCATGCGCGTTTGGTCGCGCCCATGACGTTTGGCGGGCGAACGGCCTTGTCGGTGCTGATGAGGATGAACTTTTGCGTTCCCGCGGCCTGGGCCGCCCGGGCAACGCCCAAAGTGCCGAACAGATTGTTTTCCACTGCCGCAAGGATGTTGTCCTCGACCAGTGGAACATGCTTGTACGCGGCGGCATGATAGATGGTGTCTGGCGGCAGTTCGGCGAAAAGCCGTGCCAGGGCCCCGCTGTCGGCAACGTTGACAAGACGGGCAATCAGGATCGGCTGGCGATCTTCCGGCAGGGTCGCGACACGCGCGGCGAGTTCGCGGCCGATTTCGAACAGCGCGAATTCGTTGGCCTCCACGAGCACCAGTTCGCGCGGAGCCAATTCGCTGATCTGTCGGCAAATCTCGCTCCCGATCGAGCCACCAGCGCCCGTCACCATGACCCGCTTGCCCTGGACCGATTTGACCAGCAACGTTCGATCCGGCGCCACCGGCACCCGGCCCAGCAGATCCTCCACTTGGACCGGGCGCAGGTCATCCACCGTGACCGTCCCTTCCAGCAGCGCGCGCATCGGAGGAAGCGGATGAACTTCGACCGGAAACTGGCTGAGTTCGGCGACGATCTCGCGCCGACGGCGTCGGCCGATGTCGCTCATCGCCAGCAATACATGGGTTGCGCCGGTACGCACGATCGCGTCGCCAATCTCACTGGCATGCCACACGCGATGCCCATCGAGCCGGTGCCGCCGCTTGCCTGGGTCGTCATCCAGGTAGCCCACCAGCTGCAGCCCCTTTTCCGCGGCGAAGGACGATGCCAGGCGCTGTCCCAGCGAGCCCGCGCCGTAGATGAGCGTACGCCGACGCTGCTCGCCTTCGTAAGGCCGTGAGTGGAACAGGTCGATGAGAATGTAACGACCGATGATCCTTGCCGCTGTCATCATCATCAGGAAAATCAGCGGCGCCAGCACCGCGATCGTTCTCGGCACCCCTGGATATGACCTGATCATGTAGAAATAGATCAACGGCAGCGTGATGATCGCCACCGCCGAGGCCAGTCCGATAATTGCCCCGCGTCCGGTATATCGGAAGATGGCGTTGTAGACGCCCTGGTAGAATGCGACAGGAAACCACACGATCAAGACGGACAGCGTGAACCGGACCACTGGCCAGTCAAGCAGCCGCCATTCGCCCAGGCGCAGGGAGAACGCCAGCCACACCGCCAGGACGCAGAGCATGGCATCGCCGCCGATCACGAGCGCCCGCTTGAGCCACCGTGGCCACGTCATGGCGTGCGACGAAAGCTCGATCAGCTTCGTTGCCAGGTGCTCGAGCACGGCCTGCGAGATGTTGGCGAATTTTGTTTTCATGTCAGCGCGTTGAATGATCACAGAAGCACGCGCGCGCGCGTGGTCAACCGGCCCCGCTTATAGTGCGAGAAAGCGCGAGGTCGAGCGGAATGACAGGCTGCCAGCCAAAGGCGGTCGCGAATCTGCCGCCGTCGATCGCGCAACTCCCCAGCAAGCTGGTCGCGCGCTTACGCAGGATCATGCGAGCGGCCGCCCAGACGATTGCCTTGGGTAGCGCGAATGCCCGGTCGCCGTGACCATGCAATCGCAACAACATGCGATAGAGTGCGGCGGATGATAGCGGCTCGCTATCGCTCACGAGGTACGATCCCGCTGGGCCGAACCGCGCCGCACAGGCCACCGCATCGGCGATATTGTCGACAAAAGCGATACTCCGCCGATTATCGATTCCGGCCAGCGGCAGCGGCACACCGTATCGCGCGGCGCGATCGAGCCTTGCGAACAACGCACCGACAGCCGGGCCATGAATTGTGGGCGGTCGCAGCGACACGACCACGAACTGTTCCGAGTTCAACCGCTGGAGAGCTTGGTCCGCTGCCAGCTTGCTGCGTCCATAGGCCGTGTCGGGTCGCGGTGTAATCGCATCATCGGCGGTTGTGCCGGCCGGTGTGACAGAACCGATGGCGGCGACCGAACTCAACTGTACGAATCGCCGGACGGTCGCCGCCTTGGCGGCCTGCCCGAGACGGACGGCAAAGTCCGTGTTCATCGCCGCGAACGCGGCGTCAGCGGCAGCGGGGTCTTCGCGCCGGAGCACATGCACGCGCGCGGCGCAGTTGATAACGGCGTCGCAGCCTTCGACGAGCGGCGGCAAAGGCGCTGTCAGCAAGTCGCCCGATGCGACATTCTCGTCAGCGCGGTCAACCCGGTCTCCTACCCGGGTAATCGCACGAACGCGGATGTCGTCTCGCTTGAGCCGCGCCACGACCGCCCGGCCGAGAAACCCGGCCGCCCCGAAAACGGCGACGCGCATATCTTCACCCAACCGCGATATCCGGCGCATCCTCCTGCTTCATGCCCACCACATGATAGCCCGCGTCGACGTGATGCGTTTCCCCGGTCACGCCCGATGACAGGTCGGACAGGAAATAGAGGCCCGATCCGCCCACGTCCTCGATCGTCACGTTGCGCCTGAGGGGCGCGTTGAGTTCGTTCCAGCGCAGGATGTAGCGGAAATCGCCGATCCCGCTCGCGGCCAGTGTCTTGATCGGGCCGGCGCTGATCGCGTTGACGCGGATGTTGGCAGGGCCGAGATCGTTGGCGAGATACTTGACGCTGGTTTCCAGCGCCGCCTTGGCCACGCCCATCACGTTGTAGTGCGGGATGACCTTCTCCGCGCCGTAGTAGGTCAGCGTCAGGATGCTGCCGCCGCCCTTGCCGTCTTCGGTGACGGGGGGCATCATCGCCGCCGCGCGCTGGCTGACCGCGACCAGGCTGTAGGCGGAAATGTTCATCGTCATCAGGAAGTTGTCGAGGCTGGTATCGACATATTTGCCGCGCAGCTCGTTCTTGTCGGAAAAACCGATCGCATGGACCACGAAGTCGATCGTTTCCCACCGCGCCTTGAGCGTCGCGAAGGCGCGGTCGAGCGCGGCCATGTCGGAGACATCGCAATCGAACACGAAATCGCTACCCAGCTCGGCGGCCAGCGGCTCGACCCGCTTGCGCAGCGCATCGCCCTGGTACGAGAATGCCAGTTCCGCGCCATGTTCGCGCAGCTTGCGCGCAATACCCCAGGCCAGCGACTTGTCGTTCGCCAATCCCATGATGAGGCCGCGCTTGCCCGCCATCAATCCGCTCATTCGTCGTCTTCCCTCGCTATTGCGGTACCGTTGCGCTTGCGCCGCGCCCGGTCGTCCCACTGGCCGATCAGGTTCTCCTCCTCTTCCGGAGTCACCGCCAGCGCCGCGTTCAGTTCCGCCCCGACGACCATCCCTAGTCCGACCAACCAGAAAAAGAAAAGCGCGATCATCATGCCCGACAGCGCGCCGTAAGTGAGGTCGTAGCTGAACACGCTCCGCAGCAGGGGCGGCAGCGCCACCGTCACGGCGACCCACCACAGTGTCGTCGCCAGCGCGCCCGGCCACTTGGGATAGCGCTTCTTGCGATAGGCGCTGGGCGTGAGTGTATAGAACAACAGGTACAGCGATCCGAACAGTCCGAAGGCGGGGACGAGGCGCGAAATCATCAGGCTGCCAATCATGTCGTCGAACCAGGGCAGGTAGGCGTCGATCACCTGCTGCGCGGCGCCGATCAGGACCTGCGCGATCAGGCTGGCCATCAGCAGCACGACCGACAGGATGATGATTCCGCTGGAAACCAGCCGGTATTTCCAGAAGGCGGCGGTCGGCTCGGTGCCATAGGCACGGCGCAGGATGTCGCGGATCGTCTCGATCAGGCTGCCCACGGTCCACAGCGCGACCAGCCCGCCCGCCCACAGCACCCAGCCCGAGCGCGCCTCCACCACCGACCGCGCGACAGGTTCGATCACGTCGGCGACGACTGGCGGCAGGGCATAGAGGACCGCGTTGATGGTCGCGGCGCGTTCGCTTTCCTCGCCCACGAACGAAAAGATCGCCGCGCCCAGGATGAAGAACGGAAAGATCGACAGTACCGCCATGTAGGCGAGATTGCCCGCGTGGATGAACCCGTCGTTGTAGGCTCCCAGCAGCACGCGCCGGGCCACGTCGAAGAACCGCGTGCCAGGGCCGACCCGCTGGCGCACCCGCGCGCCAAACGCGCGCGCCTGGTGTCGCCGCGCTTCGGGCGAAAGCGACTGGATGCGGCGTTCCTCGGGATTGGGCAGTTCGGCCTCGCTCATGGAAAATCCATTGCTGCGGGGTACGTCACACCCCCAGGTCGGCGCGCGGATTGGCGCTGTCCTGCCAACCTTCCAGTCGCTTGGCCAGTTCCGCAAGATCGCCCGGCAACTGAATTTCCAATGTCACCAGCTGATCGCCGCGACCGCCGTTCTTGGAGGAAAAACCCCTCCCCTTCAATCGCATCACCGTGCCGCCGCTGGTGCCTGGCTTGATCGTGAGCATCACCGGTCCATCGACCGTCGGGCACTTGACCTTGGCCCCGCCCACGGCCTCGGCCAGCGTGATCGGCAAGTCGAGCCGCACGTCGTCGCCGTCGCGGCGAAAGAAAGCATGGCGGTCGATCGCGATGGTCACGATGCCGTCGCCCGCGCCACCGGGGCCCGGCTCGCCCTTGCCCTTGAGGCGCATCTGCGTGCCGTCCTCGACGCCCGCGGGCAGCTTCAGGTCGATCGTCTTGCCATCCGACAGCGTGATGCGCTGGTCGGCGCGGGTGGCGGCATCGGTGAATGCCACGCGCAGCCGATAGCCGATGTCGGCGCCGCGCGGCGGTGGTGCCTGGCGCCGCTGGCCGAAGCCGCCCCCCATGCCCCCAGCCATTCCGGCCCCGCGCCGCCCGCCTCCGCCACCGAACAGGCCTTCGAATATATCACCCAGGTCCGGCCCGTCGCCGCCGCCGAAGCCCTGGAAATCCTCTGGTCGGAAACCCTGCTGGCCGCCCCGGAACCCGCCCCCTCCCATCCCGGCAAACGGATTGGCGGGATTGCCCTCGGCGTCGATCTCGCCACGGTCGAACCGCGCGCGCTTGTCGGCATCGCTGAGCAGGTCATAGGCCTGCGTCACCTTGCCGAACCGTTCGGTCGCGGCCGGGTTGTCCTTGTTGCGGTCGGGATGGAGTTCCTTGGCGAGCTTGCGATAGGCGCTCTTGATGTCCTTCTCGGACGCGCTGCGCGGGACGCCAAGCGTTGCATAGGGATCGGCCATAGGGCGTGTTAGCTAGGTGAGACGGTGAGCGCGCGCAAGCGGCGAGGCTTTCCTACTTCGGCGCCGGGCGATAGGGCTGCGATCATGGACCGTCGATCAACCCGTTTACCCCTTTCGCCACCCGGTTCGGGGGCACCCCGTGCAAGGCGGACTTTTTCCGCCCAGGACAGTGTGACAAGTGTGACATGGCCCACGATGACGAGAGGGCGCGGGTGATGCGAGAAGACCAGTCCGCGTTGCCCGAATCGGGCCCGCTCGCGCTGTTCGACGCCTGGTTCGCGGAAGCGCGTTCGCGTGAACCCAACGATGCCAACGCGATGGCGCTGGCAACCGCCACGCCCGGCGGCGCGCCCTCCGTCCGGATGGTGCTGCTCAAGGGGCACGGGGACAGCGGCTTCACCTTCTTCACCAACGCCCAGAGCCGCAAGGGCGAGGAAATCCGCGCCAATGGCCAGGCCGCGCTGCTGTTCCACTGGAAGAGCCTCAGGCGGCAGGTCCGCATCGAAGGGCCGCTGGTCGAGGTGAGCGCCGAGGAGGCCGACGCCTACTTCCATTCGCGCGCCTTCGTCAGCCAGGTCGGCTCGGCGGCCAGTGACCAGTCCCGCCCGCTTTCCGATCGCCGCGTCTACCTGGACCGGGTCGAGCAGTTGGCCGAGGCGTGCAAGGAAGTAGGCGAGGTGCCCCGTCCGCCACACTGGACCGGGTTCACCTGCCAGCCCCAGCGGATCGAGTTCTGGATGGACCGCCCCAACCGCCTCCACGACCGCCGCCTGTTCACCCGAACCGGAGACGGCTGGACCAGCACGCTGCTCTATCCGTGACCCGCGACCGGGCTTCTCTGACGCGCAGCGCTGCCTATGCCTCGATCGGGGTGGCGATGCTGCTGGCCGCGATGAAGGGCTGGGCCACCTGGCGCACCGGTTCGACCGCGATGCTCGGCAGCCTCGCCGATACGGCGCTGGACCTGGTCGCGAGCCTGGTGACGCTGGCGGGGGTATGGTTCGCGGCGCGGCCGGCGGACGAACAGCACCGCTTCGGCCACGGCAAGGCCGAGGCGCTGGCGGCAGTGTTCCAGGTCATGCTGATCGGGGTATCGGCCTCGGCGATCGCCTTTCGCGCCGGTCTTCGGCTGGTGGGCGGTGGTGAAACCGCTGCGGCGGGCGAGGGAATCGCGGTGTCGGCGGTGGCGATGGTCGCGACCGTGGCGCTGCTCGCGTGGCAGCGCCACGTGATCAGGCGAACCGGCAGCCTCGCGATCCGTACCGATCATGTCCACTACCAGTCGGACCTCCTGCTCAACCTGGCGGTGATCGCGGCCCTGGTGCTCGACCAGTACCTTGGCTTCGCGCAGGCCGATCCGCTGTTCGGGCTGGCCATTGCCGCGTGGCTGCTATGGGGCGCCTGGCGCGCGGGGGCCGAGGCGATCGACCAGATCATGGACAAGGAATGGCCCGAGGAGAAACGCCAGCGCTTCGTCGCGCTGGCCGCGCGCCATCCCGAGCTGTCGAACCTCCACGACCTGCGCACCCGCACCAGCGGATCGCGCGACTTCGTGCAGTTTCACGTCGACCTGCCTGGCGCCATGAGCATCGCCAAGGCCCACGCGATCACCGATCGGGTCGAGGCCGACGTGCGGCGCGCATTTCCCGATGCCGAGGTAATCGTCCATATCGACCCACAAGGCCACGTCGACGAACCCGGCAACCCGCTGGTCGAGACCGACGAGTTCGAGAAGCTGGAGAAACCTGCCCCATGAAACTGCCCTACTGGCACGTCGATGCCTTCGCCGACCGGCCCTTCACCGGCAACCAGGCGGCGGTCATGCCGCTCGACGAATGGCTTCCCGACGGGACCCTGCTCGCGATCGCGGAGGAGAACAACTTCGCCGAAACGGCGTTCGTGGTGCGCGACGCGACCGGCGCATCCGATTGGGAACTTCGCTGGTTCACGCCGGCGATGGAGATCCGCCTGTGCGGCCACGCGACGCTTGCAAGCGGGCATGTGCTGTTGCAGCGGGATGGCGGGGAACGCGTTACGTTCCGCACGCGGCGGGCTGGCGAGCTCGAGGTGCGGCGGCTGGGCGAAGGCTACGAGCTGGCCTTGCCAACAATCGCAATCGAACGGTCCGACTGGCCCGAGGCGGTCGCGGCGCTTGGCGCCGTGCCGCAGGAAGTATGGCTCAGTCCTGATCGCTACGGCGTGTACCTGTTTGCAAGCGAGGACGAGGTGCAGGCGCTCGACCCCGACATGCGCGCGCTGAAGGCGCTGGGCGACGATCAGTTCATCTGCACCGCGCCCGGCGATCCCAGTGCCGCAGCCGGGGCGGGCACGGACATAGTCAGCCGCGTTTTCGTGCCCGGCGGCGGGGTGGACGAGGACAGCTTCACCGGTTCCGCCCATGCGGTCCTGACCCCGTTCTGGGCCGCGCGGCTCGGGCGGGACAGCTTCACCGCCTTTCAGGCTTCAGCGCGAGGGGCGCATGCAACGTGCCGATTGGAAGGCGACAAGGCCTGGCTCGGCGGTGGATGCGTGACCGTGGTCGAGGGGACCTTCTACCTCGGATAGAGTTCGAACACGTCGGCCAGTTCGCCCATCAGCACGGCGCGCTCGGCGGCATCGGAATGACCGAGGCGGACCACGGTCAGCTTCTGCTCGGGCGAGACGATCACGTACTGCCCCATGTGCCCGATGGCGGCGAAGGTGCTGTGCGGGGCGCGATCGGGGAACAGGGGGTGTGTGGCCGCGCCGCCCCCATTCTGGGCAACCGGCCGGTTGAGCCAGGTCTGCCCGCCATAATGCGGGCTGCGCGGGCTGGGGCTGGTCATGAATTCTATCCATCGGCGCGGAATGAGCTGACTGCCGCGGTACGATCCCTTGTTGCGCAGGAAATCGCCGAACCGGGCCCAGTCGCGCGCGTTACCGTGGACCAGGCTGCCGCCGATGAAGGTGCCGCTGGCGTCGTATTCCGGCACCATCGAGTCCATCGCCAGCGGGGCGAACAGGCGGGTACGCAGGTAATCGTCGACCGCGCGTCGGCGCCGGTCGGGGTTTTCGCTGCTGGTCAGAACGCGCGCGGCGATGTCGGCCAGGATCACGGTCGTGGCGCTCGAATATTCGAACGCGGCACCCGGCGCGCTCTCGAGCGGTTGCGCCTCGGCCCAGTCGGCCATGTCGTCGCGCCCGTCGAGGAACAGCATCCGCACTTCCGCCGATTCGTAAGGCGGGTTGCCCGATTCGGTGTGCTCCAGTCCGGAGCGCATTTGCAGGAGCTGGCGCAGTGTGATCTCGCCGCGCGGGTCGCCTGGGCGTTGCCAGCGTGGCACCGGGGGCGATTCGTCGAGGTGCAAGCGCCCGTCGGCGACCAGCATGCCGATCATCACGGCCGTGATGGTCTTGGCCATCGACCAGCTCACGAAACGTGTATCGGCATCGTATCCGGGGGCGTAGCGTTCGGCGACGATCCGCCCGCCATGCATGACGATCACCGCGCGTGTTTCGCCCAGCGCATCGTTCACGAACAGGTCGTCGACCTGCCGGGCGAGCTGCTCGCTCGGCGCGCCCGCATCTTCGGCCACGGCGGCGCGCGCGGCCTCGCTCAAGGGCGCGGGCGCGGCCGGTACCGAACCGCACGCGCCAAGGGTTGGCAGCAGCGCGAGCATGGCGATAAGGGGAAGCGACCGTGGGTGCATTCGGGCACCACTCGCGCAAGGAATCCTGCTTGGCAACGCTAAACTCCGGGGCAAAAGCCCGCACTCGAAAGCCCCGCCGCCGGCTGCCCTGGGTCGTGCTGGTGCTGGTCGTGTTGGGGGGGCTGGCCTGGTATTATCGCGCGCCGATCGCGGGGTATTCCGGCGTTTCGACCGCCTATGCCGCGCGGGTTGCGTGCTCGTGCCGCTTCGTCGGCGGCCGAAGCCTGGATGATTGCGGCAAGGACAAGCTCGCGGGGATGGAACTCGTTACCCTGTCGGAAGATCTCGAAGCCAGGAGCGTGACCGCGCGCTTCCCGCTGGTCTCCACCACCACTGCCACCTATCGCGAGGGTTACGGCTGCGTACTGGAGGAATGGGAGCGCTAGGACACGCCTTCCGTCGCCGCGATCCAGCCGCCACCCACCACCCGCTCGCCCGCATAGAGCACCGCCGCCTGCCCGGGCGAAACGCCGTACTCGGGCGCGGCGAATGCGATTCGGGTCGAGGCGCCGTCGCCCAGCGGGCCGTCGAGCATGACCGGCACCGGCTTTGCCAGCGAGCGGACCTTGGCGGTCAGCGGTGCGTGCGGCAGCGGGCCGATGCGGTTGGTTTCGATCAGCCTGGCCGCGCCGACCGCCAACATCCGCTTGGGCCCGACGCGAACCTCGGCGCGCGCGGAGTCGATCCCCACGACATACAGCGGTTCGGGCTGGCCGCCGATTTCCAGCCCCTTGCGCTGGCCGACGGTGAAGTGGACGATGCCCTTGTGCTCGCCGAGCCGCTCGCCGCTTTCGGCATGGACGATGCTACCCGGACGGCCACCTTCGGGCCGCAGCGCCTTGACGATCCTGGCATAGTCGCCGTCGGGCACGAAGCAGATGTCCTGGCTGTCGGGCTTGGCCGCGTTCCTCAGCCCCGCCGCCTCGGCCAGCCGGCGGACGTCCGCCTTGGGCAGGCCGCCAAGCGGGAAGCGCAGGTAATCGAGCTGCGCCTCGGTCGTGCCGTAGAGGAAGTAGGACTGATCGCGCGCCGGATCGAGCGCGCGGTGCAGTTCCGGCCCCGCCATGCCGACCGTCCGACGCACGTAATGACCGGTAGCGAGACAATCGGCGCCCAGTTCGCGCGCCATGCGGAACAGATCGGTGAACTTGGGCCCCATGTTGCAGCGGATGCATGGCACGGGCGTGCGCCCGGCCAGGTATTCGTCGGCGAACTGCTCGACCACGTCCTCGCGAAAGGCGCTTTCGTGATCGAACACGTAATGCGCCACGCCCAGCCGGTCGGCCACGGCACGTGCGTCGGCAATGTCGTCGCCCGCGCAGCACGCGCCCTTGCGCCCCGTGGCAGCGCCATAGTCGTAGAGCTGGAGGGTCACACCGATCACCTCTGCCCCACTGGCGGCGGCAAGTGCCGCCACGACCGAAGAATCGACGCCGCCCGACATCGCCACGACGATACGGCATTGCGTCGCGGGGCGGGGGAGATCGAACAGGCGCGCGGCATCGGTGCCGGACAGGGGATCAGCGGGTAAAATCATGGTGTGCCGCGCCCATACACCCGGGGTGCGCGCGGGGCCAGAGCGGAGCGCGCGATCCCTAACCGCGAGTAAATCCCGGCTTTACCCGTTCTTGACCATGTGGCGCTATGCCGTGTGCCATGTTCGAAGCGATCGACCTTTCGGTAAGCCTTGCCCGCACCCCCGCGGGGACGGATTTACGCGTCCCCGAATGGCGGGAACTCGCCGCCCGTCTGGCGGCCGCGCGCGATCTGCGCCGCATGATGGGCGATGCAAATCGATGCCGGGGCGGAAGCTTCGCGCGGTTCGCACAGCCGGTCCCGGGCGCGGTTAATGCAGGATATGCCGACGTTAACCAGCCCGGTTTAGCCGATGGCAAAGCGAACGCGGGCATTGTCGTCGCCGCAACAGAAATGGCCGCAAGCGCCGACCGGGATACGCAATGATCGAGAACCAGAAAATACGTCCGGCCCAGGTGATCGGTCCGCTCGGCGAGCCGCTGACCATCGCCGACCTGCCCGCGCCCGAGACGAAGCGCTGGGTGGTTCGCCGCAAGGCGGAAGTCGTAGCGGCAGTCAACGGCGGCCTCCTCTCGATCGACGAGGTTCTCGAGCGCTATGGCCTGACGCTGGAGGAGTTCGCCTCGTGGCAGCGTGCGGTCGACCGATCCGGCATGCAAGGCCTGCGCGTCACGCGGATCCAGCACTACCGCGATCTTTACGAACGCCAGCTCAAGTACTGACGCACCAGCCGAATGGGCAAAGGCGTCGCATTGCGTTAATCTCCTCCACACCTGCCCAACAGAGGCGGGGAACGGGAATGGCGTTTCGGTCGTTAGGGCCGCAAGCGACATTTGAAACAGGAGGACGCTGCAATGGGATGGATTATCGCGCTTATCGTCGGTGGTATTGCCGGCTGGCTGGCCAGTCTCGTCATGAACCGCGACGCCTCGATGGGCATATTCTGGAATATCGTGGTTGGCTGTGTGGGTTCGCTGATCGGCAACGCGCTCGCCGGGCCACTCCTCGGGGTGCAGGGAACGGTTCAGGCATTCTCGTTGACCGGCCTCCTCATCGCGCTGGCCGGCGCCATCATCCTGCTGGCGATCGTGAACCTGGTGCAGCGCGGGCGCGTACGCTGATCGACCACCCGTCGTAAACACAACTTGAATTGATAAACGGGCGGCGCCACTAAGTGGCTCCGCCCGTTTTCCTGTGAAAAGCCACCGCTCATCGCACACTTCGTCGGGTTCTTATGTCGCCGGTCGAACCTGCGTTTGCCCCATTTGCCCGCGCGGTGTATCACTTGCCACCGGTGGTTTAGCCGCCTAATACACTGCGCGAAGAAGGGCCAGTCGCGATGAACTACGAATCGACCGTGACGGCGGATCCAGCTGACGGGTATGCGCGGGAGATCGACGGCGCCGCCGTGGGCGGGATGAATCCCGCCACCAAGCGTCGATTGCTGATCGTGGCGGGCGTCCTCCTCGCGGTGTTCGCCCTCGCCTTCGCATTGACCCGTGGGGGCGGCGAAACTGCACCATCCAGCGGCGCGCAGGTGCCCAGTGTCAGCGTGATTGCGCCGGGTCGCACGACCGTGGAAGGCGCGATCACCGCGACTGGCAGCCTCGCGGCGCGGCGCGAAATGCCGGTGGGGGTCGTCGGCGAAGGCGGCCGGGTCATTTCCGTGCCGGTCGAGGCGGGCCAATGGGTGCGCGCGGGCCAGGTCCTTGCGGTCATCGATCGATCGGTCCAGTCGCAGCAGGCCCAAAGTGCTTCGGCACAGATCCAGGTCGCTCAGGCCGACGCCAATCTGGCCCAGGCCAATCTCGACCGCGCGCTGCAACTGGTTGAGCGCGGCTTCATCTCCAAAGCAGACGTCGACCGCCTCACCGCCACCCGCGATGCAGCCTCGGCGCGGGTGCGCGTGGCGCAGGCCCAGTATCGCGAACTGCTCGCGCGCAATGCGCGGCTGAACATCGTTGCTCCCGCCGCCGGTCTGGTGCTCGAACGCAATGTCGAACCGGGCCAGACGGTTGGCGCCGGAACCAACGCGCTGTTCAGCATTGCGCGGGGCGGCGAGATGGAACTGCTCGCCGAGGTGGGTGAAGCCGAACTCGCGCGCCTGTCCAGCGGTGTCTCGGCGGAGGTGGTGCCCGTCGGCACGTCGGAGAAATTCGTCGGACAGGTGTGGCAAATCGCGCCGATCATTGATGAACAGGATCGGCAGGGCACCGTCCGGATCGCGCTCGCTTATGCGCCCGAATTGCGCCCCGGCGGATTTGCGACCGCGACCATCCGCAGCGGCACGGTGGTCGCCCCGGTACTTCCCGAAAGCGCGATCATGTCGGACGAGCAGGGCAGCTACGTCTATATCGTGGATGGCGAGAACAAGGTGGTCCGGCGGGCCGTCACCATTGGTGACGTGACCAGCACGGGTATCGTCGTGGCTACCGGACTGACGGGGCAGGAACGTGTGGTGCTGCGCGCCGGCGGCTTCCTCAACCCTGGCGAGACGGTCCGACCCGTCCGCGGAAGGTAACGCCGCCATGGGCTTGCGCAACATTTCCGCCTGGTCGATCCGCAATCCGATCATTCCGATCGTGTTGTTTATCGGCCTGGTGATCGCCGGTCTGATGAG
>CAZEWN010000001.1:0-80824 GCA_964516135.1 uncultured Erythrobacter sp. | reverse complement strand
GAGGTGCAGCAGCAACCGGACATCGAGTTTCCGGCCGTGCTGGTGAACATTTCGCAGCCGGGCGCCGCGCCTTCCGAAATCGAGAATCAGATCACCCAGCGGGTCGAATCGGCGGCGCGTGGCGTCGAAGGGGTAAAAAACCTCAACTCGACCGCGCAGGAAGGCAATTCGAACACGTTTGTCGAATTCGAACTCGGCACCGATGTCGCGCAGGCCACCAATGAAGTGAAGGCCGCGATCGACCAGATCCGCGGCGAGTTGCCCGATGGCATCCTGGAGCCTCAGGTCCAGCGCGTCCAGACCACCTCGGAACCGATTGGTTTCTTCGCCGTCAGCGCGCCTGATATGACGATCGAGGAATTGAGCTGGTTTGTCGACGACACGGTCGCCAAGCGTCTGCTGACGATCGAGGGCATCGCCGAAGTAAGCCGGGGCGGGGGCGTCGATCGCGAAATCGTGGTGACACTTGATCCCGCGCGCATGCAGTCGCTTGGTGTCACCGCGAGCCAGATCAACAGCGCCCTGCGGCAAAGCAATGTCGACGCGGCCGGCGGCCAGGCCGAAATCGCCGGGTCGCGCCAATCGGTGCGCGTGCTGGGCAACGCCGATACCGCCTACGAATTGTCGCAGACCCAGGTGGCGATTGGCGGGGGCCGCTCGATCAAGCTGTCGGACGTTGCGAATGTGCGCGACGCCTACGGCGAGGTGCGCTCGCTCGGCAAGATCGACGGGCGGCAGGTCATCACGTTTTCCATCACCCGCGCGCGGGGCGCATCGGACGTAACCGTTTATGACAGCGTCATCGAGGAGATGGACCAGCTCGTGGAGGAAATGCCCGGGCTGTCCTATACCAGGCTGTTCACTTCCGTCGATTACACCAAGGCGCAGTATTCGAGCTCGATGGCCGCGATGGTCGAAGGCGCGGTCCTGGCGGTTGTGGTGGTGTTCCTGTTCCTGCGCGACTGGCGGGCCACGCTGATTTCCGCGCTCGCGATTCCGCTCTCCGCGATCCCCACATTCTGGATCATGGACCTGCTGGGGTTCACGCTCAACCAGCTGTCACTGCTGGCGCTGGGCCTGGTCGCGGGCGTGCTCGTCGACGATGCGATCGTGGAAATCGAGAACGTCGTAAGACACATGCGAATGGGCAAGAACGCGTACCAGGCGTCGATCGACGCGGCGGACGAGATCGGCTTGCCCGTGGTCGCGACCACCTTCTCGATCGTCGCGGTGTTCCTACCTGTTGGCCTGATGCCTGGCGTCTCGGGCCAGTTCTTCAAAAACTTCGGCCTCACCGTGGTCGCGTCCGTGCTGATGTCGCTGCTCGTCGCGCGAATGATCACGCCCATGATCGCCGCTTATTTCCTCAAGGCCAAAGGCACGGCGGCGCACGGCGAAGGCCGCCTGATGGACCGCTATATCAGCATGCTCGCGTGGACGCTGGACCAGCGCCGGGCGGATGCGCTTCGCGCGGGCCTTGTCCCGGCACGGTTCCACTGGTGGTATGGCTTTGGCGGGTTTGCGATGTTCCTGCTGGTGGCACTTGCCGCGGTCGCGGGCGCCGCGGGGATGTTCTGGCTGCTCGGCCAATCGGGCATAACCGTGTTGACGGACACTGCGTTCTGGAAAGGGATGGTCCCTTTCCTGCCTGACACGCTGGCAAACATCTTCGCGTTCCTGCTCGCGCTGCCGGCCATGCTCATCGAACTGATGCTTGCGGCATTCGCCGGTTGGCTGGCGGCGCTGCTGGTGTCGCGCGGCGCCAGTGCAATGTCGCGCATGTTCGGGGGTGGTTACGCTGCCTGGTTCGATTACCGGCTGCAGCGTTTCCGCGCACGGTTGCGCGATCACCGTATCTGGATGGTCGGGATCGCGCTCGGTGCGCTGGTGCTTACCGGCATGGTTGGGTCGTCGCTGCCGGCGCAATTCTTCCCGGACGTGGACGGCGACTTCAGCCGGGTTCGGATCGAGATGGTGCCCGGCACCACGCTTGAACAGACCGATGCCGTGGCCGACCGGGTGGCCGAAATCGTGGGCGCGGATCCCGACGTGGAGGCGGCGCTCCAGCGGGTTAACGAAGGCAATGCCCGTATTTTCATCACCTTGCGCAAGGACCGGGTCAAGACGCAGCAGGAATTCGAACGGCGCCTGACACCGATCTTTCAACGCATTGCCGACGCGCGGGTGACGTTCCAGTCCGATCAGGGCGGCGGGGGAACAGGGCGGCCCATTTCGGTGATGCTGTCGGGCAGCGATTCGGACTTGCTGAACGAAACCGCCGCCGTCCTCGTCGAGCAGATGAAGGCAATACCCGGCATTGTCGCACCGCGCATCGAGGCGGACATGCGACGCCCCGAGCTCATCATCACGCCGCGGCTCGACCTTGCCGCCACGCTCGGGGTCACGACCACCGCGCTCAGCCAGACCATCCGCATCGCGACCTTGGGTGACATCGACCAGAACGCGGCGAAGTTCTCGCTATCGGATCGCCAGGTGCCGATCCGCGTGCGGCTGCCGCAGGACTCGCGCGAGGATCTCGACACGATCCGCAACCTGCCGGTGCCGACCACCAGTGGCGCTTCGGTGCCGCTTTCGCGCGTCGCCGACATCTCGTTCGGATCGGGCCCGACCACGATCCAGCGTTACAACCAGAACCGCCGCATTTTCGTCGGCGCCGATCTGGGCGAGAATCTCGCCAAGGGCGACGCGATGGCCGCGATCCAGCGCTTGCCGATCATGCGGGATCTGCCGGCCGGGGTGTCGAACGCGCCCGTCGGCGAGGACGAATGGCAAGCCGAAATGCAGGACAGCTTCGCCGTGGCGCTGCTGGCCGGCATCCTGTTGGTGTTTGCCGTGTTGGTGCTGCTCTACCACCGGTTCGTCTCGCCGCTCGTCAACATGGCGTCCCTGTTCCTCGCGCCCTTGGGCGGTCTGCTGGCGATCTGGGCGATCGGGCAGCCGCTTTCGATGCCGGTGTTCATCGGCATCCTGATGCTGTTCGGCATCGTCGCGAAAAACTCGATCCTGCTGATCGATTTCGCGATCGAGGAAATGGCGGCGGGTGTTTCCAAGCTCGAGGCATTGATGGACGCTGGGCGCAAGCGCGCACAGCCAATCGTCATGACCACGGTCGCGATGGTGGCGGGGATGGTACCCACCGCGCTCGCGCTGAGCGGCGACGGTGCATGGCGTGCGCCAATGGGCACGGTCGTGATCGGCGGCCTGCTGCTGTCCACGCTGCTGACGCTGTTGATCGTGCCGGCCGGCTTCAGCCTGGCGGATGGAATGGAAAAGCGCCTCGGTCCCTGGCTGCGGACCCGCTTCCTCACTTACAAGCCCGGTGACGAGAACCGAACCGGCGGCGAGGCGTTTCCGGCCGAGTGAAGGCTGATCGAACCGATTTCCGCAATCCGACTGGCCGGTTGAGGCTGCGCGGCCCGCGCGCCGCGCCGCCGCCTCTGCCACCCGATCGCGCGCGGACGATGCGGCGCACCGCCACGCTGATGCTGGTGCTGATGGCCGCGATCTTCCTTGCCACCCGGCAACTGCTTGATCTGCACCCGGCATGGGGCTTCGTTCATGCCTTTGCGGAGGCGGCGATGGTGGGCGGCCTGGCCGATTGGTTCGCGGTCACCGCGCTGTTCCGCCATCCGCTTGGCATTCCGATCCCGCACACCGCGATCATTCCGGAGAACAAGGACCGGATCGCCGACACCATGGCGCAGTTTCTGCGCGAATACTTCCTCACGCCCGCCGTGGTTGCGCGGCGCATGCAGGCGATGAACATGGCACGCGCAGCGGGCGATTTCCTCGCTGAGCCGGGCAAGGGCACGCAGAGCCGCATCGGCGCGGGCGCGGCGGAACTGCTGGCGGGCGTGCTCGAATCGCTCGATCCGGAACGGCTGGGCGGGCAAGTGAGGGCCGGGCTCAAGGTCCAGCTCGAAAAGCTCGAGATCGCGCCGCTGCTCGGCCAGATGCTCAGCGCGGCGATCGCCGACAAGCGCCACCTGCCGCTGATGGACAGTTTGATCCGGTGGGCCGGCCTCACGCTGGAAGACAACGAGGACATGGTCCGGACCATGATCCACGACCGCGCCAACGCGCTGCTGCGCTTTACCGGGCTGGACGAGCGGCTTGCCAATTCGGTGCTCGACGGGCTCTACCGCCTGCTGGCCGAGGTACTGGTCGATCCGCAGCACCCCTTGCGTAACAAGATCGAGGAAGGGCTGGAAAAGGTCGCCCACGATCTGGTCCATGATCCCGAGACGCAGGAGAAGGTCGAACGGCTCAAGCGCGAATTGCTCGACAATCCAGCCGTCGCCGCCTGGTGGCAGGGTGTGTGGGAACGACTGAGGAAGGCGCTGATCGAGCGGGCGCGCAATCCAGATGGGACACTCGATGGCTGGGTCGGCTCGACGATGGGCGAACTGGGCGGCGCGCTGCGCGCCGATCCCCGCCTCCAGCTCCAGGTCAACCGCTTCGCCCGCCGCACCGCCGTGGGCGTGGCGACCCGCTACGGCGATCAGATCGTCCGACTGGTGAGTGAGACGGTAAAGCGCTGGGACGCGACCACGATCACCGCCCGGGTCGAAAGCGCGGTCGGCCGCGACCTCCAGTTCATCCGCATCAACGGCACGCTGGTCGGCGGGCTGGTGGGTGTGACGATCCACGCGGTGGATGGGATGCTGGGTTAGGTGTCCGGCGCCTAGTTGGGGATCACGAACCGCACGGAGTTATGCCAATAGGATGCTATTGGCTCACCCTTGGCGTCGACAGCGGGCTCGAAGCGCGCGCGCCGAGTCAACAACTGGCAAACGACTTCATTGAAACCGGCTGGACGGATCGATTTGTGGGTCTTGCAGTCCGTTGGTTTGCCATCCGGGCCAATGATCAATCTGAAGTCCACGCGCCCCTCCATTCCTCGGCGCAGCAGTTCGGTGGGATACTGATATCCCACGATCCAGTTGCCATGATTTCCAATGGGGACCGGCAATCGCTGCAATGTTCGATGGGCCACGACATCGATGCCCCAATGGGTCATCAGTTCTTCGGTACAGGTGCGCATGGCTGTCATTGGCTCACCCATTGACCCCGGTGCGAGGCGGACCGCTTGACGGTTACCGCGCTTGATTTCGAGCCAGATGATTGACGCCTCCCGCAGGTATGAGATCAGTGGAGGGGAAGTCAAAATCTCCGGGTCGGAACGGGCCGGCGTCCCGGGTGCTGCGGCGTCCTCGCCCGAAACGGGTTCCAGTGCGGACATTGTGACCGGCGGCGACATGGCGTTCGGAAACAATGTGGTCGTCAGCATCAGGGCGGGTCCGGCATTGCCCAATCACCCCAGTTGCCACCCTTCCTCGACCGCGGCGGCGCCCGGCCCGAACTGAAACGATGTCCTCGCTTTTGAATGGCTCGCCCGCAGGGTTTTGCCTGCGACCACCATGAAGAACGAATCGCCCGGTCCATAGCGTTCGATGTAGAAGTTCGTCTGGTTGTCTCCTTCGCCGAACTGCCGCACCAGGCGACAGCTTTCCTCAGCGTAGTCGACATGTCACGTCAAACTGGGCTGCAGCACCAGTGGCCCGTCCTGGGCGGCGGCGGGTTATACGTAAAGGGCGGCCCCCGTAAAGGCGCCGCCTCCTGCGAGGAATGTGCGAACCCCTGTCATTCCGGCAGCTTATCGCAGGCCGAAATGACAGTCACGTTTCACAGCTTCCCCGTCAGCTCCGGCACCAGCTTGAACAGGTCACCGACCAGGCCGATGTCGGCGACCTGGAAGATCGGGGCGTCCTCGTCCTTGTTGATGGCGATGATGGTCTTGCTGTCTTTCATCCCCGCAAGGTGCTGGATCGCGCCCGAGATGCCGACCGCGATGTAGACTTCGGGCGCGACGATCTTGCCCGTCTGGCCGACCTGGTAGTCGTTGGGGACATAGCCTGCGTCGACCGCCGCACGGCTCGCGCCGACGCCCGCGCCGAGCTTGTCGGCGAGCGGGATGATCACTTCCTCGAACGTCGCGGCATCCTTCAGCGCGCGGCCGCCAGAGACGATCACCTTGGCGCTGGTCAGTTCGGGACGTTCGCTCTTGGCGAGTTCCGATCCGACGAAGCTGGAGAGGCCCGCATCGCCGGGCCCGCTGACAGCTTCGACCGTGCCCGAACCGCCTTCGCTGGCGGCCTTGTCGAAAGCGGTGCCGCGCACGGTCAGCACGAGCTTTGCATCGCTCGACTGGACGGTGGCGATGGCGTTGCCGGCGTAGATGGGCCGAGTGAAGGTCTTGTCGCCTTCGATCCCGATGACTTCCGAAATCTGCATGACGTCCAGCAGCGCGGCGACCCGTGGGGCAATGTTCTTGCCGGTGGTGGTGGCTGGCGCGACGAAGGCGTCGTGATGGCCCATCAGATCTGCGGCAAGCGGTGCGACATTCTCGGCCAGCATGTTTTCATAAGCTGCGTCATCAGCGACGTGGACCTTGCCCACGCCCGCGATTTTCGCTGCTGCCTCGGCTACCGCGCCGCAGCCCTTGCCCGCGACCAGCAGGTGAACCTCGCCCAATTGCGAGGCAGCGGTCACTGCCGAAAGCGTCGCATCCTTCACCACGGCGTTATCGTGTTCGACCAGAACCAGAGTTTTCATGTGTTCAGTCCTTGATTGTGTGTAACCGGCTCAGGCGATCCCGTCATCTGTTGACGGAATCTCAAGCGATCCCAAGCGCCTTGATCTTCGCGACCAGCTCGTCGACGTCGGCGACCTTTACGCCCGCGCTGCGAACAGGCGGCTCGCTGACCTTCAGCGTGCTCAGGCGCGGCGCGGTGTCGACGCCGTAATCGGCCGGTGTCTTGGTCGCGAGCGGCTTCGACTTCGCCTTCATGATGTTGGGCAGGCTGGCATAGCGCGGTTCGTTGAGGCGCAGGTCGGTGGTGACGATCGCGGGCAGCGCCAGCTTGACCGTCTCCAGCCCGCCGTCGATCTCGCGCTTCACCGTGACCGAATCGCCTTCGATCTCGACTGTATTGGCGAAGGTGCCCTGCGGCCGCCCCATCAGCGCGGCGAGCATCTGGCCGGTCTGGTTGCTGTCGTCCGAAATCGACTGCTTGCCGAGCAGGACCAGGCCGGGGCTCTCCTCCTCGGCAATGGCCTTCAGGATCTTAGCGACGGCCAGTGGCTCCACCTCGTCGTCCGTTTCCACCAGGATAGCGCGGTCCGCCCCCATCGCCAGAGCCGTTCGGAGCGTTTCGGTTGCCTTGGCCGGGCCGATCGAGACCGCCACGATCTCGTCAGCCTTGCCCTTTTCCTTCAGGCGAATGGCTTCTTCGACGGCGATTTCGTCGAACGGATTCATGCTCATCTTGACGTTGGCGAGATCGACGCCGGTGCCGTCGGCCTTGACCCGCGGCTTGACGTTATAGTCGATGACCCGCTTCACGGGCACGAGGATTTTCATGAAGGCGTCCTTCCTCTCGAATGTCGCGGCGCCCGCCTATCTCGCCTTTACGTAAACGTCAAGCAAACGGGACTCGCGTGCAGCCAGGTGCTCGCTTGTCCCTCGCGTTGCGGGCGCGCCGGGTCAAGCCCCAGATGGGCTAGCATCTTTACGCGCGCGTGAAGCGGGAATAGCTTCGCGGCGGGTCCGGGGGAAAATGCCATGAACGTTCGCTTGCTTGCGATACCGATGTTGCTGACTGCCGGGGTCATTTCCGCTCAGGAAACGCGGCTGGCGCCCGAGGGCCACGTTCCGCCATCCGCAACGATTGCCGAGGCGGCCTGGCTGGTCGGCGACTGGGCTGGCACCGGCATCGGCGGTGCCGAGGCAGCGGAAAGCTGGTTGCCACCCTCGGGCCCGACGATGGTCGGCGTTTTCGTGCAGGAAAATCCCGACGGCACGATCATGTTCACCGAGCACATGTATCTGACCGAAGAGGCGGGTAGCCTCGTGCTCAAGCTGAAGCACTTCCACCCCGACCTTACCGGGTGGGAGGAAAAAGCCGACATGGTGCGCTTCCGGCTTCTCTCGATCGAGCCCTGCGCGGCCTATTTCTCAGCCTTGACGTTCCGCTGCGATGGTCCCGACGGATTACTTGTCGCGGTGCGGATGCGGAGTGAAGGCGACAGGGTGAGCGAACTGGTATTCCGCTTCACGCGGCGCCAGCTCGCCCACGACGTACGCTGATCAGGCAGCCTTCCTCACCTCGGCCACGATCTTGCGGGCGGCATCGCCCAGGTCGTTGGCGCTGACGATGGCGAGGCCCGAATTGTCGAGGATTGCCTTGCCTTCGTTGACGTTGGTACCTTCCAGGCGGACAACCAGCGGCACCGACAGGTTCACGTCCCTGGCAGCGGCGACGATGCCGTCGGCGATCACGTCGCATTTCATGATCCCGCCGAAGATATTGACGAGGATGCCCTCGACCGCGGGGTCCTTGAGGATGATCTTGAACGCCGCCGTCACCTTCTCGCGGCTGGCGCCGCCGCCAACGTCGAGGAAGTTCGCCGGAAACGCGCCATTGAGCTTGATGATGTCCATCGTTGCCATGGCGAGGCCCGCGCCGTTGACCATGCAGCCGATATTGCCGTCGAGCTTGATGTAGGCGAGGTCGTACTCGCTTGCCTCGACCTCGGCCGGGTCCTCTTCGGTCAGGTCGCGCAATTCGGCCAGATCCTTATGGCGGAACATGGCGTTCGAATCGAACCCGACCTTTGCATCCAGCACCAGCAGCTTGTCACCTTCCGGCGTGGGGCACACGGCGAGCGGGTTGATCTCGATCTGGCTCGCGTCCGTGCCGATGAAGGCGGCATAGAGCCCGGCCAGCACCTTGGCACACTGCTTGGCGAGATCGCCCGAGAGACCCAGCGCGGCCGCCACACTGCGACCGTGGTGCGGCATTAGCCCGGTCGCGGGATCGATGGTGATGGTATGAATCTTTTCGGGTGTGTCGTGCGCGACGGTCTCGATGTCCATCCCGCCCTCGGTCGACGCGACCACCGCGATGCGGCTGGTGGCGCGATCGACCAGCAGCGCGAGGTAAAATTCCTTGCCGATGTCGACCCCGTCGGTGACGTAGAGCCGGTTGACCTGCTTGCCCGCCTCGCCAGTCTGGATCGTCACCAGTGTGTTGCCCAGCATGTCCTTTGCATGTGCCTCGACCTCTTCGAGGCTGCGCGCGAGCCGGACGCCGCCCTTGGCATCGGGGCCCAGTTCCTTGAACTTGCCCTTGCCGCGCCCACCAGCGTGGATCTGCGCCTTGACCACATAGAGCGGGCCGGGCAGCTGGCGTGCGGCTTCCACTGCCTCCTCCACACTGAGCGCGGCAATGCCCTGGGGCACCGCGACGCCGAACTTTGCGAGCAGTTCCTTGGCCTGGTATTCGTGGATGTTCATCGGGGAAGGTCCGCTTGTGACTTGGGAGGAGACTTTGCGGCGCGGCCTAAGCATGGATTGGCCCGCTTGAAAAGTACGGCTTTGGCTAGCATGCCGTGACGGGATGATAGATCGCCTTCGCCTTTCCGAGATCGTCGCTGAAGCGGGGCGCATGGCACACGGGGCGTGGCCGGGCGCGGGGCACGAGGTGGAGGCCTGGGAAAAGACACCTGGCAACCCCGTCTGCGCCGCCGACCTGGCGGTCGATGCATTCCTGCGGCGCGAACTGGGACGCCTGTTGCCGGCTGCGGGCTGGCTCTCGGAAGAAACGGTCGATGATCCGGTGCGGCTGGCAAACGGACTGATCTGGCTGGTCGATCCGATCGACGGCACACGCGATTACTTGCGTGGCCGATCGGGATGGGCCGTGTCGGTCGCGCTGATCAGCGCAGGCCGGCCACTGATCGGGATGCTGGAAGCACCCGCGCGCGCAGAGAGCTGGCTGGGCGTGGCGGGGCAGGGTGCGTGGCTCAATGGCCGCCCGCTGGCCGCCTCGCGCCGCACCAAATTTGCAGGGGCACGCGTGCCGACCGATTCGCTGGCCCGTGTTGACCGGATGCTGGCCGTGGTGGACAAGCCCAATTCGATCGCGCTGCGCGTGGCGATGGTGGCCGATAATCGCGCCGATCTCGTCGCGACCCTGCGCTGGGGCTACGAATGGGACATTGCGGCGGCCGCGCTGATCGCGCGCGAGGCGGGGGCCGCGACGACCGATGCCTTCGGCCAGCCACTTAATTTCAACAAGCGCGACCCGCGCGCGTTCGGCCTGTTGGTGAGCGCGCCGGGCATCCACGCCGATGCGGTCGCGCATCTGGCCGACCGCGCGCGCGAGCTTGCCCGTTGACGCTAAACGGGGTCGGCCACCTGGCCGACCCCATCGTTCACGATCAGATCGCGTCCGCTCACTGATTGCGGGCAGCGTCGATTTCCGCCTGGGTCAGCGGGATGATCTTGATTTCGACCCGGCGGTTGAGCGGTTCGTTCACGTTGTCGCCGGTCGGCACCTTGAGCGAGGTCTCGCCAAAGCCCATCCAGCGCACCCGCGCCGAATTCACGCCGCGCGAGGAGAGATAATTCGCCACGGCCTGCGCACGCCGTTCGGACAGCGTCTGGTTGGAGCTGGCCGAGCCGACGGTGTCGGTGTGGCCGTACACGTCAACCAGGCTGTTCGGATATTGCACCAGGCTTGCCGAGACATCGTCGAGAATCGCGCGGAACCCGGGAGAGATCGTTGCGCTGCCGGTGGCGAACGTCACGCCGTCGGGCAGGTTGACCAGGATGCCGCCTTCGACCTCGTCGACATCGACCCCGGTCCCGGCGGTCTGCTCACGCAGTTCGCGGATCTGCTGGTCCATCCGATAACCGACCACGCCGCCGACCGCGCCGCCGCCGACCGCGCCGATGATACGGCCTGTCTTGCCGCCGATCAGGCCGCCGAGCAACGCACCCGCGGCTGCGCCGCCGATGCCGCCGATGGCCGTGCGCGAAACCTTGCGTTCGCCGGTGTTCGGGTCTGTCACGCAAGCTGTCGTTAGTGACAGTGCCGCGAACCCGGCAATGAATGCACGTGTCTTGTTCATGGGTAATCCCCTTTTTTGCCTTGTTGTTGACCGCAGCCCATGCCGCGGCGGGCGCACCCAACCCGCGCCTCGGTTTCGACAACGCCTGTTGCGCGGGCCTGTTCCGCCGCTTGATCCGGCCACCGGGCGCGCCGTGCAACGGTGCTGGTATCGCCGGGTTTTTCTGCTAGCGGTCGACGGGTGACACCCTTTCCCTGGACCGACCTCCTCATCATCCTCGGGCTGATCCTGCTCAACGGCGTCTTCGCGATGTCGGAGCTGGCGATCGTCTCGGCAAAGCCATCGCATCTTCAGGCCAAGGCCGACAAGGGCAGCAGGGGCGCAGCCGCGGCCATCGCGCTGGCGAACGATCCCGGCAAATTCCTCTCGACCGTGCAGATCGGAATTACGCTGGTTGGGATCATCGCGGGCGCCTATTCGGGCGCCAGTCTGGGCGGGCCGGTGGGCGAACGACTTGCCGCCCTTGGCGTTTCGCCGCGTTACGCCGACGAGGCCGGGTTCGCCCTGGTAATCGCGCTGACCACCTACGGCAGCCTGATCATCGGTGAACTCGTGCCCAAGCAGGTCGCGCTGCGCGCGGCGGTACCGATTGCGTCGCTCGTCTCGCGGCCGATGGCCTTCATCGCCAAGGCGGCGGCGCCGCTGGTGTGGCTGCTCGACAATTCCTCGCGGCTGGTGCTGCGCTTGCTCGGCGTGAAACCCGAAAGCGGCGATCACGTCACCGCCGAGGAACTGCATATGATCATTGCCGAGGCGACCAAGTCCGGCGTGATCGAGGCCGAACAGCGCCAGATCCTCACCGGTGTCGTGCGCCTCGCCGATCGACCGGTACGCGAATTGATGACCCCGCGCATCGAGCTCGACTGGATCGATATCAGTGCCGACGAGGCGGCAATTCGCCGCAGGATCGAGGAAAGCCCGCATTCGCTCCTGCCGGTCGCGGACGGCTCGCCCGACAACATCGTTGGTGTGGTCAAGGTGCGCGAAGTGCTCGCGCGGATGGTCAGCGGGCAGCCTGCCGATCTTGCGGGCCTGACGCGCAAGGCCGCTGTCATGCCTGATCAGCTTGATGCGATGGACGCGCTGCGGGTGTTGCAGCAGTCGGAAATCGCCATGGCGATGGTGCACGATGAATATGGGCATCTCGACGGCGTGGTCACCCCGGTCGATCTGTTGACGGCGATCGCGGGGACGTTCGTCAGCGACCAGGATCCCGGCGATGCGCCCGAAATCACCGAGCGAAGCGACGGGTCGCTATTGGTGTCGGGCGCGATGAGCGCCGACGCGCTCGCCCACCGGCTTGGGCTGGAATATGGCGAGGAACGTGAATTCGCGACCGCCGCTGGCTATGTCCTCGCAGTGCTCAAGCGTCTACCGGAAGAGGGCGAGAGTTTCGTCGACCAGGGGTGGCGCTTCGAAGTGGTCGACATGGACGGGCGCAAAATCGATAAGTTGCTCGTTTCCCGCGAGCCCACGGACAGCTGATTTTCTTTCCGCACGCCGATCCACGCGCGCGTTCTCGGCACTGTTCGCTACGTTCCGCCACGGACCGCGCGCTTGCTTGCAACGATGCGATCTTCAGGCCGCATGGGCGGGGTTTCGCGCGGGTGAACGCCCGTGCGAGATACAACCGGCAAGCAATTATCCTTGCGGGATAACTGCTTGCGCGAACTGGCCATCACCCTGCGGGGCGGCGATGATGTCGCGGGTAAGCGATCCCTTGGCGACGGTGTTGGTCGCTGGATCGCCGACCTTGGTGCGAATGCCCGGCTCGGCGCTTCCGGCACGGTCGAGCGCGCTGGTTTCCACCGCGCTGCGCGGAGCGGGGCCGCCGAACAGCGCCTGGAGCGTCTGCTCGGCTGCGGTCCCTTCAGCGGGGCGCGGGGTGCCCGGCGTGGGCGGTGTCAGATTGAAATCGGGCGGGACCACCAGCGGCGCCTGGCGCTGCACGGCAAACTCGTCGGGCCGGTCGCGGCCAAGAATGCCGCCGCCGCTGCCGCAGGCCGCCAGCATCACGCTGCCGCCCGTCAGGAGGATAAGGGTCGCCTTGGTCTTCATGTCAGCTCTCCACGGCATTCGCGGCCGGTTCGTTCGAAGGTGTTGCGGGTTTTTCGCGCACGAGGAAGGATCGCACAAGGATAATCACCACCCCGATGGTGATCGCCGCGTCGGCAATGTTGAAGATCATGAACGGGCGGAAATCGCCGATATGCAGGTCGGCAAAATCGACCACGTAGCCGAGCTCGTACCGGTCCTTGATATTGCCCAGTGCCCCGCCGAGGATCAGCGACAGGCCGAGAATCTCGCCCAGCAGCCGCTCGCGCAGCATCCACACGGTGACGACCAGTGCGATTCCGCCGGTCACCGCGACCAGCATCCAGCGCATCTCCATCGAGGTCGCCTGGAACATGCCCAGCGAAATGCCATAATTGTGCACCAGGGTGAAATCGAAGAATGGCAGCAACTCCCGCGTCTCGTGGAGCTGCATGCCGAGCGTGTCGACCACGTAGGACTTGAGCCACTGGTCTGCGACGTAAATGACCAGCGCCAGCACGAGGCCAATCGATCGATTGCGCCACACCGGACTCAATCCACTTGGACTCATGCCATTTCCCCCTCGACCACGCTTGCGCACCGCCCGCACAGCGCGCCGTCCTCGGGCACTTCGGGCAGCAGGCGCCAGCAGCGGCCGCATTTTTTGTCGGCGGAAGGCGTGACCGTCACTCCGTCGCCCTGCCCGCGCGTCACTGTCGCGGTGATGAACAGTTCGGCCAATGCCGCTTCGCTGAACCCTGCGGGCACTGCGCCGGCGGGCACGGTGACCTCGGCCTCCAGGCTGGAGCGGATCGTCTTGTCGCGCCGCAGCGGCTCGATCGCCTCGGTCACGGTCTCGCGCAAGGCGCGCAAGGCGATAAAGCGGGCAGCAAGCGCATCGTCACGCCAATTGGGCAGCGGGTGCCATTCGAGCAAGTGCACGCTGCCGCGCGCCGGATAACGCGTGCCCCAGACTTCCTCGGCGGTGAACACCAGCACGGGCGCGGCGTAACGGATCAGCGCCTGGAACAGGATGTCGAGCACGCTGCGATAGGCGCGCCGATCGGCATCACCGGTCGCGTCGCAATAGAGGCGGTCCTTGCGGATATCGAAATAGAACGCCGAAAGGTCTTCGTTGCAGAACTCGATCAGGGCGCGGGTATACTCGTTGAAATCGAACCGCTCCACCGCGTTGCGGAGAGCAGCGTCGAGATGCCACAGCCGGTCGAGCATGTAGCGTTCGAGCTCGGGCACAGCCTCTTGGCGTTCGGCCGCCGCCGCCCATGTCGCATTTACTCCGTCACGCTCCCATTCAAACCCTTCCAGCGCGCCGAGCAGATAGCGGAAGGTGTTGCGCAGCTTGCGGTACTGGTCGCCGACGCCCTTGAGGATTTCCTCGCCGATGCGGTGGTCCTCGGTGAAATCGACCGACAATGCCCACAAGCGGATGATGTCCGCGCCGAAGGTTTCCATCACCTTGACCGGATCGACCGTGTTGCCGAGCGACTTCGACATCTTGCGCCCGTCGCTCGCCATCGTGAACCCGTGGGTCAGGACCGCGTCGTAGGGCGCACGCCCGCGCGTGGCGCACGATTCGAGCAGGCTCGACTGGAACCAGCCGCGATGCTGGTCGCTGCCTTCGAGGTAGAGATCGGCCGGCCACGAGAGGTCCGGCCAGCGCCCGCTTTCCAGCACGAAGGCATGGGTCGAACCCGAATCGAACCACACGTCGAGAATGTCGGTGACCATCTCATAGTGGTCGGGATCGTGATCCGGCCCGAGGAATTCGGCCTTGCGCGCCTCGTCCCAGGCATCGACGCCTTCCTCGCGCACCGCGGCGACGATCCGCGCGTTGACGCCCCCGTCCTGCAAATAGTCGCCGGTCCCGCGCTTCACGAACAGCGTGATCGGCACGCCCCAGGCGCGCTGGCGGCTGAGCACCCAGTCCGGCCGCCCCGCGACCATGCTGCCGATGCGGTTGCGGCCCTTCTCGGGGTAGAACTTCACCCGCTCGATTTCGGCGAGGGCGGTTTCGCGCAAGGTGGAATGGTCCGGCGCGACGAACGGGGCGATCGCGCCGCCGATCGCGTTGGGCAACGCGACGGGATAATCCCGCGTTGTCAGCGGTTTATCCATCGGCACGAACCACTGCGGCGTGCAGCGGAAGATCACCTTGGCCTTGCTGCGCCACGAATGCGGGTAGCTGTGCTGGTAGTCCGCGCTCGCGGCGAGCAGCGCGCCCGCCTCGCGCAGGTCCGAACAGATCGGCCCGTCCGGCGCGTTGAAGCCGGGGTTGATCACGCTGCGGCGGCGCTCGTCGTGCCCGCCGAGCCAGGCCCAGTCGTCGCGATAGCGCCCGTCGCCCATGACCGCGAACTGCGGCGCGATGCCGTTCGCCATGCACAGCTCGAAATCGTCCTCGCCATGATCGGGCGCCATGTGGACAAGGCCGGTGCCGCTGTCGGTGGTGACGAAATCGCCTGGCAGGAAAGGGCGCGGCTCGGCGTAGAACCCGCCGAGATGGTGCATCGGATGACGGGCGACAGTGCCGACGAGGTCGGAGCCTTTGATTCTGATCGGTTGGTCCCCGGCTACCGGCACGAACTCCGACGCGGCACCAAATAGGCGCTCCGAGAACTGCTGGACCAAGTCCTCAGCGACCAAGACGTGTTCAACCGATCCGCTGTTGTCAAGCAATACGTAGATCGTGTCCGGCGAATAGGCGATCGCTTGGTTGACGGGGATCGTCCAAGGCGTTGTCGTCCAGATGGCCGCGCTGACCTTCCAGCCTCTGCCCAGCGCTGCTTGCAGTGCTGGGCTGTTCGGGCTCTCGACGATCTCGAACGCCACGTCGATCTGGGTGGAGGTGATGTCCTCGTACTCGACCTCCGCCTCGGCCAGAGCGGTTTCCTCGACCGGGCTCCACATAACCGGCTTCGAGCCGCGGTAGAGGTTCCCGGCTTCGGCGAACTTGAGCAGCTCGCCCACGATGGTCGCCTCGGCGGCGAAATCCATCGTCAGGTAGGGATTGTCCCAGTCGCCCATGATGCCGAGGCGCTTCAATTGCTCGCGCTGCACGTTCACCCAGTTCTGGGCATAGGCGCGGCACTCGGCGCGGAATTCGCGCGGCGGAACCTGGTTCTTGTCGAGCTTCTTCTTGCGGTACTGCTCCTCGACCTTCCACTCGATCGGCAGCCCGTGGCAGTCCCACCCGGGCACGTAGGGCGCGTCCTTGCCAAGCAGGTTCTGCGTGCGGCAGACCATGTCCTTGAGCACGTGGTTCAGCGCGTGGCCAATGTGCATGTCGCCATTGGCATAGGGCGGGCCATCGTGGAGGATGAACTTTTCGCGCCCCGCACGCGCCTCGCGCAGCTTGCGATAGAGCCCCTGCGCCTCCCACTGCGCCAGGATGCCCGGTTCCTTCTGCGGCAGGCCTGCCTTCATCGGGAAGGCGGTCTGCGGCAGGAACACGGTATCGCGGTAATCGCGCTTTGCGTCGTGCGGAGGAGTCTGGGCGTCGCTCATGGAACCAGCGCCGCTAGAGGAATCTGCCCCCGTAGGAAAGTGGAATAGGGGAACGGGGGCCAGCCATGGCGGCCGCTGCTGGCCGCCACGCGGTCAATACATGTGCTGCCCGCCATTGATGCTCATCGTGGACCCCGTCACGAAACCGGCGCTGTCGCTGCACAGGAAGGCGACACCGCGCGCGATTTCGTCGGCATGACCGAGGCGCCCGACGGGGATCTTGGCGACGATCTTCTCCAAAACCGGGGCGGGGACGGCGGCTACCATGTCGGTGTCGATATAGCCGGGCGCGATCGCGTTGACCGTCACCCCGAACTTGGCGCCTTCCTGCGCCAGCGCCTTGGTGAAGCCGTGAATGCCGCTCTTGGCCGCGGCATAGTTGACCTGGCCATATTGACCCGCCTGCCCGTTGATCGAGCCGATGTTGACGATCCGGCCCCAGCCACGCTCGCGCATGCCCGGAAAGCACGCCTTGGCCATGTTGAAGCAACCGCCGAGGTTGATCCGCATGACCTCGTTCCAGTCGTCCCAACTCATTTTGTGGAGCGTGCCGTCGCGGGTGATCCCGGCGTTGTTCACCACCGCGTCGACCGGGCCGATTTCGCGCGCAACCGTGGCGCAGCCTTCCTGGCATGCGGCATGATCGCCCACATCCCAGCGATATGCGGCGATGCCTGTCTCGTCGGTAAATGCCCTGGCCTTGCCCTCGTTACCGGCATAGTTGGCGACGACGGTGAACCCATCCTCGCGCAAACGCTCGCAGATGGCGCGGCCGATGCCGCGCGTGCCCCCGGTTACGATGGCAACACGTCCCATATGATCCTCTCCGCTTGATTCCTGACGCTACGGAAGGACGGTAGGTGAGGTTGTCCGCAAAACAAAGAAAAACCCCGCCGGTGGCGGGGGGTGGTGCAATCGAATTCATGGCCCGGAAACCGCGCCGCGACGCGGAACGATGGTCAGAAGCGGAACTGCGTGCCCACGTAAACGGCCTGGCTGTCTTCCACGCCCTCGCCGCGCGGGGCCAACCGGTCGCGTTCTTGCGACAGGCGCACACCCGCGGTCACATCGAGATTGCGAGTCACGCGATAGGCGCCGCCGAGATCGACGGTCTGTTCGCCCAAACCTTCGAGCGTGCCGCGCGAGCGACCGCTCTGAATATCATTCTCGAGCGCCACGCGCGGCTGAAACCGGCTCGGCTTGTCGGCGCGCGATTCCGACGGTTTGAAATCGGCCAGATCGGGCATGGCGATGTCGCGCAGGCCAACCGACGGCGCTGCCTGCTGCGGCTTGGCGAAGCTCTGGTACCCCCGGGCGATGCCCAGGTTGTAGCGCGTGCCCGCGAGCGTGGCGCCAGCGCGCGAGGCTCCAGGTTCAGTCTGCAGGTTGGCCAGTGCCGATCTTACCGAGATCGCGCGCGCGGTCTGATCGTCGACCCGGACGGCGACGGTCACCATGCTTTCGCCGCTGCCCACGGAACCAGCTGGCGTGAAACGCAGTGCCTTGCCGCGCGCGGCGATCCTTTCCTGTACGCGGCGCGCCAGAGCGGGATCGACATTGGCCGGGGTGAACGGGGTCAGCGCGGAAAGCCCCGCAGGAGAAAGCGAATCGCCGATCCCGGCAAGCGCGAGACCGGCGCTGGGCACCCCCAGCACGGCCACGGCGAACAGCGCCGGGGCGAAACGCCCAAACCCTGCCTTGCCATTCGACCGTGACATGATGCCCGCCTTACCTTCCAACCCTGTTGTCCAGACCACCAGTGGCCTGAACCTCCCCTGTATTCGCACCAAACGCGCGGAGCCGCGACTCGGCACCCCGTTTGGCCAAGCAATTTGATAGAATCATGACAACCGTTTCGCCATCTTTTCCACAGGCGGGCCGGAATCAATCGCGGGGTGTTGCAAGGGGTCCACAGAATCGCTGCGTTAAGCGCGAATTCACCGCCGCGGTAGGTACAGCGATGACTGCGAGCGGCACCGCCGGCGGCCTTGTCGGCGGCGCAGCGCAGGCTATAGAGACGGGCAAGACTGCCAGAAGGGATCAATCATCGTCATGACCGCCATGCCCAGCACTTTCCGCCCCGGACGGGCGATCGCGCGGACAATTCTTGCCGTCGGCACGCTCGCCGCGCTGGGCGCCTGCGCCAAGTCGGAACGCCCCCGGGCGGATCTCGCCGCGAGCCAGGTCACCACGATCGGGGTCAATTCGTACCTCTGGCGGGCCGCGTTGGAAGCGGTCAGCTTCGCACCGCTCCTGCAGGCCGACAGCGCCGGCGGGGTAATCGTGACCGACTGGTATGCGAACCCCAGCAACCCGGGCGAGCGGGTAAAGCTGACTGTCTCGATCCTCGATCAGGACCTGCGCGCCGACGCGCTGCGCGTTGCCGCCAGCCGCCAGGTCAACCAGTCCGGCACGTGGGTCGATGCGCCGGTGCAGGCAGCGACTGTGCAGCGGCTGGAGGACATTATCCTGACCAAGGCGCGCGACCTGCGCCGCCAGGCCATCGCCAGCTGATCGCATTTTCCTATCGCGGAACCCGGCAGGCAGGGGCTAGATGACTGATACCCGTTTCGATCCGTCGATTGCCGACGGGCGCTGGCAGCGCGCGTGGGACGAAGCGCGCACCTTCGTGGCCGACAGCGATTCCGCGAAACCGAAATCCTACGTGCTTGAGATGTTTCCCTATCCCTCGGGGCGCATCCACATCGGCCACGTGCGCAACTACACGATGGGCGACGTGCTGGCGCGCTACAAGCGGATGACCGGGCACGAAGTGCTCCACCCGATGGGCTGGGACGCTTTCGGAATGCCGGCGGAAAACGCGGCGATGGAAAAGGGCGTTCACCCCGGCGGCTGGACCCGCGACAACATCGCCAACATGAAGGCGCAGCTTAAGCGCATCGGCTTCGCGCTCGACTGGAGCCGCGAGATCGCGACCTGCGAGCCCGAATACTACGGCCACGAACAGGCGCTGTTCCTCGCGCTGTACGAGGCGGGGCTGGTTTATCGCAAGGAGAGCGAGGTCAACTGGGATCCGGTCGACATGACCGTGCTCGCCAACGAGCAGGTGATCGACGGCAAGGGCTGGCGTTCGGGCGCCGAGGTCGAGAAGCGCAAGCTCAACCAGTGGTTCCTCAAGATCACCCAGTTCGCCGAGGACCTGCTGGACGGGCTCGGCACGCTCGACAAGTGGCCCGACAAGGTCCGGCTGATGCAGGAAAACTGGATCGGCAAGTCGCAGGGGCTGGAGTTCTCGTTCGCGCTGTCGAGCGGCGACACGCTGCCGGTCTATACCACCCGGCCCGACACGATCTTCGGCGCGAGCTTCGTGGCGGTCGCGCCCGACCATCCGGTGGCGCAAGCCGTGGCGGCGCAGAACTGCGACGCGGCCAGGTTCATCGACCTGTGCAAGCGCGGCGGGACCACCGCGGCGGAACTGGAAACGGCGGAGAAGCTGGGCTTCGACACCGGCATTGGCGCGCGGCACCCGTTCACCGGCGATTATCTGCCGGTCTATATCGCGAACTTCGTGCTGATGGACTACGGCACGGGCGCGATCATGGCGGTGCCCGGCCACGACCAGCGCGACTTCGAGTTCGCGACCAAGTACGGCTTGCCGATCCCGCGGGTCGTTGCAGCCAGCGCCGACGAAGCAGACAAGCCCTTCGCGGGAGAGGCCGAGGCGGGTGAGGGCGTGCTGGTCAATTCGGACTTCCTCGACGGGATGCGCGTCGAGGATGCCAAAGCGACGGTCATCGCCCGCGCCGAGAGCGGCGGCTGGGGCGAGGGGCGGACGGTGTGGCGGCTGCGCGACTGGGGCGTCAGCCGCCAGCGCTATTGGGGCACGCCGATCCCGTTCATCCATTGTGGCGCGTGCGGCGTGGTGCCGGTTCCGAAGGACCAGCTACCAGTTGTGCTGCCGGAAGATGTCGATTTCCAGACCCCGGGCAACCCGTTGCTGCGCCATCCGACCTGGAAGCACGTCGATTGCCCGAGCTGTGGCGGCAAAGCCGAGCGGGAGACCGACACGCTCGACACTTTCGTCGATTCGAGCTGGTACTTCCTGCGCTTCGCCAGCCAGCCCGCCGACAAGCCGTTCGACCCCGAGGAAGTGGCCAAGTGGCTGCCGGTCGAACAGTATATCGGCGGGGTCGAGCACGCGATCCTGCACCTGCTCTACGCCCGCTTCTGGACCCGCGCGCTGGCGCATATGGGAATGCTCGACTTCGCCGAGCCCTTCGCCAGCTTGTTCACGCAAGGGATGGTGACGCACGAGACCTATGGCCGTGAAGACGGCGGGCGCATCGTGTTCTTCTCGCCTGACGAGGTGGAACGAACAGGCAATGGCGCGACGCTCAAGGCCGATGGCGCGCCGGTCGAAATCGGCCGCGTCATCAAAATGTCGAAGTCGAAGAAGAACACCGTCGACCCCGACACGATCGTCGCGAGATACGGCGCCGACGCGGTGCGCTGGTTCATGCTCAGCGACAGCCCGCCGGAACGCGACCTGCCGTGGTCGGAGGCGGGGATCGAGGGCTGCTGGCGTTTCGTCCAGCGGCTGTGGCGTCTGTTCGGGCAGATCGGCGAAGGCGGCGCGGGGGCGGACACGATCACCGACAAGGCGCTTGACCGCAAGGTCCACCAGACAGTCGCCGCGGTTGCCATCGATATCGAGGCGCTCGGCTTCAACAAGGCGGTCGCGCGCATTTACGAACTGACCGGCGCGGTCGAGAAGGCGGCGCCTTCGGCCAGCCGGTCGAACGCCATCGCCACGCTCATTCGGCTGGTCGCGCCGATGATGCCGCATCTGGCCGAAGAAGCGTGGGCCGCGCAGGACGCGGGCCTGATCGCCGATGCCCCCTGGCCGCAAGTCGATCCGGCGCTGCTGGTCGAGGACGAGGTCACCATCGCCGTCCAGCACATGGGCAAGCTGCGCGACACGCTGACCGCGCCCAAGGGTTCCTCGAAGGAGGACCTCGAGGCGCTGGCGCTCGCGTCGGAGAACGTCCAGCGCTCGCTTGGCGGCGCGGCGGTGCGCAAGGTCATTGTGGTGCCCGACAGATTGGTGAATATCGTCACCTGATGCGTTTCCTGGTCGCCCCGCTCGCCCTCCTGTTGCTCGCCGGTTGCGGCCTTTCGCCGATGTACGCCGGTGGCGGCTCGGGCGCGGTGGCGCAGGGGCTTGCCGCGATCGACGTGCCCGCGATCGAGGGGCGCGCGGGGTGGCTGGTCCGCAACGCGCTGAATGACCGGCTCGGCGCCGCCGGTGGAGCGACATCGCGTTATCGCCTGGACGTACGGCTCGATGACCGGCTCGAGGGGCTGGGCGTCCTCAATGACGAGACGATCGGCCGCGAACGCCGCACATTGCGCGCACGTTATCAGCTGGTCGATCTTGCCAGTGGCGAGATCGTGCTCGACGCGACCGCCGGGGCGGATGCCGGGATCGATGTTGTCAGCAGCGAATATGCCACGATTGCCGCGGAACAGACTGCGCTCGAAAATCTCGCGCGCGAGGTTGCGGATCGTATGGTCACGCAAATCTCGCTGACCTTGCGCGAAGGGCCGTGAAGGCCACCCAGCGCGATTTTGCCCAGGCCGCCCGGCGCGCGGTGGCGCAGGCGCGGGTGTTCTTCTTCTGCGGTCCTGACGAGGCGGGCGCGACCGCCGCGGCGCAGAAGATCGTCGCCATGCTGCCCGAGCCGGGCGAACGGATCGAGCTGTCCGGTGCCGACTTACGCAAGGACCCGGTGCTGCTCGGTGACGAGGCTCGCTCCAGTTCCCTGTTCGGCGGAACCAGGCACATTTGGGTTCGCGCCAATGGTGACGAGGCGCTGGACGCGATCGGCAATCACCTCATCGGCCACGGCGAGGCTTGCCCGGTGCTGATCGTGGCGACCGGCGCGACTGACAAATCGCGCACCGCCAAGCTGCTGGAAAAGCGCGACGATGCGCTGGTGGCGATGTTCTGGCCGCCCGAGTTGCGCGACGTGACCCAGACGGTGCGCGCGATGGGCGACGCCGCGGGCCTGCGCCTCAATGGCGATCTTGCCGAACGCATCGCGCGCGGGGCCGGGCTGGACGTGCGCCTGGCGCAGAGCGAGGTGACCAAGCTGGCGCTCTATCTCGATGCCTCGCCCGAAGCGCCCAAGAACGCCGATGCCGCCGCCCTCGCCGAAATTGGCGCGGCGACGGAGGAAGACGGCTTCATGCCGATCGTCAACGCAGTGCTATCCGGCGACCGGCCCAAGCTGGCGGGTGAATTTGCCCGGTTGCGCGAGCTGGCGCTGAACCCGGTCGGCCTGCTGCTGGCATTCGAGCGGCGTGCGGCGCAACTCGCACAGCTGGCCGCACGGTTGGGCCGGGGCGGCGATGTGCACGGCTTCCTGAAGGGCGAGGAACGCGCCCGGCGGGTGTTCTTCAAGGACGTGCGCGATCTGGAAGCGCAACTTACCAAATGGCGCGGCGAGCCGCTCGAACGGCTGGTTGTCAACCTCGCGGCGCTGCATCGCAGCCTCCTCACCAACAGCCAGGCAAGCGAGGTGCTGCTGGCGCAAGGGTTGACCGATATCGCCCGCCAGGCTGCTCGCCAACGCCGGGGGTGAGCCTAGTTTTCCGGGACCGAGAACGTCCCCGTCACGCGCCCGCTGCCGGTGCTCGACACTTCGCCGGTGACCGACGACGAACCCGATGCGCGGCCGTCGACGCTGGACACGCCCGTGGTGAGGTCGATCACCAGGCGTCCGCCGTTCAATGTATCGCCGCCCCGGCGCAGGCGCACATTGCCCGCCATGGTGATGATCCGGCGGTTGAAATCATAGACCGCGACATCGCCGCTCGCCGCTTCGTTCGCGCGTGTTACCTGGACCCCGCCGGTCGCGGTAATGCGCTGGATCGCCAAGCGCCCGGTGTCGGAATAATTCACCAGTGTGCGTGCTGAACGAACCCTGAGACCGGCCTGGGTGATGTCGACATTGCCCGACAGGATGACCCGGTTCTGGCGGTCCTGCAGCTCGATCCGGTCGGCGGCGTAGGATACCGGCGCGTTGGAATTGTGCCCGGCGATCGCCTGGGCATTGCCCTGCATCCCGGCGAACATGGCGAGGGCGCCGACGAATCCGGCCAGCATCCATTTCGGCGCCTGTTTCAGGTGAACGTTCATTGCGGCATCCTCAATTCGCCCGGCACCATGCGCAGGCGCGCGTTGCCGTCAAGCACGATGGTGCGTTGGGCGAGGTCCGCCTCAAGCCGATCGGCTGAGAAAGTGCCCGCAGGTATCGCCCCGCTGATCCCCCCGCTGCCAAACATCGTGCGACGGTTCAGGTCGATCGAAACCCCCCGCGCGACCATGTCGTAACCGTCAGCGGCGGTCAGCCGCACCGGGCCGAACACGCGCACGATTTCGTCCTCCAGGCTATAGGCGCCCGCTTCCGCCCCCAACCGGGCCGGCCCGTCGTTGAGGAGGATGCGCGCGACGAGATCGTTCATCCGTACGATACCCTCGGCACTCGATCGCTGCACCGCTTCTCCCGCTGTCAGCGAGAACGGGCGGCCGCGGTTGTCCTGCCCCCGGTACATCGCATTGTCGACCGATAGCCGCTGGTCGATCACCGCGACCTTGTTGCGGTCGAGCAGGAAGCTGACTTCGCCGCGCGGGCTCAATGGGGTGATGATCATAAGCGCCGCGATCACGCCGACGGCCATCGGCAGCGCCTTGCCCAAAAAGGCGACCAGCCGGTCGTGGCTGCCGCCGGGCGCGGCGAAGTGCTGCCGCGCGCTGCGCAGTTCCTTGGCCTGGTCGGTCTCGATGCGGCGGTGGATGACCATGCCCGCGGGGCTAGCCCGGCGCTCCTTACATGTGGCTGAAGATATCGTGCTCGCTCCATCCGGCAAGGTCGAGCCGCGCGCGGGTGGGGAGGAAGTCGAAGCACGCCTGTGCCATTTCGGCCCGCCCCTCGCGCGCCAGCCGGGTCACCAGCACCTCGTGCAGGCGGTGAAGATAGCGCACGTCACTGGCTGCATAGTCGCGTTGCGCGTCGTTGATTTCCGCCGCGCCCCAATCGCTCGATTGCTGAACTTTCGACAGCGTCGCGCCGAGCAGTTCCTCGACGAGGTTCTTCAGGCCATGCCGGTCGGTATAGGTGCGGGTCAGCTTGCTGGCGATCTTGGTGCAGAAAACCGGCGCGGCCATCACGCCGAGGTAGTGTTCTAGCGCAGCGAGGTCGAAACGGGCGAAATGGAACAGCTTCAGCCGGGCCGGGTCGCCCAGCACCGCCTTGAGATTGGTCGCCGAGTACGTGCTGCCCACGCCAAAGCGCACGAGATGCTCATCCCCGCGCCCGTCGCTGATCTGGACGAGGCATAGCCGGTCGCGCGGCGTCACCAGCCCCATGGTTTCGGTATCGACCGCGACGGGCCCATCCGCCAGCACGCCGATGGGAAGGTCTTCTTCGTGGAAATGAACTGCCATGGGGCCGCCCTTAGGCGTGTTGGGGATGAAGGGGAAGGCTCACTGGCGACGCGCGCCCGCGCTGGTTAACCATTGCGCGATGAACGACCCAGTTCCCGTAAGTTGGCAACCGGTACTCGAACCGGTGCTCGTCACCCCAGAGGCGCGGCGGCTTAGCGGCTGGCTGCGGGCTGAAGAAACTGCGGGAAAAAAGATCTACCCCCCAGCAGGGCAGCGGCTGGCCGCGCTGCGGCACACGCCGCTGGACGCCGTCAAGGTCGTGATCCTGGGGCAGGACCCCTATCATGGGCCGGGGCAGGCGATGGGGCTGTCGTTTTCCGTCCCCGAGGGCATTGCGCCCCCACCGAGCCTCGCCAACATCTACACGGAACTGGAGAACGACCTGGGGCTCGCGCGCCCTGCGCACGGAGACCTGACCCGGTGGGCCGAACAGGGCGTGTTGCTGCTGAACAATGCCCTCACCGTCGAGGCGAACCGCGCGGGGAGCCATGGTGGGCGAGGCTGGGAAATGATAACCGACGCATGCGTTCGCGCGGTGGCGGAGAAGGCGGAACCGAGCGTGTTCATCCTTTGGGGGAGCCACGCGCAGGCCAAGGCGGCACGCATCCCAGCCATAGCACAGTCCCGCCATCTCGTGATCCGGAGCCCGCATCCCAGCCCGCTGTCGGCCTATCGCGGCTTTTTCGGATCGCGCCCGTTCAGCCAGGCTAACGCCTTTCTCGAATTGCACGACCGTGGTGCAATCGATTGGCGCATTTGATGCCGAGATGACCCAATCTGGGACACTGAATTCGGAATTGCGACAATGTCTTGCTTAATGGTAAGCTAACGACGCATAATGCCAATCGAGGCGATTCGCTCGAGCCGAACAGGTTGCGAAATCGCCATTGTCAGGTCGCAATCAATGGTTTTGGGTTGTCCACTGGAATCCGGGGGGCAGCACCATTTTCAGACTGAGGAGACTGTCAATGAACAAGAAATTGCTCGCCTTTACCGTCGCGGCTTGCGCGATGGGCATGGCATCGGGCGCCAGCGCCGCCGTGACGCTGTCCACGCAGGATGGCAACGCGGTGTATGCCGGCCCCACGCCGACCTACGATTTCGACACGCCGGGCACCACTCCGCCGACCACTTCCGGACTGATCAAGAGCGGAAGTTCGGGCAATGGGGCCCAACCGCTCGGCAGCACCGGTTCCTATTACACTGTCGGTCCCAGCACCGGCAGCCCGGGCACGATTGATCTCAGTGCCTTTGGCGGCGCGATTGGCAAAATCTCCTTCATCTGGGGTTCGGTCGATACCTACAACACGCTCGAAATCCTCGATCTCATGGGCGAAGTTCTTGCCGAATTTGACGGCAATGACATCATTGCCAGCCAGTTTGGCAACCAGACCCTGCCGCAGAGCAATCCGCTGGTGACCTTCACTTTTTCGGGTGGTGACGAGTTCAATGTCGGTGGGCTTCGCCTCCGTTCGACCTCGGAAGCATTCGAGATCGATAACATCGCCATCCAGGCCGTTCCCGAGCCGGGCACCTGGTTGATGATGATCATCGGCTTTGGCCTGCTTGGCGGGATGCTGCGTGGCCGCCGCCGCGCCGCTGTCGCCCCGGGTCGGGTAAACTTCGCCTTCTGATTTTCGGTTGGAACCGAAACGCGCCCGTCGGCTTCGGTCGGCGGGCGTTTTTTTTGGCCCTGCCTGATTTACGGATCAGTCTGGGTCCGGATCAGAAGCGGGTCGATAGCCTGAGGCCGGCGATCACGCCAGTCTCGCGCACCGTCACTGCGCTGTCGACCACTTGCAAACTGGCCGATACGCGGACCGGCTTCGCCACTTCAAACGTATAGAACGCCTCCATGCCTTCTTCGTCCTCAAGCGTGACCCGGCTGGCCAGCGCGCGGACCAGCGAACCGGTTAGCGAATATCGAAAGAATGCCACCCCGAACCTGTCCTGCGGCCGTGCGCGGGGATTGCCGATCACTCCGGCAAACGCACTCCGGTCAAGGAACGTTGGGTCGCCATTCGAAGCAAACACCTGTCCAAAGATGGCGATCCCCTTGCCCGGCGCCTCGGGATACTCGGCAAGGTAGTGATACAGGCTCACCACGCCCGCGATCTCGCCCTTGCGATTGCCGAAAGCTGCCCCCGGCGCAGGAACCAATACGGGCGGGAGACCCTCGGCAGCCAGTCGGCTCCGGGTCGATCCGACCACGCGGGCCGACAGATAGGTGCGGCGCCCCGCTATTCGCGTCGGCACGGTAACGGCCCCCAGCGCCGCGATGCCATCGCCGAAGGGATCCTCGAACCCGCTTTGTCGCGATTGCGAGCGCGGGTCGAACACCCACAGGCGATAATGCGCGTTCTTGGTCGGGACATTCAGCACCGCGCCAGTGATCGATCCCGGTACGACGGCCGTCGGCGGCAGCGCCATGGCCAAGTTCTGAAAGCCCTCGTGCCCGCCGCCGCCGAGCACCGGCACCTGTTCAGCCAGTGTCAGCAGGTTCAACTTGCCAACGGTCAGGCTGGCGCCGCTACGCCAGGTCTTGGTAATGCTGGCCGACAGGTCGAACTGCTCCCCCTCGCCCGGATAGAAGAGCTGCGAATTGGTGGGCAGCAGGCCGACCGTCCCGTTTGCACTCGCCCCGTATTTGAATTCCGGTTGGAAATGTAACGTAATCGAATCGTCGAGCCCCAACGCTCCGCCACGCACATCCACGAATACATCCAGCTTGCCGCCGAGACGGAGGGTCGGATCGGCATCGCCGCCAACCGGGATGTCGGCAAAATGCGACCAGACGGCGCCGACGTCGACGGGCTTCACGCTCGGGCTGGTACGCGGCGGCAGGGCCTCGGGCGCGTCGGCGCTGGTCGCTGTCATGGCGGCGGCTGGGGCCGTTTGTGCGAGTGCGGGAGCCGCCACGGGCAGCACCGCGACCTGGAGCGCTGCCCAGGCGGCGCGCCTCCAGCGGGGATAGGATACGATCGAACATGTCATGCCAAGCATGCGATGGCGCGGCGCGATTGCCGGACCTTCGCGACCCCTCCCAGCGTGGTTTCGGGCGGCACACTTCCCGAAATTCGGTTGTCAGACAAGACCGAGCATGGTGCTGCGTTGCTTGCCGTTGCTCAGCGCGGCAGTTCGGACACACCCATCAGCGCCTCATCGACGGAGCGCGCGCACTGGCGCCCCTCGCGAATCGCCCATACCACCAGACTCTGACCGCGCCGCATATCGCCGCAGGCATAGACCCCGGCCTCGCTGGTGCGATAATCACCGGTATTCGCGAGCACGTTGCCTCGTGCGTCGAGATCGACCTCGGCCCGATCGAGCAGCCCGCGCCGCCGCGGACCGGTGAAGCCCATCGCGAGCAGGATCAGATCCGCTGGCAGGACGAACTCGCTCCCGGCCATTTCGGCGAACGCGCCCCCGTTCCATGCAAGGCGCACGCATTCGAGCCCGGTCACTTCGCCGGCCTCGCCCACGACGCGCTTGGCCATCACCGACCAGTCACGCTCCACGCCTTCTTCATGGCTTGAGGAGGTACGTAGCTTCAGCGGCCAATCGGGCCACGTCAGCGCCTTGTCTTCCTTCTCGGGCGGTTGAGGCATGATCTCGAGCTGCGTTATGCTCCTGGCGCCCTGGCGGTTCGAGGTGCCCACACAATCGGAGCCGGTGTCGCCGCCGCCGATCACGATCACGTGCTTGCCAGTGGCGGTAAGCGAACCACGCGGTGCGGCGCGGACCTCGTCATCGCCAGCGACGCGCTTGTTCTGCTGGGTCAGGAATTCCATCGCCAGCCGCACGCCCGGCAGTTCGGCGCCCGGAATATCGAGCTGGCGCGGCTCTTCCGCACCGCCTGCCAGCACCACCGCGTCGAAGTTCTCGCGCAAGGCGCGGAAACTGACCTCGACGCCCACTTCAGCGCTCGTTTTGAAGGTCACGCCTTCAGCTTCCATCTGCACCCCGCGCCGGTTGATGAGATGCTTTTCCATTTTGAAGTCGGGGATGCCGTAACGCAGCAATCCGCCGATCCGGTCATGCTTTTCAAACACCGTAACCGCATGGCCCGCACGCGCCAGCTGCTGCGCGCAGGCAAGACCCGCCGGACCTGACCCGATCACCGCAACCGATTTGCCCGTTTGCCTTTCGGGCACTTGCGGCTTGATCCACCCTTCCTTCCAGCCCCGATCCACGATCGCGCATTCGATCGACTTGATGGTGACCGGTTGATCGATCAGGTTCAGCGTACACGCTGCCTCGCACGGCGCGGGGCAGACGCGGCCGGTGAATTCCGGAAAGTTGTTGGTCGAATGAAGTTGGTCGAGCGCGTTCTTCCAGTCCGCTTCATAGACCAGATGGTTCCAGTCGGGGATCAGGTTGTTCACCGGGCAGCCGTTGTGACAATACGGAATGCCGCAGTTCATGCAGCGGCTCGCCTGGGCGCGCAGCTTCTCCTCGCCCAGCGGGACGACGAATTCCTGATAATTCTTCACCCGCTCGGCGGGGTCAAGATAATCTCGATCCGCGCGGTCGAGTTCGAGGAAGCCGGTTTCCTTGCCCATGTGCTGACCCTTATTCCGCCGCCACGCTTTCGGCTTCGAGCCGTTCCGCCTCGATCGCCTCGAGCGCGCGCCGATAATCCTTCGGCATCACCTTGACGAAGTGGCCAAGCGCATTGTCCCAATCGTCGAGCAGTGCGGTCGCGCGCGCCGAACCGGTGTGCAGCTTCTGCCGTTCGATCAGCACGCGCAGACGCTCGGCATCGTGACGCAGCATGTCGCCCATGCCATAATCGTGAACCGAACGGGCACGCTGGGCCGGTCGGCCGGTGCCTTCTTCCGGATCGGCGCCGGGTACGATCGGCGACAGTTCGACCTGGGCCAGGTTACACAGCGCCGCGAAGCTGCCGTCAGGATCGTAAACGTAGGCGACGCCCCCGCTCATCCCCGCGGCGAAGTTGCGCCCGGTCTTGCCGAGCACGCAGACGACGCCGCCGGTCATATATTCGCAGCCGTGATCGCCGGTCCCCTCGACCACCGCGACCGCACCGGAATTACGCACGGCGAAGCGTTCGCCCGCGACGCCGGCGAGATAGGCCTCGCCCGCGATCGCGCCATAAAGCACGGTGTTGCCGACGATGATGTTCTCGGTCGGCTCACGGTGCACACCCTTGGGCGGGCGGACGATGATCCGGCCACCCGACAGGCCCTTGCCGACATAATCGTTGGCATCGCCGGTCAGGCTGAGTGTGATTCCGTGGGTGAGCCAGGCGCCGAAGCTCTGCCCGGCCACGCCGGTAAAGTTTATCCGGATCGTGTCGGGCGAAAGCCCCGCATGACCGTGCTTGCGCGCGACCTCGCCCGCCAGCATCGCGCCCACCGTGCGGTTGACGTTGCGGATGGGGCGGTCGAATTCGATCGGCTGACCGCTGGCGATGGCGGGACGGCAGGCCTCGATCAGTTCGTTGTCGAGCGCGCCGCCAAGCCCGTGATCCTGTATCCCTGTCTGATGCAGCGCGCGGCCTTCGGGCAGTGGCACCTGGTGCAGCAGGCGGCCAAGATCGACCCCGTGCGCCTTCCAGTGACGCACGGCGCGGCGCATGTCGATCCGGTCGACGCGGCCGATCATTTCCTCGACAGTGCGGAAACCCATTTCCGCCATGATCTGCCGCAGTTCTTCCGCGACGAAGAAGAAGTAGTTGATGACATGCTCGGGCGTGCCAGTGAACCGCGCACGCAACACCGGGTCCTGCGTCGCTACACCCACGGGGCAGGTGTTGAGATGGCACTTGCGCATCATGATGCAGCCTGCCGCGATCAGGGGCGCGGTGGCGAATCCGAACTCGTCCGCGCCCAACAGTGCCCCGATGGCAACGTCGCGCCCGGTCCGGAGGCCGCCATCGACCTGCACCGCGATCCGGCTGCGCAAGTCGTTGATCAGCAGTGTCTGCTGCGTTTCGGCAAGTCCGATTTCCCACGGCGATCCTGCATGGGTCAAGCTGGTCAGCGGCGATGCGCCGGTCCCGCCTTCGTAACCGGAAATCGTGACATGGTCGGCCTTGCACTTGGAAACGCCCGCCGCGACCGTGCCGACCCCGACTTCGGAAACCAGCTTGACCGAGATACGCGCCGATGGCTGCACGTTCTTGAGGTCATGAATAAGCTGGGCCAGGTCTTCGATCGAATAGATGTCGTGGTGTGGCGGCGGGCTGATGAGACCGACGCCAGGGGTCGAGTGCCGCACCGCGCCAATGCGCTTGTCAACCTTGTGCCCGGGCAGCTGTCCGCCTTCGCCGGGCTTGGCGCCCTGCGCCATCTTGATCTGGATATCGTCCGAATTGACGAGGTATTCGGTCGTCACGCCAAAGCGCCCGCTGGCCACCTGCTTGATCCGGCTCCGCATCGAATCACCATTTGGTAGCGGCACGAACCGATCGGGTTCCTCGCCGCCTTCGCCGGTGTTGGAACGGCCGCCGATACGGTTCATCGCCACGGCGAGCGTGGAATGCGCCTCGTGGCTGATGCTGCCAAAGCTCATGGCGCCGGTGGCGAAACGCTTGACGATCTCGCTCGCCGGTTCGACCTCGTCGATGGTCAGTGGCGTTTCCGCTGGCTTCAGTTCCATCAGCCCGCGGATGGTCAGCAGGCGTTCGGACTGTTCGTTGATCTGCGCGGCGAACTCGGCATAATTCTTCGGATCGTTGCCGCGCACTGCGTGCTGCAGGGTGGCGACGCTGGTCGGGGTCCAGGCATGATCCTCGCCCCGCAGGCGGAATTGATAGATGCCGCCCGCGTCGAGCATCCCCTCGTACAGCGGGTTGTCGCCATAAGCGAGCGCATGGCGGCGCACCGCTTCCTCGGCCACTTCGGCCAGGCCAATGCCCTCGATCGTGGTGGCGGTGCCGGTGAAGTATTGCTCCACGAAGGCGCTCGACAGGCCGACCGCGTCAAATATCTGCGCGCCGCAATACGATTGATAAGTCGAGATACCCATCTTCGACATGACCTTGAGCAGGCCCTTGCCGATCGCCTTGACGTAATTCGCCTGGACTTCGCGCGCGGTAAGTTCGGGGAACTTGCGCAGGCGCAGATCCTCCAGAGTCTCCAACGCGACGTAGGGATTGATCGCTTCCGCGCCATAGCCCGCAAGCACGCAGAAGTGATGGACCTCGCGCGCCTCGCCCGTCTCGATCAGCAGCCCGGTCTGCATGCGGAGGCCCTGGCGCACCAAGTGATGGTGGACCGCCGCGGTGGCGAGCGCGGCGGGCATCGCGATCCGGTCCGGCCCCTGGCCGCGGTCGCTGAGGATGAGGATGTTGTGATCCTGCAGCACCGCCTCGGTCGCGGCCCAGCACATTTCCTTGAGCGCCAGCGCCAGGCCGTCTGCACCGGTTGCCGCATCCCAGGTGATGTCGATCGTTTCGGTGCGGAACGCACCATCCAGTGCCAGTTCGACAGAGCGGATTTTGGCGAGGTCCTGGTTAGTCAGGATCGGCTGCGCGACCTCCAGCCGCTTGTGCGTACCCGCTTCGCGACCGAGCAGATTGGGGCGCGGGCCGACCATCGACAACAGGCTCATGACCAGTTCCTCGCGGATCGGGTCGATCGGCGGATTGGTGACCTGGGCAAAATTCTGCTTGAAGTAGTCGTAGAGCAGGCGGCTGCGACGCGAGAGCACCGCGATCGGGGTGTCGGTGCCCATCGATCCGATCGGATCGTCGGCACTGCGGCCCATTGGCTCGAGGAAGCGGGTAACGTCTTCCTGCGTGTAGCCGAAGGCCTGCTGGCGATCGAGCAGACTGGTGGTGTCCTGCGGAACCTCGGCCAGTTCGGGTTCGATCGTGTCGAGGTCCTCAAGCTTGTATTGGGTGCGCGCGAGCCATTCCTCGTAAGGATGTTCCGCCGCCAATTCTGCCTTCAGTTCGGCGTCCTCGACGATGCGGCCTTGCTCAAGGTCAATCAGCAGCATCTTGCCTGGCTGGAGCCGCCACTTGCGGGTGATGTTTTCTTCGGCAAACGGCAGTACGCCGCTTTCGGACGACAGGCAGACGAGATCGTCTGTCGTGGTGCACCACCGCGCGGGGCGCAGGCCGTTGCGATCGAGGCAGGCGCCGATCTGGCGGCCATCGGTGAAGCACACCGCGGCCGGACCGTCCCACGGTTCCATCAGGGCCGCGTGATATTCGTAGAATGCGCGGCGCGCCGGGTCCATAAGCGGGTTCTTGGCCCATGCCTCGGGCATGAGCATCATCATCGCGTGCGCCATGCCATATCCGCCCGCGACCAGCAGTTCCAAGGCATTATCCAGGCAGGCGGTATCCGACTGGCCGTGCGGAATCAGCGGCCACATCTTGTCCAGATCGGCGCCGAGCAGTTCCGATTCCATCGTCCGGCGGCGCGCGTTCATCCAGTTCACGTTGCCGCGAACCGTATTGATTTCGCCATTATGCGCCATGTAGCGATAAGGGTGCGCTAGCCGCCAGCTGGGGAATGTGTTGGTGCTGAACCGCTGGTGCACGAGCCCGAGCGCCGAAACGCATTCGGCATCGCGCAAGTCGTCGTAGAATGTGCCAACCTGCGTCGCCAGCAGCAACCCCTTGTAGACGATCGTGCGGCTCGAAAAACTCGGGATATAGGTTTCGGTCAGCGCGGGCAGGCCATGCTTCACCGCCAGCCTGGCGAGCGGATTCAGCGTCTGCTTGCGAATCACGATCAGCTTGCGTTCGAACGACTGCTGGTCGGGACAGTTCGCGCCGCGCGCGATCACGCACTGGCGCATGACCGGCATGGTGGCGATCACCGCCTTGCCCAATCCGTCGAGCGTGGTCGGAACCTCGCGCCAGCCGATCACCCGCTGGCCTTCCTTGGCGACGAACTTTTCTAGTTGTTCGGTCACGAAGGCGCGCGCTTCAGGATCTTGCGGCATCATGCACTGGGCGACGGCATAATGGCCTGGTTCGGGCAGTTCGTGCCCGGCGTCGGCTGCCCATCGACGCAGCAGCGGATCGGGCAATTGCAACAGGATACCTGCGCCATCGCCCAGCAACGGGTCGGCACCAACCGCGCCGCGATGGTCAAGGTTGGCGAGGATTTCGAGCGCCTGGGTGACGATCGCGTGGGATTTCACGCCTTTGATATGCGCGACCATGCCGACGCCGCACGCATCGTGCTCGTTCCGCGGGTCGTACATACCTTGGGGCGCCCAATGTCCCATTCGCAAATCCCTGTCCTGTCCGGTGCCCGGACGGCAAGCCCCCTGCGGCTGCCACGGGCAATGATGCGCTGCCCACCGGGCCGCATAGCGCAGCAAATGTAGCGCTGGCACCGGTCATGGCGACATGAAATGATTTTTGCAAATGCGAAGCCAAACTTCGCGCGCGCGACCGCGATGAATAGGATTGCAATCTGGCGCCCGAGCGACGCCGAATCGGGCCGGTCCCGTTGCCAGGACCGGCCCATCAAAAGGCATTGCCTTGTTCGGTCAGGCCGCGCCGCTGACCCGTTGCAATTTCGTCAGCGCATCGCGCAACGCGCTTTCGGTCGCGGCCGGATCGGCTGCGCGCGTGACGGGCGGAGCGAATGGCGCGGGGCGCGAAAAATCGATCGGTGCCGCCTGCGCCGCGTCGCGCGACGGCCCGTCGGCCGCAGGGCTTGCCCGGCGCGCTTCGTGCGCCGGAAAGACCACGACCGGTTCGAAATCGGTATCCACCGGCTCCTCTTCGACCCGGATGTTTTCGCGCTGGTCGCCCAGCTTGCCGCGCATCGCCAATAGCGAGGCGAACCCGGTATCGTCGTCATCGTCGGGGTCGTCGAGCAGGTCCGCAGGCGGCGCGGCGAACGGGGTCGCGCGCGCGGCGATGCGGAAGCTGAGGTCGGGCCCCTCGTCGCGCTCGTCATGCGGCTCGTCGCCAAACGTAATCGGTCGTAGGGCTTCGGGCACCTGGGGCGCGGGCGGGGCGAAACGCATGGCGGCGGCTTCTGCGCCGCGCACAGCAACGTCAGGCATGGCCGCATGTTCGTTCACCAGCCCCCGATCCGCCGCATCGCGCAACGCGTTCGCGAAACGATCGACCAGTTCGGCCATGCTGAGCTGGTGCAGTGCCCGGTTAGGGCTGGCAGGGTTCGTGGGGGCGGGTTGCGCGGCTGCCCGGCGCAGCGCGGTGGGATTGAACTCCGTTGCGACGGGCTGCGGCTCGGCGACGGGTTGCGGGATGCCGAAGGCAGGGCGCGGGCCGTCAGTGACGCCGGGCGCGGCAAACGGCGCGGCGCCCGGATCGGCGGGCTTGGCATGGCGAAGGATGTCGTTGCGCGTCGTGGGCACGGAAATCCGTTCGGCGCCGTGTCCTTCGCTGAGGCCAGCCATTCCGAAGCGGTTCATGTCGTCGGCGGCCAGGGCCGGTTCAAGCCACGCGGGGGGCTGCTGTGCGAATTCGCCGAGTTCCAATGCGTCCTCCATGGGATTTTCGTTTTCGATCTCGGTCGTAATCGGTGTTTCGAAAACTGGCAGGTCGATGATGTCGAAATCCTGCCCGTCGCCGGGCAGGGGTGCTTGATTGAGGAACTCGCTGGGGCCCGTCTCGTCGGTCACCGAAAGCGGGCGGCGGCGACCGGGGATGGGTTCAGGAGCAGGAGCAGGAGCAGGAGCAGGAGCAGGAGCGGGAGCAGCCGCAGGTGCGGGTGCAGGCGCGCCACGAACCAAAGGTTCGTCGAGGCCTTCCGGCCCCAGCTCGTCAAGCGCGGAAATCGGCCGCTTCGCGTGCGTTTCTCGCTGCCGGGTCACGGGGGCCCGGCGTGCCGCGACCCCGACCTTGCGCGCCAGCAAGAGGCCCAGGCCAGCGCCGAACGCTGCTCCGCCAACGGCGATTGCGGTCCGCATCGTCATGCTCAGCGACGCGTCGCCGCCCAGCGCGGCAAGCCGGTCGAACAGGGCCGAGGGCAGAACGAGGCTGCCGATCCCCAGCAGGGCGGCAAACCACAGCGCGACGATCGCGGGGAAGGCCGGATGCGCGCTGATCGAACCTCGCCGACCCGCCTCGGCTGCGCTGCTGATACTCCGTGTCAAGTCCTAAGCCCCTGTTTGTGAAGGTTTGCGCCCGCGCTTCATGCCGCCGCGCGAAAACCTTCCTCACCCCGGCGGGCTAACAGAAGATGGTAAACGTCTTGATAACGACCGACATTGCGCGCCCAATCGTGTTTCGCCCCCACGTGCGCGTGGGCCGCCGCGCGGATGGTGTCCCAATCGTGCCGCCGGGCGAGCAGAGCCGCCAGCGCATCCGCGCATCCGCGCGGATCGTCGGCAGGGAACAGCGTACCGGTCCTGCCGTCGTCGATCAGTTCGCGGTGCCCGCCGACATCACTTGCGGCCACGATGCGGCGCTGGGCCATCGCCTCGAGCGGCTTCAAGGGAGTCACCAGTTCGGTCAAGCGGCTACGCTTGCGTGGATAGGCGAGCACATCGATCAGCGAATAGTACCGATCGACCACGCCGTGCGGCACCCGACCGGCGAAGTGGATCGCGTCGCGTGCGCGGGACGCCGCGGCTTGCGCGCGCAGCGCGTCCTCCATCGGGCCGCCGCCGACCAGCAGCAGCTCTGCCTGGGGGCTGCGCGCGCGCACCATCGGCATGGCGGCTATGAGGTCATCGAGACCTTCATAATCATAGAAGCTGCCGATGAAGCCAATGATCGGCCCCTCGCTTAGCCCCAGTTCGGTCGCGAGCGCCAAGTCGGGCGCGGGCGGATCCCCGAACAGCTGTAGGTCAACCCCATTGGGCGAAACGCCGATCTTGCCCCCTGTGAAACCGCGTCCGATCAAATCGTCGCGCAAGCCATGGGAAATTGTGAACACCGCGTCCGCCGCGCCCACGACATGGTTTTCCAGCGCGCGCGTCATCCGGTACTTTAGCGAGCCCGCCCGCCCCTCCAGGTTGCCGACCGCCGCATCCTCCCAAAAGGCGCGAATCTCGTAGACCAACGGCAAGCCATGCTGCCGCGCGACCCGCAGGGCAGCCATGCCGGACAATGCCGGTGAATGGGCATGGAGCACGTCTGGGCGCCAGTCACGCACCGCTGCCTCGATCGCCGCCGCGTGGGCCCCGATCTGGCGCCATTCGCGTACGCCGACCGGGCCTCCGCCCGATGCGCTGCTGCGGGTGAACACCAGTCCGTCGATCTCCTCAACATCGGGGCCAGGCGCATGATGCTTCGTCCCGGTAACGCCGTGCACCGCCAAGCCCGCCGCCTGCTGCGCCTTCAGGATGGCGCGGGTCCGGAAACTGTATCCGCTGTGCAGCGGCAGCGAATGGTCGAGAACGTGCAGCACGCGGGTCATCGATCGGGGGTCTGCCACGCTTTGCTTAACGGGTGGTCAACCGCGCGCTGCTAGCGCGGGGCTCGCGATGATCGACTATTTCGCCCTGGCGCTGATTCACGGCCTCCTCGCGCTGGCTGTCGTGCGCCTGTCGGGTCGCGAGGATCTCGATCGCGAACCTGCGCCACAGGACGCCGACGTCGATGCTTGACCTGGCGCTGTTCCTGTTCGTCGCGGCGTTCCTGCTGGCGGGCTTGCGGCGTCCGTTCGTGTGGGTGCTCGCCTATCTCTACATCGACATTCTGGGGCCGCAGAAGATCGGCTGGACGCTCACCCCGCTGTTTCCGATTTCGCTGATTGCGTTCTGTGCCGCCTTCGCCGGGTGGATCCTGGCCGATCCCAAGAAAGGCACGCGCTTCACCCTGCGCCAGGGCATCCTGCTGGCCCTGCTCCTTTACTGCGCGTGGACCACGATGAACGCTGATTTCCCGGTCGAGGCACTGGTGAAGTGGGATTGGGTGTGGAAGGCGCTGGTCTTCGCGATCTTCCTGCCGCTGACGCTGACGACGCGGCTCCGGATGGAAGCCGCCGCGCTGGTCATGGTGCTTACGGCGGGGGCAATCATCATTTCGGCAGGGATGAAGACCGCGCTCGGCGGTGGCGGATACGAAAGCCTCTATTTCTTCGTCAACGACAATTCGGGAATGTACGAAAGCTCAACCCTGTCGACAGTGGCGATCGCAATCATCCCGTTGATCCTGTGGTTCACCCGCCATGGCACGGTGTTCGCGCCCGATTGGCGGGTGAAGTGGTTCGCCTATGCGCTGATCTTCGCGTGCCTCCTCGTGCCCGTGGGGACGGAGGCGCGCACGGGGCTGGTCGCGCTCGGCGTGCTTGGCCTCCTCGCGCTGCGCGACGTCAGGCGGCGATTTGCATTCGTGTTCGCGGGCGCGGCACTGGTCATGATGGCGGCACCGTTCCTGCCGCAGACCTACTACGAGCGTATGGGCCTGATCGCCGGGCACAAGGAAGATCAATCGGCATCGACCCGCGTTGCGGTGTGGACCTGGACGCTCGACTACGTTGCCGAAAATCCGCTGGGCGGCGGGTTCGACGCCTATCGCGGCAATCGGTTCACGTATCGCATGCCCGTGGAACAGGGGAGCGGGGGCAGCGTGGCGGTCGAGTACGTCGACGTCGTTGACGAAGGGCGCGCCTATCATTCGGCGGTGTTCGAGATGCTGGGCGAACAGGGCTGGCCGGGCCTTGCCCTATGGGTTTGGCTCCACGTGCTGGGGCTGTGGCAAATGGAGCGGATCCGGCGTGCCTGGCGCGGCCGGACGGAGCCCGGGCAGCAGTGGCAGGCGCCGCTCGCCAGCGCGCTTCAGATGGCGCAGGTCGTCTATCTGGTCGGGTCGCTGTTCCAAGGCATCGCCTACCAGCCCTTCATCCTGATGCTCGTCGGTCTGCAGATCGCGCTGTTCACGTGGTGCCGCAGGGCCGATTCGCCGGCGCGCGACCGGGGCCGCCCGCGGCGCCGCACAGCTTCCGACAGCCCTCGCCGCCATGCCGTAGCGGCACGACGGGGCGCGTTGCGCTAGCCCTTTGCATGCGCCATGAAGCCGCGGTTCACACCCCACGCGCGGCACGAGGAGAGGCACATGACACCGCAGCAAATCGCCGAGAAGGTCGGCCAGAATATCGGCACCAGCGAATGGGTCGAGATCGGCCAGGACCGTATCAACCAGTTCGCCGAAGCGACCGGCGACCACCAGTTCATTCACGTGAACGAGGAAATGGCCAAGATGACGCCGTTCGGTGGCACGATCGCGCACGGGTTCCTGACCTTGTCGATGATCCCGTACCTGAGCGCCAATTCCGACATTCCCCGGCCCGACGGCGTGAAGATGGGTGTCAATTACGGGGGCAACAAAACCCGTTTCATCACGCCCGTTCGCGCCGGCAAGCGTATTCGCGGACACTGGAAACTGCTGGAAATGATCGAGAAGCGGCCCGGCCAGTGGCAGCAGACGGTCGAGATCACCATCGAGATCGAGGGTGAGGACAAGCCCGCCCTGATCTGCGAATGGATGACGCAGTTCTTCGTTTGATCTTCATCCCGGCGAAAGTCGGGACCGCTCCCGGCCGGCGCTACGGTCGTACCACCTAGTCGAGAGAGATCCCGGTTCGTGCCGGGATTACGTGAGGTTTAAAATGCGCGACGCAGTCATCGTTTCCACCGCCCGCACCGCCATCGGGCGCGCTTACAAGGGCGCTTTCAACGCGACTCCCGGCCCCACGCTGGGTTCCTATTCGCTGGCCGCCGCGATCGAGCGTGCCGGGATCGACGCCGGGCAGATCGACGACGTGCTGTGGGGCTCGGCTCTGCAGCAGGGCACGCAGGCGGGTAATCTCGCGCGCCAGGTGGCCCTGCGCGCCGGGTGCCCGACATCGGTTTCGGGCATGACCATCGACCGCCAGTGCTCGAGCGGGTTGATGAGCATCGCCACCGCCGCCAAGCAGATCATCGTTGACAACATGGACGTGGTCGCCGCTGGCGGGCAGGAGTCCATCAGCCTCGTCCAGACCAAGGAAATGCGCGTCGCCCCCGACCCGGGCCTGATCGCGATGCATGGCGCGATCTACATGCCCATGCTACAGACCGCCGAAACGGTCGCCCAGCGTTATGGCATCAGTCGCGAGGCGCAGGACGAATATGCGCTGCAATCGCAGCAGCGCACCGCCGCCGCACAGGCCGCTGGGCTGTTCGAGGCCGAAATCGTCCCGGTCACGACCACGATGAAGGTCCAGAACAAGGAAACCGGTGAAGTTTCCGACCGCGAGGTGACGATCACCAAGGACGAGGGCAACCGCGCCGACACCACGATCGAGGGTCTTTCCGCGCTCCAGCCGGTCATGGGCCCGGGCACCAGCATTACTGCCGGCAACGCCAGCCAGCTGTCCGACGGATCGTCGGCCAGCGTGCTGATGGAAGCCAGGCTCGCCGAACAACGCGGCCTGACGCCGCTCGGCCGCTATGTCGGCATGGCGGTCGCGGGCACCGAGCCTGACGAGATGGGCATTGGCCCGGTCTTCGCGATTCCCAAGCTGCTCGAGCGCACTGGCGTGAAGCTTGAAGACGTCGGGCTGTGGGAACTGAACGAGGCGTTCGCGGTCCAGGTGCTTTATTGCCGCGACAAGCTGGGCATCCCCAACGAACTGCTCAATGTCAACGGCGGCTCGATCTCTATCGGGCACCCTTACGGCATGACCGGTGCGCGCTGCGTTGGCCACGCGTTGATCGAGGGCAAGCGCCGGGGCGCGAAGTATGTCGTCGTCACAATGTGCGTGGGCGGCGGCATGGGCGCGGCGGGAATGTTCGAGGTCCTCTGACGCGGCGGCAAAATTGAACCCGCGGGCGGTTCGCGCGTTCTTCAGGCCGTATGGTGCCGGAAGATCGCATGAACCGTCTGCTTTCGTTTGTGCTGCTCGCAAGCCTTGCCGCGTGCTCGCAGGAACCTGCCCCTGCGCCTGCGCCCGATCGCTCTCCCGAAGCCGGGTCGCCGCCGGCGTCATCCGCCGCGCTGGTCGACGCGCCCGCGCCTGAGGAGACCGGCAGCGGGTTCGTCTCGCGCTACACCCGCTTCGATCTCGCCGCCTGCGAAGTGCTGCGCGAGGAACGCGTCGAAGGTTCCTTCGCCGATTATCGTTGTCCCGGCCTTCCAGGCCACCCGCTGCTGGTGCAGGAAGGCGACGGCCGCTTCGACCTCGACGCAGGCATTGACGACGATCGTTTCCAGACGATCGGCGCGTTCAACGATATCGGCGCGACGATCGAGTGGCGCCTGCGCGATGGCGAACCGTTCGCGGTAATATTTCGCTATCTCGACCGTGCGATGATGGAACCGGGCCGAACCGTGCTGGCAATCGAGAAAGTCGGCCGTCCGGGCGCGCCCGGATGCCGCGTCGCCCAGGTCGCGGGCGACGTGCCCGATGCCAACCGGCGCGCCCGCGCCCTTGCCGACAGTCGCGCCGCCCCGTTCTCGTGCGGGGCCGACGATCCGGTCTTTGTCGGAACCGCGCGGTAGCGCCTTGCGCAGCGTCGCGCGTGCGCCCATCCTCATCCATCGGGAGGGTCGGGCATGGGCGTGATGGAACTCATCGGGATCGCTGGCAGCGTGAGCCTCCTGGCAGGTTGGCGGCTTTACCTGTGCCTGTTCGCCACCGGGCTCGCGATGCGGCTTGGCGCGCTGCCACTGCCCGAACATCTCGCCGCGCTAGATGTGCTGGCGAACCCATGGGTCATGGGCGTGGCCGGCGCAGCGGCGCTGGCGGAATTTTTCGCCGACAAGGTGATGTGGCTCGATTCGGCATGGGACGCGGTGCACACCTTCATGCGGCCGGTGGGCGGCGCGTTGCTGGCGCTGGCAATCCTCGACCCGGCCGATCCGGCGACACAGGTCATCGCCTTCGTGCTTGGCGGCGGCGCCAGCCTTGCCGCGCACGCGGGGAAGGCGGGCGCGCGCGGCGTGGTCAATGCCAGTCCCGAGCCGGTCAGCAATGCGGTGGTCTCCACTGCCGAGGATCTGGCGACCGCCGGGCTGTTATGGGCGGCCTACGAATACCCCTACCTGGCGGGGGGGATCGCGCTGGTGCTGTTGGCGCTGACCGTGGGGCTGTTGCTACTGGCTCGGCGGGTGCTCAAGCGCATTTTCGCGCGGCGCACGGGCCCGCCCGACATTCGTTCGTCCTGAATCGGCCCAAGGCCGAGAGGGCGCGCTTCGACGTGAGTCGGCACTAGCGGGAATTGAGCTTTACGCTACTGCCCTCAGCCCGGTCTTGCCGTGACGGGACATGAAATCCTCGACTACGGGGGCGATCTGGTCGCGCCATTTGCTGCCGTTGAAAATGCCGTAATGTCCGGCGCCCTCGGCGAGATGATAGTGCTTTTTCTTCGCCGGAAGCCCCGTCGCCAGTGTCAGCGCGGCTTTCGTCTGGCCGATGCCCGAAATGTCATCACGCTCGCCCTCGACCGCCAGCAGGGCGGTCTCGTTAATCGCGGCAAGATCCACGACTTTCCCCCGATGGACAAACGTGCCGTTGGGGATCGAGTGTTTCTGGAACACTTCCTCGACCGTCTGGAGGTAGAATTCGGCGGTCATGTCGCACACCGCGCGATATTCGTCGTAAAAGTCCTTGGTCGCCTGTGCGCTGCTGCCATCGCCCACGGTCAGGTGCTTGAACATCTCGAAATGGCTGAGCATGTGCTGGCCCAGGTTCATGCTCATGAACCCCGCGAGTTGGAGGAATCCGGGATAGACCCGGCGCCCCGCGCCGCGGTGCTGCATCGGCACGGTCGCGATCACGGTATTGCGAAACCACTCGATCGGCCGCTCCATGGCGAGGTCGTTGACCGTCGTGGGGCTTTTGCGGGTGTCGATTGGGCCGCCCATCATGGTCAGGGTCGCGGGGCGGCAAGGATGCTTGCCCGCATTCATGATCGCCGTTGCCGCCAGGGCCGGCACCGAGGGCTGGCACACCGCCATTATGTGCGCATCAGGGCCGATGTGCTCCAGGAACTCGATCAGGTAGTCGATGTAATCATCGAGATCGAACCGGCCGTCGGCCGTCGGGACGAGCTTGGCGTCGGCCCAGTCGGTGATGTGCACTTCACATGACTGGGCCATTCGCCGCACCGTGCCGCGCAACAGCGTGGCGTAATGTCCGCTCATCGGGGCAACGATCAAGAGACGCGGCGCATCCTTGGGCAACCCTTCGCGGCGGAAACGGCGCAGGTCGCCGAACGGCTTGTTCAGCACAACGGCTTCCTCCACCGCGTATTTACGGCCAGCGACCTCGACGAAGTCGATGCCGAATTCGGGCTTGCCGCGCGGCGCGGACGCGTGTGCAAATACCTCGAGCGCAGAGGCGGCCGCAGGCCCCAGACCCATATAGCCCATCGGCAGGCGCGGATTGCTCAGCAATTCGGCGCCGATCGAGGCCCAGGCACTGGCGCCCGACAGCCATGCGCGCTGCAATTCGTAAGCTTGGTATAGCAAATGGATTCCCCTGCTCTGACGCCTCTGGCGGGCGTTCTACCCGTTCTTGTTGCGTTGCAACGTAAGCCTAATGCGAGATTGTGCAACGCATCATGCCGGTTTCGGTGCCTAATCGGGCCACTCTTGTGGATTTAAGGCCAACGCGTCGCTACCTGAGGGCCATGGACGAGGAAGCGAGCGTAAAGAACAAGGGTCGGCGTGGCCTGTTCGGTCAGCGCGGGCGCACTGATGAGGATGGCGCGGCCAAACCCGTGCGCACGCTCGCACCGCTTAGGATGATTTTCCGCGAAGCCGCCAATTATCCAACACAGCTCGTGCTGGCGGGGGTCGCGTTGCTGATAACTGCGGTCATCACGTCGCTTGCACTGCCGACCGCGCTCAAGCTGATCATCGATCGCGGATTTGCCGAAGGCGGCGATCCTGCCGATATCGGCCGCTGGTTCCGCTATCTGCTGATGCTGGTCGGACTGCTCGGGATTGGCACGGCAATGCGGTTCTACTTCGTTTCGTGGCTGGGTGAGCGGGTGGTGGCCGACGTGCGGCGCAAGGTGCAGGACAACCTCCTGCGCCTCAGCCCCTCGTTTTTCGAGGAAAATTCCCCGCGGGAGATTTCCTCGCGCATGACCGCTGACACCGCGATCATCGAACAGGTCGTGGGCACCACGTTGTCGGTCGCGCTCCGAAACACCATCATGGCGGTGCTGGGGACGGCCTACCTGTTCTGGCTCGCGCCGCAGCTCGCGGTGTGGCTGTTCGTCGCTATCCCGTTGGTGATCGTGCCGATCGCGCTGTTCGGGCGTCAGTTGCGCGTGATTAGCCGCACCAGCCAGGACCGGGTGGCCGATGTTGGCGCGATGGTGACCGAAACGCTTTCGGCGATGAAGATCGTCCAGGCGTTCAACCAGGAAAGCCGCGAGGGCGAGCGGTTTGGCGTCGCGGTGGAAAAGACCTTCGACGTGGCGCGCCGCCGGATCATGATCCGCGCGGTGATGACCGCGCTGCTGATCACGTTGATTTTTGGCGCGATCACGGTGCTCATGTGGCGTGGCGCGCTCGATGTCGCGTCAGGCGCGATCAGCGGAGGCACGATCTTCGCGTTCATCGTCGCGGGAATGATCGTCGCGGGCGGGTTCGGCGCGCTGACCGAAGTGTTCGGCGACCTCTTGCGCGGCGCGGGCGCGGCGAGCCGTCTTGATGAACTGCTGCGCGAGCGGCCTGCCATCGCGGTGCCGGCCCGGCCCGAGACGCTGCCCGAACCGCCGCGCGGCAGCCTGTCGTTCCGCAATGTCACCTTCCGCTATCCGACGCGTCCCGACACTTCGGCGCTGGCGGATTTCACGCTTGAAATAGAGCCGGGGGAAACCGTTGCGCTGGTCGGCCCATCGGGCGCAGGAAAATCGACCGTGTTCCAGCTCGCCGAGCGGTTCTACGACCCGCAGGCGGGCACGATTCGCCTCGATGGCGTGCCGCTCACCAGCGCCGATCCCGCCGAGGTGCGCCGCCGCATCGCACTGGTCCCGCAGGACGGGGTGCTGTTCAGCGCCAGCGCGCGCGACAACCTGCGCTACGGCAACTGGGACGCCAGTGATGATGCGATCTGGGCGGCGGCCGAGGCGGCCAATGCGGCGAGCTATCTGCGCGAACTGCCGGATGGGCTCGACACATTTTTGGGCGAAAGCGGCACGCGCCTGTCGGGGGGGCAGCAGCAACGGCTCGCCATCGCGCGCGCACTGCTGCGCGACGCGCCGATCCTGCTCCTCGACGAAGCGACCAGCGCGCTCGACGCCGAGAGCGAGCGGCTGGTGCAGGAAGCGCTTGAGCGGCTGATGGCGCAGCGCACCACGCTGGTGATCGCGCACCGCCTCGCCACTGTGCGCTCTGCCGACCGTATCGTGGTGATGGACGCGGGCCGCATCGTCGAACAGGGCGCCCATGCTGAACTGTCCGCCAGGGGAGGGCTCTACGCCCGGCTGGCGGCGTTGCAATTCTCTGCCGAGGCGGCGTGAAGGCTCGTTCAGCAGCGGTTTTTCGACGGGCCGCCATTACAGAGCGACGAGCGGCGCCGCCGGCGCGCTGCAGCCGCTATCCCCATCGTCGCGAAACGTGAATTTCCGGGAGACACCAGTGACCAGACATTTCCTCGCCGCGGGGGCCAGTGCGCTGGCCCTGGTAATCGCTGTACCCGCGCTCGCGCAGGATCATGATCACGATCATGCTGGCGAAGCGGTTCAGGCGCCAACCCAGGCTGAGGCCGGTGCGACCTTGCCGACGATGACCTTTGGCGAGTGGGGCGTGGATACCGATCTGCTGTCGGACACGATCGCGCCTGGCGACGACTTCTTCGGTTACGTCAACCAGGAATGGCTGGATGCCAATCCGCTGCCGCCCGAATTCAGCCGCTTCGGCGCTTTTACCTTGCTGGCCGAAAAGTCGACTGCCGACGTAAAGGCGCTGGTCGATGAATTGGTGGCCAAGCGCGATACCCTGTCGATCAGCGAGAAGCGGATTGTCGATGCTTACCAGTCATTTGCGGACACCGCCGCGATCGAAGCTGCGGGATTGACGCCGGCCCGCCCCTACCTCGCCCAAATCCAGGGCGCTGGCGACCTCGAAGCGCTGGTCCGCGTGTGGAGCACGCCCGGGATGCCCTCGCCGTTGGGCGCATTCGTCACGGTCGATCAGAAGGCTCCCGACACTTATGTCACTTATGTCGGCAGTGGTGGCCTGGGCCTGCCGGACCGCGACTATTACACCGACACCACCGAGCGCGGGCAATTGATCCAGCAGAAATACCGCGAATACCTCGCGTTCCTGCTCGGTGAGGCTGGTCATGCCGATCCGGCCGCCGCGGCACAGGCCGTATATGCTTTCGAGGACAAGATCGCGCGCGAGGTCGCGTGGGACCGCACCGTCAGTCGTAATCGCGACCTCACCTATAATGCCGCGACCCCGGCCGAACTGGCCGCAATGGCGGGCGATTTCCCCCTTGCTGTAATGCTTGAGGCAACGGGTTTCGATGCCGCGACCAAGTTTGTCGTGCCGCAAGTGCAGCCCACGGCCGAGGAAGTGGCCGCGCTCGGCCTGACGCCTGACGTCGTTGCGAAGATCGGCAAGGGTACGCCCGGCATGTTCGCGCTCTTGACCGAAACTCCGCTGGCGACACTCAAGGACTGGTCAACCGTCCGCTTCCTCTCAAGCAATGCGGCGGTACTGCCCAAGCGCTTCGACGATGCACAGTTCGCGCTTTACGGCACGCTTATGACCGGCACGCCGGAGCAGCGTCCGCGCTGGAAGCGCGCCATCGCCGAAACCGAAGGTCACTTGGGCGAGGTCGTGGGCAAGGCCTATGTCGCGCGCCATTTCCCGGAAGAGAACAAGGCGGCAATGGACGAACTCGTCGCCAACCTGCGGGTGGCGATGGCGCAGTCGATCGACGAGATCGACTGGATGGGCGATGCGACCAAGGAACAGGCACGGGCCAAGCTCGCCAGCTTCGACCCGAAGATCGGTTATCGCGACAATCTGGAAACTTACGAAGGCCTGGCTATCGGCACCGATCCGCTGGCCAACCGCATGGCGTCGGCCAAGTGGCAGTTCGAGGATAACCGGGCCAAGCTCGGCCAGCCGATCGACCGCACCGAATGGGGCATGCTGCCGCAGACAGTGAACGCCTATTACAACCCGAGCAAGAACGAGATCGTGTTCCCGGCGGGCATCCTGCAGCAGCCGTTTTTCGGCATCAGCGCCGACCCGGCGGTCAACTACGGCGCGATCGGCGGGGTGATCGGGCACGAAATGGGCCATGGGTTCGACGACCAGGGATCCAAGTCCGACGCCACCGGCGAACTGCGCAACTGGTGGACCGAGCAGGACCGCGCCGAATTCGACAAGCGCGGCGACAAGCTGGTGGCGCAATACAACCAGTTCTGCCCGCTCGACGATGGCAAGACCTGCCTCAACGGCCGGTTGTCGCTGGGCGAGAACATCGGCGATGTCGGCGGCCTCAGCCTCGCCTATCGCGCCTACAAGCTCTCGCTGGGCGGCAAGCCGGACAAGGTGATCGACGGGCTGACCGGCGACCAGCGCTTCTTCATCGCATGGGCACAGGTATGGCGGGCGCAGAACCGCGAGGATGCGATGCGCCAGCGAATCCGCCTCGGGCCGCACAGCCTCGAACAATTCCGCACCAACGGCGTCGTGCGCAACATGGACGCGTGGTACCAGGCGTTCGGCGTAACCCCGGAGCACGACCTCTACCTGCCGCCGGAAGAACGCGTCAGCATCTGGTGACGCGCGGCAAGCACGCAAATGCATGGGGCGGGGCAGGTCACTTGACTTGCCCCGCCCTTGCTTCATGAGGCGCGGACATGAGCCTTCTGCTGACCGCCATCCTCCTCGGCATCCTCGAGGGGTTGACCGAATTCCTGCCCGTTTCCTCCACCGGCCACCTGATCCTCGCCCAGGCACTGTTCGGATATGACCCGTCGCAGTGGAGCCAGTTCAATATCGTGATCCAGCTGGGAGCGATCTCAGCCGTGATCGTCACCTATCGCAAGCTGTTCTGGGACATGGGGATGGGCCTGCTGCGGCGGGAGAACGAGGCGCTTCGCTTCACCCGCAATATCCTGATCGGTTTCATGCCCGCCGCCGTGATCGGCCTGTTTGCCAAGGACGCGATCGAGGTCATGCTAGGCAGCCCGATGGTCGTTGCGGTGGCTCTGGTCGTGGGCGGCATTGCGATGCTGGTCCTCGAACGCACCGTGAAGCCCGGCCCCGACACGGGCGTCGCCGACATGTCGATGCGAACGGCAGTAGCGATCGGGTTCTTCCAGTGCCTGGCAATGATTCCCGGCACCAGCCGGTCCGGCGCCAGCATCCTGGGCGCGCTGGCCATGGGCGTGGGGCGAAAGACTGCGGCCGAATTTTCCTTCTTTCTTGCCGTGCCGACCATGCTGGGCGCGGCAACGGTCAAGATCCTCGACGATCCCGCGCTGCTCGCGGGCGAGGCGACTATTGGCTGGGGGGAAATCGCGGCCGGCTTTATTGCGGCTTTCCTGGTTGCATTGGTGGTCATCCGAGCGTTTGTCGCTTACGTCAGCAAGCACGGTTTCGCACCATTCGCGTGGTACCGGATCGTCGTCGGTGGGCTCGCCATCGTTTGGCTCTCCACTTTGTAAGGCTTGGCCGCGGCCGGAACGAATCGTCCGGCCAGCGATTTTCGCATCAGATCGATTTTTGGAAGTGCGCAAGATGGGTCTGATTGTCCTATTCGCGGCCGGGGCTGTCCTCGGCTGGTTGGGTTCGATCGTGCTCCGTCACGACAGGCCCAACATGATCGTCGCGGATGTCATCGCGGGCGCCGTCGGCGCGGTGCTGACCGGTGCAATCGCGAACGGCCATTCCGTGCTGGTGGGGGTCAGCGCCCGCGCTTTCCTGCTCGCGTTTATCGGCGCTATTGTGCTGGTCGGTGTCCTCGATCTGGCGCGGTCCACAACTTCAACGGGTTCACGATAAGTTTGTGCTTATCACGAACGGGATTGGGCGGTATGTCGGCCATCCCAAACCACAAGGGGAAGACTGAAATGAAGAAGATCCTTTTTGCGTCCGTCGCGGCGATGGGCCTCACCGTTTCGGCCTGCGATAGCGCTGCCGAGAACCAGGCTGAAGACCAGATCGAAGCCACCGAAGACGCTGCCGATGCTGAAATCGACGCGATGGAAGACGCAGGCGCGATCACCGACGGCCAGGCCGATGCCATGGAAGCCGAAGTCGAAGCCGAAGCTGACGCCGCCGAAGACGCAGTGGACGCCGCCGATCCGGCGACCCCTGCCGAAGTTCCGGCGCAGTAATCCGTCCAGCGATTACGGAAAACCGGCCCGGGAGCGATCCCGGGCCGGTTTTCTTTTGCCCCTCAGACCGGCCTTGCCCCGCTGCCGCGTCCACCGCGCAGGAGGTATTCCTGCGATCCGCGATGAAGCACGTTGTCGACGTCGATCACTGCGGAATTGGCGTATGTGAATGCGGGGCCCAGCGAGCGGTAGAGGCGGTCGAAATCGCGCTCCACCGTCTGCCGATAAAGATCTTCGAAGCTTTCGATCACGAAGTAGGTCGGCTGCAGGTCGCTGATCACGTAATCGGTGCGCATCACCCGATCGACGTTCAGCATGATCCGGTTGGGGCTTTCCGCCTCGATGGCAAAGGTCGCTTCGGTCGGTCCGGACAGGATGCCCGCGCCATAGGCCTTGATGCCCTCGGATTCTTGAATCAGGCCGAATTCGACCGTGTACCAGTAAAGCGCGCCAAGGGCCTTCAGCCGGTTGTGACGCATCGCTTTCCAACCGGCACGTCCATATTCCTGCATGTAGTCGGCATAGACCGGATCTGTCAGCATCGGCACGTGGCCGAATACATCGTGGAATACGTCGGGTTCCTGGATGTAATCGAACGTCTCGCGGTTCCGAATGAAATTGCCGGCCGGAAACCGGCGATTGGCGAGATGCCAGAAGAACACGTGGTCGGGAATGAGCATCGGCACCGGGACCACGCTCCATCCGGTCAAAGCGCCAAGTTCCGCCGACAGGGCTTGGAAATCGGGGATGCCGCCGCGATCGAGGTTGAGCTGGTCCAGTCCTTTCAGAAACGCACTGGCCGCGCGACCGGGCAGCACCTGCATCTGCCGGGCATAAAGATCGTTCCAGATCGCATGCTCTTCCGATGAATAGGCGGTTTGTGCCGGTTCGAGCCAGTCGTCTCCTACGTGCCCGGGCTTGCGGAGCGGGGCGGTGAATACTTCCGGTGGCAGTTCGGGCAGAAGTGCGAAGTCGGGCGTTGTCGTCACGTGCATGGCCATGGTTGCAAACGCAACCACTAGCAGTTCGCGCGGGTGCCAGCAAACGTGCAGGCCGCCTGCCTCGATCCAAGCCGCGGAAATATCAAGCCCGACGCGCCGCGCCAACCGGCCGCCTAGCCGTGTGAAACCTGCTGGACGAGCTGGGCAAATTCCTCGCAATGCCAAATGTCGGTAATCAATCCGGCGTCGTCCAGCCGGGCGACGTCCATTCCGTTGATGCGGAAGCCGCGCCCGCGTGCGGGAACGCCCATCAACGGCGCACCGGTGTGGGTGCCGGTCATGATCCAGCGATCGGCAATCCAGTCGCCATCGATGACATAGCACTGGATCTGCATGCGAAGGTCGGGGACCGCCTCGCGCAGCCAGCCGAGCACGTCCACGATCCCCGCGATGCCCGGGCGTTGCCCAGGCGCGGGATTGTGGTCGACGACGTCGGGGTGGAACACCTCGTGCGCGAGTTCGGCCTGGCCGCGTGCCCAGACCTGTTCGATGTGTCGCCGCGCCATGGCCAAGTTGCGGTGTTCCCGCCGACCGAACAACTCCTCGCCAGGAACGATGGCGCTCGCGCCGGGATCGTATTCCGCCGCGAGTGTCGGCGCCGCAAATGCCCCTTCATGCGTTGGCGCGCCGAAATCGCCGGACGATGCACCGATCTGCATGGCATAATGCGCCAGTTCTTCGACATGCCACATCTCGCTGATGCGCCCCCCGGCGACGCGGACCATGTCGATGCCCGAAAAACGCACTGGCGTGCCCCCAGGCCCGCGTCCGGTAAGGGTCCACACGTCGACGCCGTGGTCGCCCGCGGCCAGGACATGATGAAGGTTCATCGCGAGGTCGGCGATCTCCACGCGAAACTGGGCGACCACGCCCTTCAGCGCGTCGCGTCCGGTCGGCTGCCCGGGGATCGGCATGTGATCGACGATGTCGACGGCATAGTTCGTATCGACCAGCTCCACCCGCCCGCGGCCCCAGATGTCCTCGATCTGCTCGCGCAGCAGCCGCCGGGTCAACGCGGCCGTCATTGAACCGACATTCCGCCGTCGACCGCCAGGCAATGCCCGGTGACGAAGCTGGACTTGCTGGACAGAAGCCAGGCGGCAGCTTCGGCGATCTCGTCCGCTCGCGCAATCCGGCCCAGGGGATGCACTTTCGACACAAACTCCCGATAGCCAGGATTTGCGGTGAACCCCCGTTCGACCAGCATCGGGGTCTCCACCGCACCCGGCAGTACGGCGTTGACCCGCACACCGTGCAGCGCGGCTTCGAGCGCGCCGGCCCGGGTCAGCCCCACGACGGCATGCTTGGATGCGGCATAGGCGGCAAGACCCGGCGCGGCGAGCCAGCCCATCACGCTGGCGGTGTTGACCACGGCCCCGCCGCCGTTCGCTTGCAACGCCGGCAACTGCGCCTTGAGGCATGTCCATAGGCCGCGCACGTTGACTGCGAAGACGCGGTCGAACTCCTCATCGGGATAATCGGCCAGCGGCACCATTGCGCCGCCCATTCCCTCGATCCCGGCATTGTTGAAGGCGCCATCAAGACGTGGGACCGAAGCGACGATCTGCGCGATCGCCGCTCCGTCGGTGATGTCCGCGATTGCGCTATGGGCGCCGGGAATGGCATCGGCGACATCGCGCACCCCTTCGTCGCGATCGACCAGCATGACTGTAGCGCCGTAGCCGGTGAACAGATGCGCTGCCGCGCGGCCAATACCGCTCGCCGCGCCGGTGATCATGATATGTCGTCCTGCCAGCATTGGCGATCCTCCCCTTCAGTTTGCGGCGTAACCGTGGACGCTGTGATCCGGTGCGCCGCCGCGCGCGCGATAATCCGCGACGATGCGGCTCAGCTGCGTTGTGTCGGGAGCGGGGCCACCATAAGCAGCCTCATCCACAGAATAGAGCCGCGCCGCGTTTCCGCCCAGAATTGTGCGGCGCAGCAGACTGTCGTCGTCGCCGAGTTCGGGAAAGCCGAAACGCTCGACCAGGTCGGGGGGCATGATGAGCCTGCGAAAGGCCTCGATTTGCCATTGCGGGCTGCCGTACCACACCGAATCCGTGCCCCACAGCACGTGATCGGCGCCAAGGCCCTTCACCAGCGTGCCAATCATGGCGGCCGCGAGGCGCGGATGGGTGAGCACGGTAAAGGCGAAACTCGCGCCGATGTCGGCATAGACGTTGTCGACGCCGTGCCGTGCGGGAATTTCGGCGAGATCGCTGACCCAGTCGATCCGCCCGCTCGCCGCGAACCGGTCGAGTTCCGCCTCGGTTGGCTGCGGGATCGTGCGGTACGCGGCATGATAGATGATGAAATTGAGCTGGGGCCAATCACGCGCCGCGCGGGCCACGTCGTCGACGCGGGCAAACGGTTCCGCGCCTGGCATGATCGTTTCCGCGTCGGCGGGCAGCAGCCCCTTGTGAATGCACACGTTGCGAACACCGGCGGCGACCATCCGTTCGTATGCCGGATACATCAACGCTTCGTCGTCGAGCCGATAGCGCTTGTCGCTGGGCGAAAAAGGCTCGCCCACAGTGTAGCCCTTCCAGCCGTCCGGGCCGAGCTCCGCATGAACCCTGTCAACTTCATCGAGCCAGCCAGGATGACCGGGAGAGAGCACCGCGTGTGTCAGCATGCGGCGTTCGCCCAGAATACCGTTCACCGCCGCGCGCGCCGCCGCCATCTGGTCGTTGGTCAGCATCGGCATACCTTCGGACGGGGCACCGGACAGCAGCGCGACCTTGGTGTCGCTGTCGAGAAAGATAAACTTGAGGAAGTGCGCGAGCTTGATCTGCTCGATATCGAACCGTCCGGCGTGCGGCAGGCCGAGCAGGTCGGCGCTCAGTTCGATCAAATCGGTTAGCGGGCGGAAATAAGCCGGGTCCGCGTCATCGCGCAGGAAATGAACCTGGTCGTCGAAAACGAATTGGGCAGCAAGGCGCTCGCGGCGCTGCTCCGCCTGATCAGGGTCTTCATCTTCGCCGCACGCGATCGAGAAATGGGGGCCGTAAACCTGGTTGAGCGCCGCGAACGCCGAGGCCATGGCCACCGGGGTGCGAAGCCAGTCCCTGGTCCGCATGCCCGCCCTGGCGGCCATCCTTTCACCGCGCTCCAGCATCAGCCGCTGGTAACGCCGCAGACCGTCCGCCTGACGGGGCGGGGTATATTCGCCGTTCGACACGATGACCGGCGGTACGGGCAGGTGCGGCAATCGCTCGCCCGGGGTCATCGCGCCGCGCGCCTGTTCGGTCAGCAGCATCACCATTGGGGCAGATTGCCACGGTCGATCGTGCGCGGCTCATGAATTGGATGGGCCTGCTGATAACCGGTCGCACGTCCGCTCACCGCTATTCATCGGCGGATGCCCGGAATTCATTTCCAGAAATACGCGCGGCGCGGAACTTTGTTGCGGACACCACAACACACCCCCACGGACGGGTCGCCAACGCCCGGGGGATGGTTCAGGAGGAGCCGAAAATGGGATCTCACAAGACTATCGCCACGCGCATCAGCGCCTTGTTGCTCTGCGGATGCTCGCTCCCTGCGCTGGCGCAGGACGTCGCGCCGTCCGGTGGGATCGAGGAAATCGTCGTCACGGCAGAGCGGCGCGAAGCGAACTTGCAGGACACCCCCCTCGCCGTGACCGCCCTGACCGCCGATGCGCTGGCCGCATCGGGTGTCGCGGTGATCAACGATCTCGCCGCTACCGTGCCCAACCTGACCTCGACCACCGGACCCCAGGGCTCGTCCGACGCGAACTTCTTCGTGCGCGGGGTCGGGCAGTTCGATTTTATCATCACCAACGACCCCGGCGTCGGCCTCTATGTCGACGGGGTCTACCTGGGGCGCACGGTCGGGGCGATGCTCGACAGCGGCGATATCGAGCGAGTCGAGGTGCTGCGCGGCCCGCAAGGCACGCTGTTCGGGCGCAACACGCTGGGCGGGGCGGTCAACATCGTTTCGCGCCAGCCCGATCCGAGTGAGTTCTCCGGCAGCGCGAGCGCCACCTACGGCAGTCGCGACCGGATCGATCTGACGGGCAGCATCAACGCACCGATCGGCACCGACAGCGCCGTTCGCCTGTCGGGGTTCTTTCGCGAGCAGGATGGATTCGCGCGCAATGCCGTCACCGGCGACCGGTTCGGCGCGACCGACCGCTATGGCGGGCGAGCGCAAGTGCGCTTCGGCCTTGGCGAAGCCGTGACGATCGATCTGGCGGCCGACTATTCCCTTGATAAGTCGAACCCGGCGCCATCGGTGCTGCGGGCCATTGCACCCGCGCCCTTCTTTCCGCCCGCCGCCGCCGCAGACGTGCAGGATCCCGATGACTTCTACACGGTCTATGCCTCCAACAGCCCGTTCGCGCGCAACGAAACCTATGGTTTTTCAGGCACTGTCAGCATTGATCTGGGCGGAGCGACGTTGAAGTCGATCACGGCCTGGCGGGAGCTGGACGGTTTCTCGACATCCGATCCCGACGGCACCCGCTACAAGCTCTATGATCAGGACGTCACCACCGAGCAGACCCAGTTCAGCCAGGAAATCCAGCTCGCTGGTGAAGCGTTCGACGACCGGCTCACTTATCTGATCGGTGGTTATCATTTTCGCGAGGACGCGGCGCAGGTTCTTGGATTGTGCTTCGCGCCGATCAGTGACCCGGGTGCCGCCCCCTTCACCCCGTGCAACACCTGGACACAGGGCAACGACCAGAAAACCCGATCGACCGCGTTGTTCGGGCAGGTTAGGTATGGCTTCACCGACGCTTTCTCGGTCACGCTGGGCGGCCGCTACACCTGGGACCGCAAGCGGATCGTGTCGAACCAGTTCTTCGATTTCCGGCCCCAGGGTGTCGGCCCCGGTGCCGTTTTTGGGTTCGGGCTGCCGCCCGAGCTGATTGGCCAGCGGATTGTACTGCCGATCGTCACCGATCTCCCCGACAGTGCCAGCTTCGACAAGTTCACGCCTAAGATCGGCGTCGAATATGCCCCCAGCCGCGACGTGCTGCTGTTCGCGTCCTATTCCAAGGGGTTCCGCGCCGGCGGCTTCAACGGTCGCCTGATCGCGCCGCAGACAAGCGTACCCTCCTACGCGCCGGACACGAACGACACTTACGAGGCAGGCTTCAAGTCGGAATGGCTCGACCGCACGTTGCGCGTCAACGGCACGCTGTTCTATTCGAAATACAAGGACATTCAGCAGACCATCGCCGATCCGGCCGTGCAGTTCCGTGTAGCCAACGCGGGTGACGCCGAACTCAAGGGTTTCGAGCTCGAAATCACCGCCGTGCCGACTGCGGGGCTCAGGTTTGATGCGGCGCTTGGCTACACCGACAGCAAGTTCGAGAACGTGCCGGTGCTCGTTGGGCCGATCAATGGCAACCGCCTGCCGTTCAGCCCCGAATGGACGCTGGCCCTTGGCGCCGAATATGCGATCCCGCTGGGTGGGTCGGGCACGCTCACCCCGCGCGTCGATTATCGGCTGCAATCGGACGTATTTTTCACCGCGTTCAATTCGCCCCTGGAGGAGCAGGACGGGTACGGCATCGTCAATGCCCGGCTCAGCTGGATGGATGCCAGCGAACGCTTCAACCTGGCGGTCTACGGCCAGAACCTGACCGATACCGAATATTACACATTCGGGCAGGACGCGCTCGCGACCCAGGGCGTGGCATACACTTATCTGGGGCGTCCACGCGAATTCGGCGTGACTGCGAGCGTCAGGTTCTGAGCGGGGCAATGCGAATCCTCGTCTTCGGCGGCACGGGCAAGATCGGGCGTAACCTCGTTGCAAACCTTGCTGCTGCCGGGGCCGAGGCGGTGCCGGCGGCACGACAGGCGGGGGCTGGCGGAATCGACCTTGACCTTGCCGATGCCGAAGCCGTCGCGCGGGCCGCGCACGGTTTCGACGCGGCCTACCTGATGACGCCGATTGGCCCCGAAGAAACCGCGATCGGCCTTGCCGCGCACGAAGCGCTGGTCGCAGCCGGTCTGGAGAAAATCGTCTACCTTGCAATCCACAACCTGGAGATGCTGCGTCGAATTCCGCATTTTGAGGCCAAGATCCCCATCAAGCAGGCCGTACTCGCCCGGCCGCGCGCAGTTGTGCTGGAGCCAAATTTTTTCTTCCAGAACGACCTGATGGTCCGGTCCGCGATTACGGGGCCAGGGATCTATCCTCTGCCGGTCGGGTCCAGCGGAGTTTGGAGCATCGACGTCGCCGATATCGCCCGCGCCGCTTGTCGTGCGCTGATGCAGGACGACTGGGATGGAACGGCGGTGCCCCTGTGCGGCAGCGAGCGGCTGACCGGTCCAGTGCTGGCCGCGAACTGGTCGGCAGCGCTCGGACGCCCGGTCGTTTACGCCGGTGATGGAATCGATCCTTTCATCGGTGGCATGCGCGCGTCAGGCATCCGCATGAGTGACTGGATGGAAGAGGATTTCCGGCTCATGATGCAGGTGACCCAGGAACTGGGCTGCCCCGCGACGGCGCAAGATATCGCGGCGTCCACTGCCATCATCGGCCGCGCGCCGCGTACCCATGCCGCCTTTGCCGCGGCGACTGTCGAGGAGACAACGCAATGACCCCGCTCTACACCGCCACCGCAACCGCCACCGGCGGGCGCAACGGCCATGTCTCCAGCAGCGACGGTCTCGTCGATCTCGACCTGGCCATCCCGGCACCGATGGGCGGTCCGGGAGGGGCGAGCAATCCCGAACAGCTGTTCGCCGCCGGCTATGCCGCCTGCTTCCATTCGGCCATGCAGTTCATCGCGGGGCAGCAGAAGCTGGACATCGCTGGTTCGCAAGTAACCGGCCACGTCGGCATCGGCATGCGCGACGATGGCCCGGGCTTCGGACTCGCGGTGCGGCACGAGGTTTCCGTGCCGACCCTCGACCAGGCCGCTGCGGAAAAACTGGTGGCCGAAGCGCACGAGGTTTGCCCCTATTCCAACGCAACGCGCGGGAATGTCGAGGTGACGTTCGAAGTGGAGGGCGCCGCATGACCACCGGCTACAGCGCCGCCCTGGCCGCGGAAGAGGAAAACCCTCCGGTCATGCGCCCGTTGACGGACGCGGACCATCCGAACGCCCACCTGCTTTACAGCGCTCACAAGGCATTCCAGCAGGGCGATGTCGAGGCGCTGTTCTCGCGCATTGCCGACGATGCGATCTGGCACATGCCCGGCGATAACGCGCTGGCCGGATCCTATGTCGGCCATGCCGAAATCATGCGGAATTTCGGCATGCTGCAGCAAGCGGTCGATGCCTACTGGGCCTATCCGCTCGATTATTTCGGTAGCGACGACCATGTCGTGCTGATCGCGGAAGTGCGCGCGCGGCGCGGCGAGGAAATGCTCAGAACGCGCGAGGCGATGACTTGGCGGGTCGAGGACGGCAAGCTCAAGGAATGCTGGCACATGTGCCTCGAACCGGAAAAGTGGGACGCGTTCTTCCGCTAAGCGCTCGTCCGCTCGCGCCAGGCTTGCGGGCGCCCGGTCATCGCTGGGCGTTCGCCGTGCATCAGGTCGGGCGTCCAGGCAAACTCGGTGTCAACGGCGGTGGAAACACGCTCCACACCCTCGATCGCGGCGAGTTCGCGCGCTGCCGCCTCCACGAAGTGGGGGGCCATGGTGCAACCGGCGAAGGTCACGCAAAAGGTGACCGCGAGGTGGCCCTCGGCAAAGGTCCAGCCGCGCACCAGCCCCATGTCGATCAGCGAGGTCGGGCGCCCGGCGGCGACGCTACAAGGGTCATGCACCCGTGCCAGCGCCGCGCGGACGGCGGCGTCGATCACATCGCGCTCCAGCACGACCATGGCTCTTTCAGCGCGACTCCATCGAATTCGTCGCCCGCCTGGCGCGCGGCGAGATCAACGAGGTCGAGCCCGATCATCCGCGCGTAGTTCCCGCCCAGTATCGCGCGCTTGATGGCCTCGTCGATCGGCGGAATGCCGTGGCGGTCGCATGTCTCGGCGCTGAAGGAAAACGCCCAGAACAGTTGCAGCAGGTGCTGCGGGTGGACCACGGTGCAGCCGGTCGACCACAGAATCTTCTCCGGCCCGCCCCATTGCATCAGCAGCGCCAGCGCTGCCTCGAACCGGCCCGGCGCCTGCCACAGCATCGCAGTGGTCGTTTCAAGATTGGCATAGACGTTGGGAAAGCGCCCAATCGCCATCGCGGTTTCCTCCACGAAGGCCATGCCCGAATGGACGATTTCGAACGCCATGGCCGGGAAGGCATCGGCGGCCTGTTCGAAATCCTCGCCGATACGGTAGGGCGCCAGCGGTACGGACCCGTTGGGCAGCGCCTTGTGGATCGCGATCGACTTCAGGCCCAGCGTCTGCGCCCGCTCGATCAGGCGCAGCACGGTCTCGTCGTTTGTCAGCCAATGGCGATAAGGGTCCATCTGATGGGGATAGAGCTTGACCCCGATGGCGCCCGGCATGTCCGCGACCTGCCGTTCAAGATCCTCGATCACGGCGGCGCGTTCCTGCGTCGGGTCGAGACCGACATAGCCGAGCACCCGGTTGGGCCAGCGGCGGGTCATTTCGACTGTTTTCCACTCAGCCGCGAAACCGTCCTTGAACCACGTGTCGAGCCGGAGCGTATGCGTGCCGACGAGGCTGGTCTGGCTTTCTTCGAACATGGTCCGCACCAGCGCCTCGGGCGGCATGTCCGTCATGTAGACATCCGGCGCGCACAGCGCCTCGGGCGGGCTCAGCAGTGCATGGAGGCCATAGGACATGGCGTAGAGCTGCTCGCCATATCTGGAGGCCACGTTGCCGTGGTCGAGATTGAGCGCGTGGACGACCGGATCGATCACAAAGACGTCGTCGGGCAGCAGCGGCAGGCCTTCGATCTGGGCAGGCATCACATCTCCTCGTCGATTGCGACAATAGGCTGGCTGCACCATCGTGTCCTAGCCGCGCCGGGGTGCGTGCGTCATGACGATAATTCATGAAGCGCGCGCGCCGGATGCCATTCCCGGCAGGGGGAGCCGCTCTAGAGTCAGGCAATGGCCACGCGCGCTCTCGACCCCCGATCACTTGTCCGCGAGGGCGAAGTGCACCGTTCGGTCTATACCGATCCGGACATCTTCACGCTGGAAATGGAGCGCGTGTTCGGCCGCGCCTGGCTCTATCTCGCGCACGACAGCGAACTGCCCGAGCCTGGCGATTATGTCGTGCGGCACATGGGCACCCAGGCGGTCATCCTGACGCGCGGGAAGGACGGCGCGATCGAGACGATCTTCAACCGCTGCACCCACCGCGGCGCGACCCTGTGCGCGTTCGACAAGGGATCGGCGCCGCACGGGCATCAGTGCCCCTATCACGGGTGGACCTTCAACGCCGACGGGACTGTGCGGTTCGTTTCGCATCCGACAAACTATTCCGGCGTGCTCGACCCGGCGGATTATGCGATCCGCCGCGTGCGAACCGAAAGTTATCGCGGGTTCGTATTCGGCAACCTGGCCGGCGACGATGGCCCCGCGCTGCTCGATTTCCTTGGCCACATGAAATCCACCATCGACGACCTGGTCGACCGCTCTCCAACCGGCCAGATCGAAGTCGGCAAGTACCAGTTGCGCCACTACTATCGGGCGAACTGGAAGATGACGTTCGAGAACCTCAACGACACTATCCACCCCGGTTTCGCGCATTCCGCGTCAGTGGTTTCCGCCAAGGCCGTTGTGGCGGACGTGGGCGCGGACAAGGTGGTGCCAACGGTCGGGATGATGCTGGCAAATGGCAAGCCAATCCAGTTCTTCCAGGACATCGACATGGTCACCACGCCCGGTGGCCACAGCTACATCGGCGGGCACATGGGGGCGGGCTACACCCCCGACACCGCTGATGAGTATACGCGGGGCTTGATCGCGCATCACGGCGAGGAAAAAGCGCGCGAAGTGCTGTCACTCGATCGCCACTTGATGCTGCTCTATCCCTCGTCGTTCTGGCATGCGCGCTATCAGACGATCCGGATCATGCGGCCCGTGCGGCATGACCTGACCGAGATGATCGGTTTCACGTTCCGCCTGGTCGGCGCGCCTGAAGAAACGCATGTGAACGCTATCGAATATTGCACCGGCGCCAACTCTGCCGCCTCTCCCGTCATCGCCGACGATCTGGAGATCTACGAGCGCTGCCTGCTGGGGAACCAGTACGGTCCGCGCGAATGGATTCCCATGAGCCGGGGCATCAGGGAGGATCGCGCGCGCGATAATGCGCTGACCCGTTCGCCCGCGACGTCCGAGGCATTCATCCGCAATCAGTTTGCCGCCTGGTCCGATTACATGGGACGCGCCACGTGATCGAGATCGTGCGCGAGCTGATCGAGCGCGAGGCGGGGCTGCTCGACGACCGGCACTACGAGGAATGGCTGGCGATGTTCACGCCGGATTGCCTCTATTGGGTGCCTGTTTCACCCGATATGGCCGGCCCGCGCGAGGGGCCGAGCCATTTTCGCGACGATCGCCAGATCATGGCGGTTCGCACACACCGGCTGGCGAACCCCCGCGCATTCGGGGCGGAGCCCAGCCCGCGCACGGTGCATGTCATCTCCGGCATCCGGATCGAGCGCGAGGACGCGGACGAAGTCGTCGCGGTCTCCAGCCAGATCATGCTCGAATACCGCAATCGCGACCGGTTCGAGGACGATCAGCGCCTGTTCGGCGGGCGGGTCCGGCATCGTTTCCGGCGCACGGGGGGCGGCCTGCTGATCGCGGAAAAGCGCGTCGACCTGATCAATGCCAATGCCGCGTTCAATGCCATGGCGGCGCCGCTGTGACGCTGGCCTGGATACCCTACGGCGCCTATTGGTCCACGCCGTTCGCGCGCTGGCAGGGGTCGTTCGCGGGGCTGCACAGCCTGCGCTTTGCCGCCTGGACAGCGCGCCATGCGCTGGCCAAACGCGCCATCGATCCCGAGGTGTTCGATTTCGGCGTGCTCGGCTTTACGGTGCCGCAGCGCGGCAGTTTCTATGGCCTCCCCTGGATCACGGGGGAAATTGGTGCGGAGCGCGTCGGCGGGCCAAGTGTGATGCAGGCCTGCGCCACGTCGGCCCGCTGTGTCCAGGCAGCGGCGCAGGAAGTCGCCGGGGGCGGCGCGACGACGGCGCTGGTGCTGACCTGCGATCGGGTCTCCAACGGCCCGCACATCTATTATCCCGCGCCCGCTGCGCCAGGTGGCACGGGCGAGGCGGAGGACTGGGTGCTCGACAATTTCGCCCGCGATCCCTTCGCCGGGGTGGCGATGGTCGAAACGGCGGAAAACGTCGCGAGGCGCTGGCAAATCAGCCGCGAAGAGCAGGATGACGCCACCCTGATGCGCTATGCACAGTATGCTGATGCGCTGGCGGACGATCGGGCGTTCCAGCGCCGTTACATGGACTTGCCATTCGATGCCCCCGATGCGCGGTTCGGCAAAGTCGCGACCACACTGTCTGGCGATGAAGGGGTGCAGGCGGTCGACGAGGCGAAGCTGCGCGGTCTGAAGCCGGTGCGCGAAGGGGGCACGGTGACGTTCGCCGGACAGACCCATCCTGCCGATGGCAACGCCGGCATGGTGATCGCAAGCCGTGAAGCGGCGCGCGAACTGGCACGCGACAAGTCCATAGAGGTCGCGTTGCTGGGCTTCGGCCTGGCCCGGGCGGAACGCGCCTTCATGCCCGCAGCGCCCGTCCCCGCCAGCCGCCGCGCCCTCGATCAGGCCCGGCTGGGCATTGATGCGATCGACGTGGTCAAGGCGCATAACCCCTTCATCGTCAATGACCTGGTCTTTGCGCGCGAAACCGGGTTTCCGCTGGAACGGATGAACGCATTCGGCTGCTCGCTGGTCTGGGGCCACCCGCAGGGTCCGACCGGCCTGCGCGGTTTGATCGAGATGATCGAGGAACTGGCGCTGCGTGGCGGCGGACGCGGGTTGTTCCAGGGTTGCGCGGCAGGGGACACCGCGATGGCGCTGGTGATCGAGGTCGGCTGATGCTGCATGCCGCCGACGGTTCGGCGCTGTGGGTGCCTGAAACGACCGTAGCGCTGCTGGAACGCGCGGCGCGCGAATGGCCCGGGGCGGCCGCACTGGTCTGCGGCGAGGAGCGACTCGACTACGGGGAATACCACCGCCGCGTGACCCTGCTCGCGGGGCGCCTCGCCGCGCTGGGCGTGGCGGGGCGGCACGTGGCCATCGTGCTACCCAACGGCATCGAGATCGCGCTGGCGCTGTTCGCGGTGCAGGCGGCGGGCGCGGCAACGGCGGCGCTCAATCCCGACTATACCGCCGCCGAACTCGCGCCGATCCTCGCGCAGGTCCGTCCGGCGGTGACCCTGACCACCGCCGACCGGTTCGCGACGATCGCCGCGCTGCTGCCACCGGGCAGCGTCGTGTGCACCATGGCACAGCTCGACGGCCCGGTTGCCGCGCTTGCAGCCGTCGATCCCGAGAGCCTGGCGGTGCTCCAGTTCACCGGCGGCACAACCGGGGTGCCCAAGGGCGTCATGCTGACCCACAGCGCGGTTGCGACCAATGTCGCTCAGCGCGAGGCGGTGCTCCCGACGGTGCCGGGCGATGAACGCGTGATCTGCATGATGCCGCTCTATCACAGCTTCGCGTCGGCCATGTGCCTGCATCTGGCGGCCTATTGCGGGGGAACGCTGCACATCCTGCCGCGCTACCGGCCCGACTGGGTGCTCGATTGCATCCAGGCCGAGGCGATCACCCGCCTGCCCGCCGGGCCGACGGTCTTCAACAGCCTGCTCGGTTTCGATGGCTTGCGGCGCGACCGGGTGGCGAGCCTGCGCTGTGCCTACTCGGGGTCCGCGCCATTGCCGCAAGACACACTCGATCGCTGGGAAGCGGCGACCGGGGTGCCAATTTACGAAGGTTATGGCCAGAGCGAGGCCGGGCCGGTGCTGACTTATCATGGCCCCGGCATGGCGACGAAACAGGGCTCGGTCGGCCCGGCGCTGCCACTGACGGAGCTGCGGATCGCAAATGGGGCGGGAACTGGCGAAATCCTCGCGCGAGGGCCGCAAGTGATGAACGGCTATCTCGATCGCCCGGAAGAAACCGCGGAAACGCTGGCCGATGGCTGGCTGCACACCGGCGACATCGGGCGGATCGATTCCGATGGATACCTCTATGTCGAGGACCGCAAGAAAGACATGGCGATCGTGGGCGGGTTCAATGTCTACCCGCGCGAGATCGACGAGGTGCTCATGCGCCACCCGGCCGTGACGGAAGCGGGTGCGGTCGGCGTCCCCGACAGTTATCGCGGCGAGGTGATCTGGGCCTATGTCGCGGCGCCGGGCCTCGACGAGGCATCGCTGGCCGCGCATTGTGCCGCCTCGCTGGTGCGATACAAGCACCCCGCCCGCTATCGCTTCCTCGATGCGCTGCCGCGTACGCCGGTGGGCAAGATCGACAAGCAGGCGTTGAAGGCGATGGCCCGCGCCGAACAGGCGGAGGATGCCAATGTCACTTGAGGAAGTTGCCCCCATCGCCGCGATGCTGCGTGCGCGGCGTGGCCAACCCGCGCCGCCGATCGAAATGCGCCGCGCTGGCTTCGAAGCGCAAATGGCCGGGCAGCCTTTGCCATCCGATTTCGTTGCCGAGCGGGTGGAAATCGCGCCGGGTTTCTCGGGCCTGTTGTGCCGCACCGAAGCATCCGGCGATGGTGTGATCGCCTGGCTTCATGGGGGTGCGTTCGTGCTGGGCTCCGCGGACAGCTACCGCCCCTTTGCCGCACGCCTGGCGCAGGCGTGCGGGGCGCAGGTTCTGCTGCCGGACTACCGGCTCGCACCGGAAAATCGCTTCCCCGCCGCGCTAGACGATGCTGTCGCTACCCTTGCCTGGCTGGCGGGCCGCGCGGGTCCGACGGCGATTGGCGGCGATAGCGCGGGGGCCAATCTCGCGCTGGCGGCACTGCAGGCGCGGCTTGGCGATGGCCTGGCTATGCCTGATGCGCTCTGGCTTGTTTCGGCCTATCTCGACCTCACCCATTCCGGATCGACGGTGGCCACGCATGCAGCGCGCGATCCTTTCGTGGACGCAGCGACGATGGAGCCGACCGCGGCGGTCTATCTGGAAGGTGCGGATCCGTCCGACCCGCGCGCATCCCCGCTGTTCGGCGTGGTCGAAGGCCTGCCGCCAACGCTGCTGCAGGTGGGGTCGGAAGAAGTGCTGCTAGCCGATTCCACGCGCCTGCGCGACCGGATCGAGGCGGTGGGCGGCACCGCGATGTTCCAGGAATGGGCAGGCATGATCCACGTCTGGCCAATTTTCGCCCATGCCGTAGAAGAAGGATGCTGGGCGATCATGCAGGGCGGTAACTTCGTGCGCGGCGCTTGGTCACAAGGGGACTGAGGGAGGGCGTCGACCGGCATGGAACTGCGGCAGATCAAATACTACCTGGAGATCGTTCGCTGCGCCAGCTTCGGGCAGGCCGCGGAACGGCTGCATGTGACCCAGCCGGCACTGTCGAAAAGCATTCGCAATCTCGAACAGTCGCTGGGCGTCATGCTGCTCGAACGCCATCCCGTGGGGGTCGTCCCAACCGAATATGGCAAGGTGTTCCTCGAATATGCCGCACTGATTACCGGCGAGATTGACCGTGCGACAGAGGAACTGGCGCAGTTGAAGGGCACCGGGCGCGGTATCGTGCGGGTGGGCGCCGGCGCCACGATGATGCAGTATCTGATCCCCCAGGCGGTACGTGCCTTCGTCGCCAATGACGACAGTGCAGTGGTCACCTTCCGCCAGGGGTTGCGCGACGAGCTCATCGCCAGCCTGCGGCGCGGCGAGGTCGATATCGTCGTCGGTTCGATCGGCGGCCTCGCGCACGACGATGATTTCCGCCAGGAGGTCGCGCTGCATGACGAGATCGTGATCGTCGCCAACGCCGATCACCCGCTGCACAAGCTTGGCAAGGTCGAAATCGCCGATCTCGGCCCGTACAAATGGGTTCTGCCCGATGGTACGGAGGGCGAGCGCAACCGTCTCACGCGTGCGCTGCGCGGGGCGGGCCTGGCGCCGCCGACCTGCGTCATATCGACGCCGTCATCCACCTTCATGGCCACCATGCTGCAGGAAGGCGATTATCTCAGCTACCTGCCCCGCGCGCTGATTAAGCTCGACCGCGAATATGCCCACCTCGTGCCGATTGCGCTTGACCAGCCGATCTGGGATCAGGTGACCGTTGGCGTTACCTATCGGCGGCGCGGAGTCATGCTGGCGCCGGTACGCAAGTTTATCAACCGGCTGATCGAGGTTGGTCAGTCGATCGAATCGGGCGGCACGGCCCTGGTGGCCAGATCGGCATAGTCCGGCCGGTCGAGCTGCCGATCTACGGCGATTCGGGTATAGGCGCCCGGTCCGTGGATCCGCCCCATCAGGCCCATGGCAACCGGATCGAGCCGGAGCCGTTCCGCATCGAAAAAAGCGTCGGCAACGTGCATCGCGATCACCTCCCCGATCAGGATTACCGTTTCGGGCGCCGCGTCGACATGGCTTGACAGGCGGCATTCGAAACTGACGGGGGATGCGGCGACACGCGGTGGCGCGATCAGTCGGCATGGTTCCAGGGCAAGCCTTGCCAGCGCAGCTTCGTCGACTTCAGGCGGGGCATCGGCGCAGGTCAGGTTGACCGCTTCGAGCGTGCTTTCAGCGACGAGGTTGATCGTGAACTCGCCCGTGTCGAAGATGTTGCGCGCGGTGTCTTTCAGCCGTCCATCGTCTTGCCGCATTGTCCCCAGCACCACCAATGGCGGGGCAGCGCCCATCATGTTGAAGAAGCTATAGGGCGCCAGATTGCCGATACCCGCAGCCGATAGCGTCCCGACCCAGGCGATCGGGCGCGGTACGATTGCCGCGCTCATCAGCTTGTAGCGCGAATGCCGGTCGAGCGCGGCGAAATCGAGGAAGCTCACTCCGGCGCGTCCGTCCAGGCGACAGGCGGGCGAGGGCGGCGATCGACTTCAAGCCGGAAGACGTCGGGCCGCGCGTAGTGGCCTGCGACATCGAAATCATACCGGGCACGGGCGATCTCTGCGGGGTCGATCTGGGCGTACAGGATCGTCTCGCCGGAGTAATCCGGCCCCGCCAGCACATCGCCGAGCGGACCCACGATCATGCTTCCGCCACGCAGCAGCACGGTATCGGGATCATCCCCGAGCGCGCATTCATGGTCTGCGGGATAATTGCCGCGGCGGATGAACTGGCAAGACGAGAGGACGTGGCACCGCCCCTCCAGCGCAATGTGGCGCATCGATGCCGCCCAGCCATCGCGGTCGTCGGCGGTGGGCGCACAGTAAAGCGTGACCCCTTGCGCGAACATCGCCATCCGCATCATCGGCATATAGTTTTCCCAGCAGATCACCGCGCCGACCGTGCCCAGCGCTGTTTCGACGGCGGGAAGGGTCGAACCATCGCCGAAGCCCCAGATCAGTCGTTCGGCGCCGGTTGGCATCAGCTTGCGGTGCGTGGCCATCGTGCCGGATTCGCCATCAATGATCAGCGCGGTGCAGTAGAGCGTGCTCCCGGCGCGTTCTATGACCCCTACGACCACGACCATGTCGGCAGCGCCTGCCGCCTCGCGCACCAGCGCTACCTCGGGCCCGTCGATGGCAACCGCGCCGGCGAAATAGCGGGCATAGGCCTCGCGCCCCTCGGGCTTGCGCATCCCCACGGGGGTACCAAAGCTGGCCCCCTTGGGATAGCCACCGATGAACGCTTCGGGAAACACCGCCAGCCGCGCGCCGGCGGCAGCTGCCTCGCGGATCAGCCGCGCTGCCTTGCTGGCTGAATCGGCGGGATCGGCGGGATTGGCGGCCGCCTGGATAACGGCCGCGCGAAAGGAGGTCATGCCCATGGCATCATTTAGCATGAGCGCAAGGGGCCATGGTAATGGCATTGTCGGGCGAAGCGATAACCGCTCGACATGAGGTTGCAGGATGGCCGCGCAGGCGTTCGACCAGTACCGCGAGGACGTGATCGGCCGCGCCAACGTGGCCGACACGCCCGAACTGGTCGAATATTACAATCGGCTGACCTCGCTCGCGACCGGAGCGCTGTGGACCGTCGCCAATAAGATCGAGCCGTGGGAGCCGGTTTCAACCTCGATACCCATGCTGTGGCGCTACAACGATCTTCGCGAAGACGTGCTGCGCGCGCTTGATCTTGTCACGCCTGAGCAAGCCGGACGTCGGGTGGTCTATCTGGAAAATCCCGGTCGCAAGGATGTGGTCGCGGCGGTTGGCTGGCTCTATTCGGGGCTACAGGTCATGGCGCCGGGCGAATGCGCGTCGAGCCATCGCCATAGCGCCTCTGCGCTGCGGTTCATCATGGAAGGATCGGGCGCCTTCACCAATGTCGACGGGCACAAGCTGACGCTCGGCCGCAACGACTTCGTCCTGACACCCAACGGCACCTGGCACGAGCATGGCGTGGCCGAGGATGGCACCGTGTGCATCTGGCAGGACGGGCTCGACATCCCGCTGATGAACGCGCTGGAAGCCAACTTCTACGAAGTTCACCCCGACCTCAACCAGGTCGTCGGCCATCCCGTGGATGATACGACCGCGACTTGGGCCCATTCCGGGGTCCGGCCGCAGGGCGCGGAATGGAACAAGCGATATTCGCCCATGCTCAAGTACGAATGGGCACCCACCTACGATGCGCTGACCAAACTCGCCGCCGTCAGCGATGGTTCGCCGTACGACGGGATCATCGTTGACTACGTGAACCCGGTAACGGGCGGTGCGGTCATGCCCACGATCGGCGCGCAGATGCAGCTGCTGCGGCCGGGCGAGCGCACGCGGGCGCATCGCCAGGTTGGCAGTTTTGTCTATCAGTGCGCCAAGGGCAGCGGCTGGTCGGTGATCGGCGGCAAGCGGTTCGATTGGCAAGAACGCGACATCTTCGTGGTTCCGGCGTGGATGTGGCACGAACACGCCAATGCTTCGAACAGCGACGATGCGTGTCTGTTCGCTTTCCACGACCTGCCCGCCATGCGCGCGCTGGGGCTCTACCGCGAGGAAGGCTTCAGCGATAACGGCGGGCACCAACCCATTCTTCAATAGACGGGAAACTACATGAAACTGGTCACTTACCGCCTCGCGAGCGACGATGCCGGGCGCCTTGGGGCCATCGTGGACGCGATGGTCGTCGATCTGGCGCGCCTGGGATCTGTCGCGGGCGTACCGATCCCGGCGACAATGCTGGAATTCATCGACCTGGGGCCTGATGCGGTACGGGTGGCCAGCGAATTGCTGGCCGACGCGGCAGGGCGATACCCGGTTGGTTGCGCGATTCCGCTGGGCAGCGCCCACCTGCTCGCACCGATCCCACGGCCCCGCAAGAACATCTTCGGCATTGGCCTCAATTACACCGAGCATGTCGCCGAATCGGCTGAAGCGCTCGATACCTCGCCCGACTTGCCGCGCGAGCCGGTGATTTTCTCTAAGCCGCCGACGAGCGTAATCGGGCCTGGCGACGCGATTGAGCACAATGCCAACATCACGCAGCAACTCGATTGGGAAGTCGAATTGGGTGTGATCATGGGCAGCCGCGCCAAGCGGGTCGCGCGTGCCGATGCGTTGCGCCATGTGTTCGGCTACACCCTGATCATCGACATGAGCGCGCGCGACTGCCGGCGCTCGGGCCAATGGATATATTCCAAGGGGCAGGATACATTCGCGCCAATGGGCCCCTGCATCGTTACCGCTGACGAGATTCCCGATCCGCAGACCCTCGACCTGGCGCTGTGGGTCAACGGGGTGGAAAAGCAGAACAGCAACACCGCCTACATGCTGTTCAAAGTCGACGAACTGATCGCCGACCTCAGCGCCGGGATGACGCTGGAGCCGGGCGATGTCATCGCCACCGGTACGCCGGCAGGGGTCGGGGCAGGGCGCACACCGCAGGAATGGGTCTGGCCGGGCGACGTGATCGAAGCAGAACTGGAAAAGATTGGGCGCCTGCGCCACCCCATCGTCGCTGTCTGATTGCGACACCACGGCGACCGGCGACCTAACGCCGGGATTCGGGACCCTTGGCCGTGTGATCGGGCGCGCGGTCGCCTACGACTGACCCTGGTTAGCGCGCATCCCCACGCCCGCCGTCCGGCAGAGGGAGCGGGGCGTTATTGCGTGCAGGCAACATGCGCCGGCATTTCATCGCATTCAACGGAACAGGCCCCTTTTCAAAAGGCAGATCACCTTCTAGGGGCTGCGTTATGTTGTATCATCATGCTCGCGGCATCTTGTCCGCTTCGCTCTCGGTCGCCGCCCTGGCCGCCGGTATCGCCGTTCCCGCGCAAGCCCAGACGGCGGCGGGTAGCCAGTCCCCCGTGCGCGACGACTTGCACGATCGGCGCGTTTCCGCTGATGGCGAGATAGTCGTCACCGGGATCGGTCTGGAACAGCTTGACGTTCTTGCGGGCACCTCGGTTCTCGAAGGTGATGAACTGCAGCGCCGCATGGATGGCCAACTTGGCGAGATTCTCACCAGCCTGCCGGGTGTCTCGGCCACCAGCTTTTCACCTGGTTCGTCGCGCCCGGTCCTGCGCGGGCTTCAAGGGGAGCGTGTGCGTGTCCTGATCGACGGTATCGGCGCGATCGATGCCTCGAACACCTCGGTAGATCACGCGACCTCGATCGACCCGCTCACCGCTGAGCGGATCGAGGTACTGCGCGGCCCGGCCGTGTTGCTGTACGGCAGCCAGGCGATCGGCGGCGCGGTCAACGTGATCGACAAGCGCATTCCACAACGGCGCCTGAACGAGCCTTTCCATCTTGATGCATCTGCGGCCGCCGATACGGCCTACGACCTGCGCGAGGCGGCGGCTTCGATCGATGTGCCTCTCGGCGATCGCTTTGTGGTCCACGCCAGCGGTTCGTGGCGCGAGACGGACGATTTCGAAATTCCCGGGTTCGTCCTGTCCGATGCGCTGCGCGCCGACCTGCTCGCCGATGCCGACGAGGAGGAAGAGGAAGGCGAGCTGGAAGAAGCGGAGGAGCTGCGCGAGGCCGCCGGGCTTGTCGGCAGGGTGCCCAACAGCGGCACCGAAACCTGGAGCGCGAACCTGGGCTTCGCCTTCTTCGAGGGCGACAGCAACCTGGGCGCGGCCGTGGGCTGGTACGACACGCTGTATGGCGTTCCTTCACGTCCTGGCGCCGGTCATCATCATGGCCATGGCGAGGAAGAAGGCGAGGGCGAAGAGGATCACGGCGACGAGCATGGCGAGGAAGAAGGTGAGATCATCACCATCGACCTGCGGCAGTTCCGCGCCGACATGCGTGGCCGACTGGCTTTGGGGGACGGTTTTTTCCAGGCCCTGAACACGCGCGTCGGCTTTTCCAACTATACCCACACCGAATTCGAAGGTGACGAGGTCGGCACCGTCTTCGACGTCAAGGGCTTGGAGGCGCGCGCGGTACTCGAGCAGGCCAATCGCAATGGCTGGGGCGGCGCGCTGGGCGTCCAATATTACTTCCGCGATTTCGACGCGTTCGGACCCGAGGCCTATGTTCCGCCGAACCGTACCGATCAGTTCGCGGTGTTCGCGCTTCAGGAAATTCCGGTCGGCGCGTTCCAGCTCGAACTGGCCGGACGTTATGAGAAGACTGATGTTCAGTCGCGCCGCGCGTCGTTCGATCGCGGTTATGATGCCTTTTCCGGCGCGGCGGGGCTCGTGTGGGAAGGTGCCGAAGGGTTGCGGATAGGCGTGACCGGCAGCCGCGTGGAACGCGCGCCCAGCGCCGAAGAACTGTTGTCGTTTGGCACCCACATCGCGACGCAGGCCTTCGAGATTGGCGACCGCGACCTGACCACGGAGAAAGCATGGGGGGTCGAGGCGTTCGTTCGCGGCACCGTTGGGCCGGCCACGGTGAACGTCGCAGTCTATCGCAATTGGTTCGACAACTTCATCTACCTTGCCGAAACGGGCGAGGAGGATGAAGAGAGCGAGCTGCCGATCTTTACCTATCTTCAGGCCGATGCCGATCACTGGGGCGTGGAAGCCGCGATCAGCATGCCATTGGTCCGGTCCGACGGTTTTGCGCTGATTGGCGACCTCGGCGGTGACTATGTGCGCGCCGAACTGGATGACAACAGCCCGCTACCACGCATCCCGCCGCTCCGCCTGCAAGGCGGGCTGGAGGCGCAGACCGAACTGTTCGACGGGCGCGTCGAGGTGCAGTGGTTCGACGCCCAAGACCGGGTGGCGGCATTCGAAACGCCGACCGACAGCTTTACGCACGTCAACGCGTCCTTGGCGTTCAAGCCCCTGCGCGGCAGCGACAATGTGACCGTGATGCTTCAGGCCAACAATGTGTTCGACGCCGAGGGCCGCCGCCATGCCAGCTTTACGAAGGATTTCGTTCCGCTGGCCGGCCGCAATTTCAAGCTGAGCGTGCGGACCAGCTTCTGATCCGCGCCGGGCGGCGGGCCATGCCGATCTACACGACGGTACGGTCCGCCAGCCCTTCGGCCTTGCCTTCCGCACGGGCGGCACGCAGCTCCGCCTTTTGCAAGCGGGACCGCTCGCGCATATGGTCGAACGTGCCGCGCACCTGGCCATAGGCGAAGACCGCAAGCAGCCCGCCAGTAATCGCGAGATTCTTTAATACCGCCGTCTGCTGATCGGGATCGCCGAACTGGTTGTGGAAGAAGAAAATCGTCAGCAGGGTGAACCCGGCAAGCGCCAGGCTGGTCAGACGGGTCATGAACCCCAGCGCCAGAAGGCCGCCCGCAACCAGCTCGAAAATCCCGGTGGGCAGCGCCAAAGTCCCCGGCAGAGTGGTGGTGCTTTCGATATACTGCGCGGTTCCGGCGGGATCCATGATCTTGCCGAAACCGGCGAGGATGAAAATCAGCGACAGCAGTAGGCGCCCGATGATCGCGGCAATGGTCGACATGGCATTCTCCCCTTGATGCCGCCGATCATGCACGTCCGCTGGCGGCGGTTGTCACTCCGGCGCGAAGGTGATCTCGGCATGATCGCGCAACCGCGTGACCAGCGCCTCGCCGAGGAACGAGCCGGGGGTTCCGACGCCGCCTTCATGTGATGAATGCAGCAGAGCGATACCGGTTTCCGCGAGCATCCGGCTGGTCGAGCCATATCCAGGGTCGTAGCGGCCCTTGACGGCATAGCGTATGGTCTCGCCGCCTGGCATCTCACCGACGAAAATTACGTCGTAGAAGCCGCTTTCGCGTTCCTCGGGCGTCGGCCCTTCGCCCGGCGCGGGCGGCTTGGCCCCGAACGGGTTCTTGAGCATTCCGACGACCGCGTCGGCCGCGGCCTTCCCCGCCTCGCCCGGGCTGGTTAGCATCATCTCGTCGTAGCGGAAATCCTCGCCCCAGGGATGGCCCAGAAGGAAATTGGTGCGGTGGACGTTCTTGGTGTTGATTGCCGCCATGATGAACGGCGCGGCCCAGCGATCGAGGTCGTCCTCGTAGCGCGGGATCATGCCGGAGGGCTGGTCCGGCCCCTCGAACCCCGGGGTTAATGCGAAGGGGCTGGCTAGCACCTTGGCGAGCGAGGGGTTCTTCGCCACTGCCTTGACCGTCGCGGTCAGACTGGCCGCGGTGCCGCCGGAGAATGTCCCCTTCATCGCCCTCACCCGTCCACGCACGCGCGGGGCGGGCTGGCCGAAGCGCGCCATGGCCTCGTTCTGGAGCATCAGCACGCCCAGATCGAACGGGATCGAATCGAACCCGCTGGAAAAGCAGATGCGCGCGCCGCTGGCCTGCGCCGCCGTGTGATGCAGGTCGATCTGCTCGCGCATCCAGCCGGGCTCGCCGCACAGGTCGGCGTAGTCGGTCCCGGTCCTGACGCAGGCCGCGACCAGCGCGTCGCCATACAGCTGATAGGGGCCGACCGTTGTGAGGATCACCCGCGTGCGGCGACACATCGCCTCGAGGCTGTCGGGATCATCGGCGTCGGCGGTAACCAGCGGTGTATCGGCGGGCGCGCCGATCAGGCCGCGCACTTCCTCCAGCTTCGTCATGCTGCGCCCGGCCATTGCCCACTTGGGCGCATCCGGCCCGTTACCGTATTCACGGACGAAATGTTCGGCGACCAGCCGTCCGGTGTAACCGGTGGCCCCATAGACGATGATATCGAATTCGCGCGTTTCCATTTCCACCACTCCCGTCATCCCAGCGAAAGCTGGGATCGCTCACCGCTTGGTGGCGCATATCCAAGAGCGATGCCAGCCTTCGCTGGCATGACGGCTCACAGCCGCGGCAGCGTAACCCCGCGCTGGCCCATGTACTTGCCCGCACGGTCGGCATAGCTCGTCTCGCACGGCTCGTTGCCTTGCAGGAACAGGAACTGGCACGCGCCCTCGTTGGCGTAGATCTTCGCGGGCAAGGGCGTGGTGTTGGAAAATTCCAGCGTCACGTGCCCTTCCCAGCCCGGCTCGAGCGGGGTGACGTTCACGATGATGCCGCAGCGCGCGTATGTGCTCTTGCCGAGGCAGATCACCAGCACATCGCGCGGGACGCGGAAATATTCGACCGTGCGGGCCAGCGCGAAGGAATTGGGCGGGATGATGCAGACGTCGGTCTCGCGATCGACCAGGCTCTTGCCGTCGAAGTTCTTCGGGTCGACCACGGCGGAATCGACATTGGTGAAGATCTTGAACTCGGGCGCCACGCGCGCGTCGTAGCCATAGCTCGACAATCCGTAGGAAATGCACCCGTCGCGCCGCTGCGCTTCCTCGAACGGCTCGATCATGCCGTGTTCGCGCGCTTGCTGCCTGATCCATTTGTCCGAGAGAATCGCCATTCCATGGTGATTCCCCAGCCGTGCGGGCGGGGCAAGCGCGCGCGCGCTCTATCCCCGGATTAGCGGATCGGCTGCGCGCCCAGCTGCGGGTTCATCCCGGTTACGTGGTTGAGCCACTTCTTCGGGCGGCGCAGCATGTCGCCCGGGTATTCGACCCGCAATCCGGCGATCTGCGCCATCGCGCCGACGAAATGGATGCAGTTGCGCGTGTCGAGATGGTAATATTTGCCCGGCGCATCGCGCCAGCGCTCCATCTCCGCGCGAACCCGGCGATACTGTGCGTCGCTGATCGTGACGGTGAAATGGCGGTTGGTCGAAGCGATGTACTTCGGTTCCTCGATCAGGATCATGTGCTCGACCGGGCCGCGCAGCACTGCGGGCGTGGCGCGCTTGGCGCTGAAGCCGTAGTTCTCGCTGACGCTGGTGCCATCGTCGAGCGTACCTTCCAGCACCACGAAGGTATGCGGGTAGCGCCCGAACATCACCGAGCCGTTGAAGGAATGAAAGCTCATCCGCACGTCCGCCAGCGCGGCAGAGGACCAGGCGAATGCGAACAGCGACAGCAGCAGGGCAAAAAGGCGTGGCATGGCGCGATCCCTAGCAGCCGGGCCCGTCCTACGGCAATGACCGCCTAACTGGCCAGCAAGCTGGCATTTCCCCCCGCCGCCGTGGTGTCGATGCACACCACGCGCTCGGTGGCGAAACGCGCGACGTAATGCGGTCCCCCCGCCTTGGGTCCGGTGCCCGATAGCCCCTCCCCGCCGAACGGCTGGCTTTCCACCACCGCGCCGATCTGGTTGCGGTTGACATAGAAATTACCGACGCGCGCGCGGCCTTCGACCAGCCGCCGGGTCGCTTCGATCCGGCTGTGGAGGCCGAGCGTTAGGCCGTAGCCGGCGCTGTTGATGTCATCGATCACCCGTTCCAGCTCGTCCGCCTTGAACCGGGCGACGTGCAGCACCGGCCCGAAGTTCTCGCGCTTCAAATCGCGGATCGAGCCAATCTCGATGATGGTCGGGGCAACGTAACAGCCGCCCGCCGTCTCCGGGCCAAGCTCGCGCCGCCACACGGTGTGCCCGCCAGTCTGGCGCCGGGCGACATGGCGTTCGAGCGAGGAACGTGCGTCTTCGTCAATCACCGGACCCACATCCGTGGCGAGAACCGCCGGATCGCCGACCACCAGAGTCTCGAACGCACCCCGGATCATCTCCAGCATCCCGTCGGCGACGTCGTCCTGAAGGTAGAGCACGCGTTGCGCCGAACAGCGCTGGCCCGCGCTCTGGAAGGCGCTGGCGACCACATCGCGCGTCACCTGCTCGGGCAAGGCCGAGCTATCGACGATCATGGCGTTCTGCCCGCCGGTCTCGGCGATCAACGTGGCGATCGGTCCCTCGCGCGCGGCGAGGCTGCGGTTGATCGCCTGCGCCGTCTCGGTCGAGCCGGTGAAGGCGACGCCCGTTATGCGCGGATCACCAGTGATTGCCTGCCCCACCTCGCCCGCGCCGGGCAGAAGTTGCAGCGCCTCGGCCGGAATGCCCGCCTCGTGACACAGCTGGACGGCAAGCGCGGCGATGAGCGGCGTCTGCTCGGCGGGCTTGGCCACCACCGTGTTGCCGGCGGCAAGCGCGGCAGCGGCCGGCCCGATGAAGATCGCCAGCGGAAAATTCCACGGGGAAATTGTGGCGAAGACGCCGCGCCCGTGCAGGCTCAGCCGGTTTTCCTCCCCGGTCGGGCCGGGCAGCGGATGCGGCGCGGCGAACAGCCGCCGTGCCTCGCCCGCGTAGTAGCGCAGGAAATCGACCGCCTCGCGCACTTCGAGCACCCCGTCGAGCACGGTCTTGCCCGCCTCGCGCTGGCACAGGCTGAGGAACTCGTCGGTATGCGCCTCGAACGCATCGGCGGCAGCTTCGAGCAGCAGCGCACGCTTTTCCCCGCCCAGCCTGTCCCAGCCCGGCTGGATCGCCTGGGCCCGCCCGATCGCATCGGCGACCTCGTCGGGCGTGGCGTCGCGGCGCGTACCAATTTCGACGCGCATATCCTGCGGCATGGTAATTGGCGCGATCTCGCCCGGCGTGCCCGAAGGAAAGGTCGGAGCGGCACTCCAGCTGCGGCCTTCAAGCGCGCGCAACCGCTCCAGCAAGGGTTCGCGCACCAGCGGGTCGGCAAGGTCGACACCCGCGCTATTGCGGCGCGCGCCGAAGATGTCTGTCGGCAAGGGAATCGCCGGATTGCGGCGCGGCTCCAGCGCTGCGAGATCGGCGACCGGATCGGTGGTCAGCTCGGCCACCGGCACCTCAGCATCCGCCATCCGGTTGACGAAGCTGGAATTGGCCCCGTTTTCCAGCAGGCGGCGGACGAGATAGGCGAGCAGGTCCCTGTGCCCTCCGACCGGTGCATAGATGCGCACCGGGGTGGGGCGATTGCCCTCCAGCTTGGCGAGTTCGCTGTAAACGTCCTCGCCCATGCCGTGGAGGCGCTGGAACTCAAACTGGCGGTCGCCCGCCAAGGCCTTGATTGCACCAATTGTATAGGCGTTGTGGGTGGCGAAGGCGGGGAAGAGCACGTCGCTCGCCTCGAGCAGACGTGCCGCGCAGGCGAGGTAACTCACGTCGGTCGCCAGCTTGCGCGTGAACACCGGATAGTCGGTGTAACCGCCCACCTGGCTGAGCTTGATCTCGGTGTCCCAATAGGCGCCCTTGACCAGCCGCACCATCAGCCGCCGCCCGTACCGCCGGGCGAGCTTGCCGATCCACTCGCACACATGCACGCCGCGCTTCTGGTAGGCCTGGATGGCGAGGCCGAAGCCTTCCCACTGGCTGCCATTAGCCCGCGCGAACAGTGCGTCGTCGGCGACAAGCGCCTCGATGATATCCATCGACAGCTCGAGCCGTTCGGCCTCCTCGGCATCGATGGTGAAGTGCATGTCCGCATCGCGCGCCTTCATGGCGAGGTCGCGGATCATCGGCACGAGCACAGCCTTGGCTGCTTCGGCGTGCCAGAAATCGTACTTGGGATAGAGCGCCGAGAGCTTCACCGAGATACCCGGCGAGGTGCGGAAGCCGCTCGCCGTCTCGCGCGCCAGCCGCGCGATCGCGGCTGCGTAGGACTGGCGATAGCGCTCTGCATCGCCGAGCGTCATCGCCGCCTCGCCGAGCATGTCAAAGCTGTGCGTCAGCCCCTTCGCGCGCTCGGGCGCGGCGCGCTTCAGCGCTTCCTCGATCGTGCGGCCGAACACGAACTGGCCACCCAGGATCTTCATCGCCTGCAAGGTCGCGGTTCGGATCACCGGCTCGCCCACGCGGCCGATCGCGCGCTTCAATGTCGCGCCCATACCGCGCTGGTGCAGTTCGGGCCGTTCGAGCACCTCGCCGGTCAGCATCAGCGAGAAGGTCGCGGCGTTGACGAAGGTCGAACTGCTTTCGCCGAGATGTTCGGACCAGTCGATATGGCCCAACTTGTCGCGAATCAGCGCGTCGGCGGTCGCCGCGTCGGGCACGCGCAGCAGCGCTTCGGCAAGGCACATCAGCGCGATGCCTTCTTCCGTATCCAGCCCGAATTGCTGGAGGAACGCGTCAAGCCCGCTCGCCTTGCGCCCGCGCGCGCCAGTGATCAGCGCTGCCGCCAGGTCGGCGGCGATGCCGTGGACCGCGCTTGCCGGGGCGGCCATCCGCATCCGTTCAGTGACACACGCCTCTTCCTCCATGCGATAGGCGAGGCGCATCGCGGTGCGATCGAGCGGGGCGGGATCGGGCATGGACGGGAAACTCGTGCAGGAGCGGGAATCGGGCGCCGCCTTGAACCCGGTTTCACCTGCAATCAAGTGGCCGCGAACCATGCCTCTATGGCGCCTGCCGTTGCGGCGGGCAGGTGCAGGCCCAGCTTCGATCGGCGCCACAGCACGTCCTCGGCCGATCGGGCGAATTCCGCCTCGCGCAAGTAGTACAACTCTGCCTCGTAGAGATCGCCGCCGAAGTGCTGGCCGAGATCGCCTAGCGAGGTTGCCTTGCCAAATATGGCGGTGCATCGCGTCCCATATGCGCGCGCCAGGCGGCGGGCCATTGATGCGGGCAACCAGGGCCGTGCCGCCCACAGCGCCGTCACAAAGCGTTCGAAACCATCCGCCATGTCGCCACCCGGCAACGGCACGTGGCGCGTCCAGGCTGGCCCCGTGGCAAGGTGAGGGGCCAGCTGTTCGAGCGCGTGTTCAGCCAGTTTGCGATACGTGGTGATCTTGCCGCCATAAATATTGAGCAGCGGAGCGCCTTCATTGGCATCGATTTCGAACACGTAGTCGCGCGTCACGGTCGAGCTGCTGGCGGCGTGATCGTCGTAGAGCGGACGGACCCCGGCGTAGGTCGAAACGACATCGGCCTCGCACACCGGTTCGCGAAAATATTCGCTCGCGGCGGCGCAGAGGTAGGTCAATTCCTCACGCGAAATCTCCACTCGGTCGCGATTTCCGTCGAACGGGATGTCGGTGGTACCAATCAGCGTGAAGGCATGTTGATAGGGGAGGGCGAACACAACTCGTCCATCAGTGTGCTGGAAAATATAGGCGTGGTCGCGCTCGTGCTTGCGCGGCACCACGATATGACTGCCCTTGACCAGTCGCACGCGCTGCGCGGCGCGGCCTTGCGTGGCAAGCGCGGCGATATCATCCACCCACGGGCCGGCGGCGTTGACGGCGGCGCGTGCCTCGATCCTGCCGCCATCGGACAAACTCGCGACCCACCGGTCCGCGTGTCGCTCCAGCCCGGTGACTGCCGTCCGCGTCAGCACCGCGGCACCGCGTTCGCGCGCGTCAATCGCGTTGAGCACCACCAATCGCGCATCCTCGACCCAGCAGTCCGAATATGCGAACCCGTGGCGGAAGCGGTCCTGCAGCACCCCGTCGTCGAGCGAAACTGCGCTGCTGCCCGCCAGCGTCCGCCGCCCGCCGATATGGTCGTAGAGGAACAATCCGGCGCGCAGCATCCAGCGGGGTCGCAGGCCGGCGTGATGCGGCAGGACAAAGCGCAATGGCCAGACGATGTGCGGGGCATTAGCGAGGAGCACCTCGCGCTCTGCCAGCGATTCGCGCACGAGGCGGAATTCGTATTGCTCGAGATAGCGCAGTCCACCGTGCACCAGCTTGGTGCTGGCCGAAGAGGTATGCTGGGCGAGATCGTCCTTCTCGACCAGCGCGACCGAGAGCCCGCGCCCGGCCGCATCACGCGCAATGCCCGCCCCGTTGATCCCCCCGCCGATGACCAGCATGTCGCGCATTGCCGATCAGCCTAGGCAATGGCGCGCGGGAGCGAAAGCCGCGGCAGGGTGTTTCGCCCGCATGGCGCACGAGCCGCACAGCATGAGCGAGGTCGTGATCGGCCTCGAGAAGATGACCGAGGGCGAACGCAGGGTTGTCCTTGGCGATGCGCTCGATCAATTTGGAAAGGCCAGCTTCGGGCCCGTGCTCGTTGTCTTGCCGCTCATCGAGCTATCTCCGGTTGGCGGCATCCCGGGCCTGCCGACCGCGCTGGCGATGCTGATCGCGCTCATCGCGCTCCAGCTCCTGCTCGGCCGCGATCACCCATGGGTGCCGACGTTCCTGGAACGGCGCGGGGTGTCCGCGAACAAGCTACGCACGGGAGCACGGAAGCTTGAGCGCCTCGCGTCAAGGATGGATCATTGGTTCAAGGGTCGACTGCGCTCACTGACGAGGGGCCTGGCACTGAAAATCGCCGCGCTGTGCATCCTCATGCTGTGCGCGACAGTCCCGCCCCTGGAACTGATCCCTTTCGCCAGTAGCGCGCCGATGATCGCGATCGCCGCTTTCGGCCTCGCGCTGACGGTCCGCGACGGTCTGATGATGCTGGTGGCGATGGCGCTGACAGTGGCGGCGATCTTCGCGGCCGGGTTTATGCTGCTGGCCTGATCGGCATTTGTCTTGGCTGGGCGGTTAACCACCTGACGCCAATCGTTTCAGGCTGGCACCATCCCTGGCGTCAACTTGCTATTCACCCACCCGTGCCTACATTGCGCGCAGGAAAGGAATCTCCTTCAATGAGCGAGCAGCGCGAACCGAACCAGCAGGGGCCGGACGGCCCGACCCCGTGGCTCAAGTCGATGTTGGTCTGGGGCGGTATTTTCCTCGCCCTCGTCATGCTGGTATCCATGTTCGGTAATGGCAACCAGGCTGCCGGGCAGGAAATCGGCTATTCCGCGTTTCGCGAACAGGTCGATCAGGGACAGGTGAAGGAAGTCACCATTTCCGCCGATCAGATCACCGGCACGCTCAACAATGGCGAGGCGTTCACGACCACGCCCGTGGCCAGCGATACCACGCTGACCGAACTCCTCGAGGAGAAGGGGGTCGAATACACCGGCTCCGCGCCAGAGCGCATGAACATGCTGCTCTATCTGTTGATCCAGTCGCTTCCGTTCATCCTGATCCTCGGCATCGCCTTCTTCGCGCTGCGCCAGGTCCAGAAGGGCGGCGGCGGCGGCGCGATGGGCTTCGGCAAGTCCAAGGCCAAGATGCTGACCGAACGCCAGGGCCGCGTCACCTTCGACGACGTCGCCGGCATCGACGAGGCGCGCGAGGAATTGCAGGAGATCGTCGAGTTCCTGCGCGATCCGCAGCGCTTCTCCAAACTCGGTGGCCAGATCCCCAAAGGCGCGCTTTTGGTCGGCAGCCCCGGCACCGGCAAGACCCTCCTCGCTCGCGCGATCGCGGGCGAGGCGGGCGTGCCGTTCTTCACCATTTCCGGTTCGGACTTCGTCGAGATGTTCGTCGGCGTCGGCGCGAGCCGCGTGCGCG